>VERH01000012.1 GCA_018882735.1 Candidatus Nanopelagicaceae bacterium
CATCGATGCAAAGCCATAAATAGCATTTGTGTGCTGGCCGGAAGAAGTCGAAAAATTCTCTAGCGGCAGGGCATAAAAAGCCCTATAGGCAAGTGAGTGTCCATCAATTAGAAGGATTCGTCGCTTCATCAAAGACAATCCTAGGCACCGCCACCTAGAATCCTCGCATGATTGATTTCATGGAAGTTCTTCGGGAGCGCGGGCGAGGCACGCTCGATAAGAAGATGGGTATTGAGATTATCGAAGCCTCACCAGAACGTCTCGTCGGCACCATGCCGGTCGAAGGAAATACCCAACCTCTCGGACTGCTACATGGTGGAGCAAATGTTGTTCTAGCCGAAAGCCTCGGTTCGGTTGGAACCCAACTTCATGCCGGGCCAACTCGCCGGATAGTTGGTGTAGATATCAATGCCACTCACCACAAGTCCGCTACTTCTGGCGTGGTTACCGCTGTCGCTACTGCAATCACGCTTGGCAAAACGCTATGTTCTTATAACGTTGAGATTACTAATGAGAATGGCGAGCGAACTTGTACCGCTCGAATTACTTGTTTAATTCTTGCCGAACGGAAATAGCAAACTAATCTAGTTCGTGCGCGCCAGTTCCAAGGTAAGCCGACTTAACGTGCGGATCATTTAGGAGATCCTTTCCACGAGCTTCCTTTGTGATTGAACCGGTCTCTAGAACATATGCGCGATCTGAACGCGAGAGCGCTTGTTGAGCATTCTGTTCCACCAACAGGATCGTGACGCCCAATTTGTTAATTTGAGTGATGATTCTAAAAATATTGGCAATCATCTGGGGGGCAAGGCCCATTGAAGGTTCATCAAGAAGCAAAACCTTCGGCTTTGCCATAAGTGCGCGACCGATAGCGAGCATCTGTTGTTCCCCTCCCGAGAGAGTTCCACCAGCTTGAGCGGTGCGCTCCTTAAGTCTTGGGAACAATCCATAAACCATCTCTAAATCTTCTTGCATCTCACTCTTCTTAGACTTCAAGTGGTATGTGCCAAGCTCGAGATTCTCAAGGACTGTTAGCCCAGGAAAAATACCGCGACCTTCCGGAGCTTGTGATATTCCTAGATGGACTCGTTGGTGGGCCTTAGAGCCAAGAATGCTCTTGCCGTCATACTCAATACTTCCCGATGTTGGACTTAATAATCCAGAAATCGTCTTTAGCAGAGTGGTCTTTCCCGCTCCGTTGGCGCCAATTAGCGAGACAATCTCACCTTGATTAACGGTAATCGAAATTCCCTTTAGGGCTTCAATCTTTCCATAGGCGACTCTTAGGTCTCTTATCTCAAGACGCATCTTCTGGCACTCCCAAATATGCCTCGATTACTCGAGGATCATCTTGAACTTTCTGAGGCGTGTTATCGGCGATTTTCTGTCCAAAATCAAGAACGACAACTCGATCCGAAACCTTCATCACCAAGGACATGTCATGCTCGATTAATAAGATTGTGTAGCCAGCATCTCTAATCTTTCTGATGACCTTTGCCAGCTCGACTTTTTCAGCAGGGTTAAAACCGGCTGCGGGTTCATCGAGAAGAATCAACTTCGGCTCTGTTCCCAATGCGCGTGCAATCTCAAGGCGACGTTGAACTCCATATGGAAGATTTTTCGCTAGGCGATCTCCGTATTCACCAATTCCGATGAAATCTAATAATTCTTGCGCGCGTTTCTTGTCACGCTTCTCTTCTCTCCGTGAGATCGGTGATCCAAATAGCCCACCAACCAACCCAGAACGCTTATGGGTATCAGTTGCGGTCATGACATTCTCGAGCGCGGTCATATCGCCCCAAAGGCGGATGTTCTGGAAGGTTCTTGCAATACCGCTACGAGTAATTTTGTAACGCTTCTCCCCCGCTAGAGACTTACCTTGAAACTCGATTGAACCAGAGGTGATTTGGTAAACGCCCGTTATAACGTTGAAAACCGTCGTCTTTCCGGCGCCATTTGGGCCAATGAGGCCCAGAATTTCCTTCTCTTTCACATCAAAAGTGACATCGTTAAGAGCGGTCACCCCGCCAAAGCGCATCGTTACATTCCTTAAGGAGAGGATTGATGTACTCATGGCTTCTCCTTATTTGGAAGAGCCTTTTCACGCTTCTTGCGTGGGAGTAATCCGTCAGGACGAAGATTCATCATGATTACGAGTACTAAGCCAAAGACTAGAAGTCGAGCATCAGAGAGGAAGCGGATTCGATCTGGGAGGTAGCCCAAAATCACTGCTCCGGCGATAACGCCCCAGATGTTGCCCATTCCGCCGAAAACAACGCAAGCGAGAATGAGGATTGAAATCTGAAGCGTGAAGTTATCTGGAGCAATAAAAAGAGTCTTAGATGCGTAAAAAACTCCGGCTGCGCCTCCAACAGAGGCACCCAGGACGAAGGCCCAAACTTTGTACTTGAAGGTTGGAACTCCCATCAATTCAGCGGCATCCTCATCTTGCCTAATTGATTCCCAGGCGCGACCAGCGCGACGAACCGAGAGGCGACGGACCATCCAAATTGCAAAGAGGATAATGATTAAGAGTGTCCAGTAATAAATCCGGTGGCTATCGAATGCATATTCGATTCCAAAGATCGGTGGCGGGGTTGGAATACCGATGATTCCACCCGAGCGACCAAGCACCTCAAGATTTAGCGCAACAATACGAATAATCTCACCGAATCCAAGTGTGATAATCGCTAGGTAATCTCCGCGAAGCTTTAGCGCTGGAACTCCGAGGATGATTCCAGAGAACATCGCCATCGCAATACCGATGGGGAGAATCTCCCAGGTATTCAAGCTTGTGCGAGTACCAAGAAGTCCCATCGTGTAAGCGCCAATTGCAAAGAATGCGACATAGCCAAGATCAAGTAGTCCGCTCTTACCAATAACTATGTTGAGGCCGATTGCCATAAGCACGAACATCGCGATTGGGTAAACAAGAACTGATTGATAGTCAGCAATCGGCGTGTTTAGGAATGTGCCACCTAGGAATGGAAGCGCCGCAGCCATTGCGATAAACGAAATAGCCATCAAGACGCGTTGTGGTCGGTTCGCTCTCTCCCAAATTTCCGCGCCTTTATCTCTTAAATTAATCATCATGCCCTCGTTTGGGTCATAGCTTCACCAAATAACCCGTTTGGCTTCGTGTAGAGAATAAGAACTAAGACTACGAATACTGTGACGGCCTTCCATTGAGTTCCCAGGAAGAAGGATGCGTAAGTTTCAAGAAGTCCTAACGCTAACCCCCCATAGAAGGCGCCTTTGATGTTTCCGATACCGCCAAGAATTGCTGCGGTGAAAGCCGCGATTCCTAACTCAAATCCAATACTGAATGAAGTGTTCTCGTACTTAAGGACATAAAAGAAACCAGCAGCTCCAGTCATAAGGCCACCTACGAGGAATGTAATCGAAACAACTCCATCGATATTTATACCCATCAACTTCGCAGCATTTCCATTCATCGATACCGCGCGGATTGCCTTTCCAAGACGAGTTTTATTTACGAAAGCGAGAAGAAGTATTAGAAGAATTATTGCCGCGATAATTATGATTGTGTTATCTAGTCGGATATCGGCATCAAAGAATTTACCTATAAAAGACTTCTCCATTGCGCGCGGACTGGCAACCGGACGGGAATCAGACATGATTCGAACCGACTCGGCCAAAACCATGGATACGCCGATTGCCGAAATTAATGGAGCTAAAATTCCTGAATTCATTCTTCGCAATCTGCGATACGCGACAATTTCAATTAAGACAGAGAGAACTCCCGCTACTAGCATCGAGGCGAGTAAGGCGGTGCCTAGAATCAACCAGAGTCGAAATCCGGTGGCGTATTCAGAGGTCTGGGTGAACTTGTAAACATCTCGGACGATGATGATGGTGGCGAAAGTGGCAATCATGAATACTTCAGAGTTTGCGAAGTTGATCATACGGAGTACTCCATAGACCATGGTGTATCCGAGTGCGATAAGGATGTAGATGAATCCGAGGCTTAAGCCACCGAATGTCAGCGACCAGAACTGATCGAGAAAGTTACCGATCAAGCGCTACACCATCCCTCTTATTGCTCTCACATTGATCACTTACTGATCACTTATTGATCACTTATTGCACTTCTCTTCAATGTACCTTACAAGTTTACTTATTGTCCGTGGGCAGATCGCCTAAGCGACCTGCCCACGGGTACTACTTTTTATCTAGTTCTTAACTAGTTACCAGTCTTACTTAACTGGTCCAGTGAACTTGATTGCGCCGCCACGAACTTCGAAGCCGTTCATTGCGCCGCCAGCAACGTCACCGTTTGCATCGAAGCTAAGAGCAGCACCTGTTAGTGACTTGCCCTTGAATGCCTTGACGCAGGAGAGCATTGCAGCGCGTGTTGAAACGCCCTTAGCGATGCAGCTTAGGAAGATGTTTGCGGCATCAATTGACTCAGCCGCATAAACGCCTGAAGCCTTGCCCATCTTCTTCTTGAAGTCTGCCTCTAGCTTGGTGGAGATATCAGCCAAAGGAACAGTTCCAGCTGTTAGGCGAACGCCCTCGAGAACTGATGCAGGAGCAAGAGTTACGAAGCTTGGGCTTAGAACGCCGTCGCCGCCAGCCAAGATGCCTGTGTAACCGCTATCACGGAGCTGCTTGAAGAATACAGCTGCCTGTGGGAAGTAACCGGTGTAAATAACAACGTTTGCACCAGCGGTCTTGATCTTGGAAACTGTTGCAGACCAGTCTGTGGTCTTATCTGAAACGCTATCAAAACCAACTGATTGACCAGCTGGAATTGCAGGCTTCATGTAATCAACAAGTCCAACTCCGTATGCGGATTGGTCGTCAACTATGAATACCTTAGGAGTTGCAACACCCTTTGTAGCAAGCTTGAAGAGTGATGGTCCCTGAACCTTGTCAGTTACAACTACGCGATGGAAAACAGGAAGACCGAGTGCTCCACCTGGTGAAGCTGGGTCTGTGATTGATACGCGTGTTGCTGATGGAGAAATCATTGGGAGCAAGCGCTGCTTGTAGAAAGGAAGCGATGCAATTGTCGCGCCTGAGTATGCAGGACCGACAAGTCCGATGATCTTATTATTTGATGCGATTCCAGGAGCAACCTTTGCAGCTTGTGCAGGATCTCCCTGGTCATCAGCTTGTACGACTCTAACGACGTACTTGCCCTTGTTCTTTGCATTGAAAAGTCTGACTGCGTATAGAACGCCAGCCAACTCATCTTGTCCAACCTGTGCTTCCTCGCCAGTTAGTGGGCCCTGGAAACCGATTGTGATTGTCTTAGCTGCTGCATTTGATGCCGGTGCATAAGCAACCAGCGACGCTGCTGCTAATGCGGCTGCTGCAGCAACCGAAGTTAAGCGAAGCTTCTTCATTTTTACCTTTCATTTGTCCGCGAATTCCGGACTCGCGGGATGGGGCAGTTTAGATGAGCCTCTCTTATTGTGACAATGCCGATTTACCTGAAAAGGTAAACATCATGTAACAAAAAATCCCAAATAGTGGACTATTACCAGTTTTGGGCTCTCGAGGGGTCGATAACGGCTTCGGCAACCTGTTTCATGGAGACCCGCTTATCCATGGCTGTCCGTTGGATCCACTTAAAAGCATCTGGCTCGCTTAATTTCATCGCCTGCATGAGAATCCCCTTAGCCCGATCTACCAACTTTCGCGTCTCTAAGCGCTCGGTCAAATCCGCTACTTCGTTTTGCAAAGCAATCATCTGGGCATGACGTGTTGTCGCAATTTCAATCGCTGGAATCAAATCATCGATAGTGAATGGCTTAACTACATAAGCCATAACTCCAGCATCTAGCGCTCGTTCAACTAAATCTTTCTGACTAAAAGCGGTAAGCATTAAGACTGGAGCAATCTTTACTATCTTTTCGGCGGCGGTGATTCCATCTAGCTTTGGCATCTTCACATCTAGAATTGCTAGATCTGGCTTTAATTCATCGGCTAGCGCGATTGCTTCTTCGCCATTTGTGGCTTCACCGATTACTTCATAACCATTCTCGCGGAGCATTTCGGCAAGATCCATCCGGATGAGAGTTTCATCTTCGGCAATAAGGATTCGCTTGCTGGTCATGTGCCCAATCATGTGCCTCGAGTCGGATTCGAACCGACACTATACGGTTTTTGAGACCGTCCTCTCTACCGTTGGAGTACCGAGGCGAAGAAGGTTTAGTTTAGCGATAAGCAGCAGCAACGCCACCCACAGCGTCACCAATGATGTGCACCCGCATTGCATTAGTAGATCCAGGTATTCCAGGAGGTGAACCTGCAACGATCATGATCGCTTCACCTTTAGTTACCCGATTCTCTTCAATCAGAATCGCATCGACTTGCTTGACCATCTCATCGGTTGTCTTAACAAGTGGGGTAATGAAGGGCTCCACACCCCAAGAGAGCGCAAGTTGTCTATAAGTTGTCTCATCTGGGGTTAGCGCAACGACTGGGATATTGCTACGCAATCGAGACATACGTCGGGCTGAATCCCCTGATTTAGTAAATGTTGCGAGGACTTTTGCTCCTATGACTTGGCCTACTTCTGTGGCTGCCTTAGTGATTGCTCCACCCTTAGTTCTTGGATTATGTAAAAGCGCTGGGATTAAGTGAAGGGCATCTGTTTCAGTCTTTTCTATTATGCGCGCCATCGTTTTAACCGCTTCAATCGGATAGCTTCCCACGCTAGTTTCACCAGAGAGCATCAGCGCATCCGCACCATCAAGAACGGCGTTGGCGCAATCTGTGGCTTCGGCTCGTGTTGGCCTTGAATTTGTGATCATGGAATCAAGCATCTGGGTAGCGACGATCACAGGTTTCGCCTCTTCGCGAGCGAGAGTGATGCACCGCTTTTGAACAAGCGGAATATCTTCGATTGGCATCTCAACTCCGAGATCACCACGAGCAACCATAATTCCATCAAAGGCTTTTATGATCTCTTCTAGATTGTCGACAGCTTGTGGCTTTTCGATCTTTGCAATTACCGGACGATGTATACCTAATTCCTTCATCACGCTATGTGCGCCATCGATATCTTTCGCGCTTCGCACAAACGATAGGGCGATGAAATCAGCGCCCGCTTTTAGCCCCCACTTAAGATCGTCAATATCTTTCTCAGAGAGCGCCGGAACTGAAACTGCAACGCCGGGAAGATTCAAGCCCTTGTTATTCGAGATCGGACCGGCCTCTACGCACTTTGTTCTGACCTCGTTCGCTGTTACATCGATTACTTCGACTGCGACTTTTCCGTCATCAATGAGAATACGATCCCCAGCTTTGCAATCTTTCGGTAATCCCTTGTAGGTAGTACTTACTCGATCCTTGGTGCCCACGATATCTTCTATGGTGATTGTGAGGAGATCATTCACCTTTAAATCGTGCGGACCACTCTCAAATCTACCTAGTCGAATTTTGGGACCTTGTAGGTCAACCAATATCGCAACCGAGGTTCCCTTCTTCGCGGCAGTACTTCTAACTAAATCTAGACGAGCTTGGTGCTCCGCGTACTCGCCATGAGAAAGATTTAGACGGGCTACATTCATGCCCGCATCAATAAGGGATGCAATCCCGTCTGGGCTTTCAACCGCGGGACCAAGCGTGCAGACAATCTTCGCTCTACGCATTGGAGAACCTTATTCCATCAACTCAGTTGAATCATGAATCAAACCGTTAACGGTTTTGAGTCATGCTCGATTGGTGAAGGTAGTTGTGTGCGCCCCATTAGATGTTGATCGACAGCAGCCGCCGTGCTTCGTCCTTCTGCGATTGCCCACACGATAAGTGATTGTCCGCGACCGGCATCGCCACATACAAAGACATTCTCCACGTTTGTTGCAAAGTTCTCATCGCGTTTTATATTTCCTCGGGCATCGAGTTTGAGTTCAAGATCTTTGACTAATCTATTTTCCTCTATTCCAGTAAAGCCAAGTGCTAGGAAAACTAGATCAGCTTCGATAACTTTCTCAGTTCCAGCAACCGGCTCAAACTTTCCATTCTCAAAAGCTGTTTCAATCACCTTCAGTCCAATTAGATTTCCGCTCTCATCCTTTACAAACTCTTGAGTTGCAATCGAATAGAGACGCTCGCCCGCCTCTTCGTGTGCGCTACTAACTCGGTAAACCATTGGATAGGTTGGCCATGGTTGCGAAGAAGGCCGCTCATCGGTTGGTCGCGGCATGATTTCGATCTGGGTTATGTGCGCTGCGCCTTGTCTAATTGCGGTCCCTAAACAGTCTGCACCAGTATCGCCGCCGCCAAGAATTATCACTTTCTTTCCTTGCGCGTTAATAGCAGGAGCCTCATTTAATTCACCAAGAGCCTGTTTGTTGCCCCAAGGTAAATACTCCATTGCTTGATGCACTCCTCTTGCTTCCCGCCCTGGAATATTTAAATCTCTAGCTTGAGTCGCACCAACGGCAAGAACCACCGAGTCATAGCGAGATTTCAATTCACTCGCCGTTAAATCAACTCCCACGTTGATGCCCGGGCGGAATCTCGTGCCTTCGCGTTGCATCTGATTTAGTCGGCGATCAAGAATAGATTTCTCCATTTTAAATTCCGGTATGCCATAGCGAAGTAATCCGCCGATCTTCTCCGCGCGTTCATAAACAACTACGGTGTGGCCGGCTCGAGTTAGTTGTTGGGCTGCCGCTAGTCCGGCTGGGCCGGAGCCGATAACGGCAACTGTCTTTCCAGTAATTCGATCAGGTTGGAGCGGGCGTACATTTCCAGCTTGGAATGCCTCTTCAATCGTGCGCAGCTCAATCTGCTTGATAGTAACTGGATCTTGATTTATACCCAGAACGCAAGAGGTCTCGCACGGGGCAGGACAAAGTCTGCCGGTAAATTCAGGAAAGTTATTTGTGGCATGGAGGCGATCGATCGCATCAACCTTCTCGTTTCGCCAAATTAAGTCGTTCCATTCTGGAATCAGATTCCCGAGTGGGCAACCTTGGTGACAGAACGGGATACCGCAATCCATACAGCGACCAGCTTGACGTTGGAGCGATGAGAATTCTTGCTCTTCGTAAACTTCGCGCCAATCTCTTATCCGCACATCGACTGGACGGCGCTTTGGAGTCTCGCGCTCAAACTTCATAAATCCCTTTGGATCAGCCATTTAGCACCTCCATGATTGCGCGATCTTGGTCTTTGCCAGACTTTTGCGCCTCAGACATAACTTTTAGAACGCGCGCATAGTCGCGTGGCATGACTCTTGTAAATCGCTTGATTGATTTACCCCAATCCTTTAGTAATTCGGATGCTACGTTCGAACCGGTCTCCGCAAAAAACCTAGAGACGATCCTTTCAAGTCGAGAATTGTCCTCAGCTGGTACTTCTTGAAGATCTACCATCTCGGTGTTAACTAAACGAGGATCTAGATCTAGTAAATAGGCAACGCCACCCGACATACCCGCAGCGAAATTTCTTCCCGTCTTTCCTAGTACTACAACTTCTCCGCCCGTCATATATTCGCAGCCATGATCGCCAGCGCCTTCAACGACTGCAGTAGCGCCAGAATTTCTTACACAGAAGCGCTCTCCCACAACTCCGCGGACAAAGATCTCACCGCTTGTTGCGCCATAGCCGACGACATTGCCTGCAATGACATTCTTTTCCGAGTCAAAGAGCGCCTTTTCGTCAGGACGGACAATCACTCTTCCGCCAGATATTCCCTTTCCTAAGTGATCATTAGTGTCGCCGTATAAGCGAATGGTGAGTCCGCGGGGAATAAATGCGCCCAGTGATTGACCTGCAGATCCATGAAGCGTCACTTCGATCGTATCTTCAGGTAAACCCGCGCCACCAAATCTCTTAGTGACCTCAGAGCCGAGAATGGTTCCCACCGTGCGATTCCTATTTCTTACAGGAAGTGAGATAGCTAGATGCGCTCCCGTTAGAAGTGCCGGCGCAGCTAGTTTAAGTAGTTCGTTATCGAGCGCCCCGGATAGACCATGGTCTTGTTCAACTTCTCGTTTACGCGCCTTGTATTTAGTTAGATCTGGAAACTTAAGAATCGGTTCAAGGTTAAGTCCTGATGCTTTCCAGTGAGCGATTGCCTTTTTCGTATCTAGCAACTCAACTTGGCCAATTGCCTCAGCAAGCGTTCTAAAGCCAAGTTTGGCGAGCCATTCACGGACCTCTTCAGCTATGTATTCAAAGAAAGTCTGGACGAATTCAGGCTTTCCGGTAAAGCGCTCGCGAAGTTTTGGGTTCTGGGTTGCAACACCGACTGGACAAGTATCTAGATGACAGACGCGCATCATCACGCAACCAGAAACAACTAATGGCGCGGTTGCAAAACCAAACTCTTCGGCGCCAAGGAGGGCGGCGATGATTACATCTCTACCAGTCTTCATCTGGCCGTCAGTTTGAACAACTATGCGATCGCGTAGCCCATTGAGGATTAGCGTCTGTTGGGTCTCAGCTAGTCCTAATTCCCATGGCGCACCTGCGTGCTTTAAAGATGTAAGAGGTGAAGCCCCAGTTCCACCATCGTGACCTGAGATAAGAACTACATCTGCGTGTGCCTTACTTACGCCAGCCGCGACTGTTCCCACGCCAACTTGCGCCACAAGTTTTACATGGATTCGAGCATCGCGATTTGAATTCTTTAGATCGTGAATTAATTGCGCTAGGTCTTCAATTGAATAGATATCGTGATGAGGTGGAGGTGAAATCAAGCCAACGCCAGGTGTGGAGTGACGAGTCTTTGCAATCCAGGGATAGACCTTATTTCCTGGAAGCTGACCACCTTCTCCTGGCTTAGCTCCTTGCGCCATCTTTATCTGGATGTCATCAGCGTTAACTAGGTATTCACTCGTGACGCCAAATCTTCCAGATGCAACTTGTTTAATGGCAGAGCGCTTCCAGTCGCCATTCTCTAGCGGCTTATAGCGATCTGGATCTTCGCCACCTTCGCCGGTATTTGATTTAGCGCCGAGGCGATTCATTGCAATCGCCAGAGTTTCGTGGGCTTCTTGTGAGATAGATCCATAGGACATCGCGCCCGTTGAGAATCGTTTCACTATCTCAGAAATAGGCTCTACCTCTTCGATTGGAATGGAGTTACGGACTCCTTCTTTAAATGTGAAGAGCCCTCGTAGCGTCATAAGCGCCTTAGATTGTTCGTCGATTCGAGTGGTGTAGCGCTTGAAGATGTCGTATCGCTTTGAACGAGTAGCGTGCTGAAGTGCGAATACAGTTTCTGGATCGAATAGATGCGGTTCACCATCGCGACGCCATTGGTACTCCCCACCGATAGGTAGTCGCTTCGTGTTTGGTATCTCACCGCCCGGCGGATAGGCGATGTGATGTCGCTTAATGGTCTCTTCCGCTATTACATCTAGCCCAACTCCACCGAGTCGAGAGGTTGTTCCAACAAAGTACTCATCGATTAATTCTTGTGAAAGACCAAGAGCCTCAAAGACTTGCGCGCCGGTGTAAGAAGCGATTGTTGAGATTCCCATCTTCGACATGACTTTAAGTACACCTTTGCCGAGCGACTTAATTAAGTTGTAGACAGCTTTCTCGGCAGAAAGATCGGTGATCACACCTTGAAGCACTAGATCTTCAGCGGACTCCATAGCTAAGTAGGGATTTACCGCCGCTGCTCCATACCCAATCAAGAGCGCAACATGATGAACTTCGCGTACTTCCCCAGTTTCAACGACTAGTCCGACTTTGGTTCTAGTTTTCTCACGGATGAGATGATGATGTACCGCAGCAGTTAACAATAGTGAAGGAATAGGAGCGTTCTCGCCATCTCCATCTCGGTCGGATAAGACGATAATCCGTGCACCTTCTTTTATGGCTCTAGATACCTCGCCTCTTATCTCTTCCAATCGATCTCTTAGCCCTTGCCCGCCTTCAGCAATTTGGAATAGGCCACGAACTACATATGCAGATAACCCAGGATGGCTGCCATCTGCATTTACATTAATTATTTTGGCGAGTTGATCATTATCAATTACAGGAAAATCAAGACTTATTTGTCGACAGGATGAAGGGCCAGGGTCCAGGAGATTGTGCTCAGGACCGATAGATCCTCCGAGTGAAGTAACCAACTCTTCTCTAATTGCATCAAGAGGCGGATTAGTGACTTGAGCGAAGAGTTGTGAAAAGTAATCAAAGAGGAGCCTTGGTTTCTCCGAGAGAACGGCGACCGGAGTATCTGTTCCCATCGAACCGATTGGTTCTGCGCCACTTCTGGCCATTGGCGTAATGATTAAGCGGAGTTCTTCTTCGGTATATCCAAATGCTCTTTGGCGACGTAATACCGAGGAGTGTGGATAGAAAATGTGTTCGCGGGCAGGAATATCTTCTAACCTAACCATTCCCGCGTGCAACCACTCTCCGTAAGGGGCTGATGAAGCAAGTGAATCTTTAATCTCATCATCTTCGATAACTCGACCTTCATCTAGGTCGACGAGGAACATCTTTCCTGGTTGAAGTCGACCTTTTCGTAGGACTCGATCTTGTGGGATATCGAGTACGCCAACTTCACTTGCGAGTACGACTAAGCCATCATTTGTAATCCAGAAGCGACTAGGGCGAAGTCCGTTTCGATCTAACACAGCTCCAATTTGGTGGCCATCTGTAAAAGTTATACATGCTGGGCCATCCCATGGCTCCATCAATGCGGAATGGAAGCGATAGAAATCGCGCCGAAGTTGTGACATCGTTTCGTGGTTCTCCCACGCTTCTGGGATCATCATCAAGACAGCATGTGGAAGAGATCTCCCGCCGAGATAGAGAAGTTCTAAAACCTCATCAAAAGATGCCGAGTCACTTCCTTGAGGATCAACGATCGGAAAGAGTCGTTTGAGATCGCCAGGAATCAAATCACTTTCAAGGAGCGCCTCTCGCGCTGCCATCCAATTTCGATTTCCTTTAACTGTGTTTATCTCTCCGTTGTGCGCGATGAATCTATACGGGTGGGCAAGCGGCCAAGATGGAAAAGTATTGGTGGAGAATCGCGAGTGAACTAAGGCGAAGGGCGATTGCAACTTTGGATCATTTAAATCGGGAAAGAATTCTGAGAGCTGGTGTGTGGTAAGCATTCCCTTGTAGACAATTGTTTGTGCGGAAAGCGAAGCGAAGTAAAGCGGGAGCTGATGCTCTACTCGTTTCCGGAAGCAGAAAGCGAGGCGATCTAATGCAATCCCAGATTCGCCACCAAGCCCGGCAAGAAAGAGCATCTTGAAATCTGGCATCACCGATAGCGCAGTTGCGCCAAGGCTCGATGAATTAATTGGAACGCTTCGCCAACCTAAAACTCGCAAACCCTCTTCCTTCGCCAAATCATTAAGGCGATTCAGCGCTTGAAAATCTTTTGGAAGAAAAGCAATGCCGACTGCGTACTCGCTAGGATTTGGAAGATCAAATTGAACTTCTGTCCGTAAGAAGTGGTCCGGAACGCGAATCATTATGCCCGCACCGTCACCGCTATTAACTTCTGCGCCTGATGCGCCGCGGTGATCAAGATTGCGAAGCGCCTCTAAACCTTGTTGAACAATCTCGTGCGTTGCCTCTTTATTAAGAGTTGCGACCATGGCGACTCCGCAGGCATCATGCTCGAAGGCAGGGTCATAAAGACCGCTGCGCTCCGGCAGAGCGCTAAAGAGTTTTTCAGAGATTGCCATCTCGCTCCATCTTCAGACTCGAGAGGCGTAGAAGTCCCTTGAGTCTTTTAGATCTATTTTGAAGGGACGGCGATGGCCCGTAGGAAGGGAGAATCTACCAAATAAGTTAGATACCAGAGATATGAGCGATCTGGCCGACGCCTGCGGTAATCGCCATACCTAGCGCTCCGCCTAGAACGATACGAAGAGTTGTCCGTCCAACTTTCGATCCCGCGGTTTTTGCGCTCACAATCCCCGCCATTACTAATCCGATAAATGAAAAGCCAATAATGGAAATCGCCTTATCTCCGAGGGTCGGGGCAAAGGCGCCAACAAAGGGAATCAATCCCCCGGCAGTAAAGCTAAGAGCCGATGCAATCGCGGCCTGTAATGGTCTTGCTTTAGTAGCTTCAAATTGTCCTAGTTCGTCGCGCAAGTGAGCGCCAAGAGCATCATGTTCGTGTAACTCTCGGGCGACTTTCTCTGCAGTCCCTCTAGATAAACCTCGCGCTTGGTAGATCTGGGTTAACTCCTCAAGTTCACCTTCTGGATCTAATTCGAGATGTTCTTTCTCCAGGAGACGATCGGATTCTTCAATATCGTTCTGTGAACGTACCGAGACATACTCGCCAACGGCCATCGACATTGCGCCAGCTGCGATAGCGGCAGAACCGGCAGTAAGTACAAAATCATTCTTTCCAGCCGATACAACGCCAATCATCAATGAAGCAGTTGAGACCAGGCCATCATTTACGCCAAGGACCGCAGCGCGGAGCCAGCCAGCGCGATTGGTCTTGTGGTCTTCGTTGCGCTTGTGAATCTCATGTAGCGACATGTTCAAACCTTACTACTTGAGTTCTCTTTTTCCTTTGATTTTTCCGATTGAGAATTTAGCCGGTAGAGAACAAGGGCAGAGGCGAGAAGTAGAATCAAACTAGTCCAGATATTTAGGCGTAGCCCAAGTATCAAATTTGCTTCATCAATCCGAATCATCTCAATCAAGCCGCGGCCAAATGAGTATGCGCCTACATAGAGAGCAAAGAGCGAGCCACTTGCGAGATGCCCTCGCTTTCCGATCCAAATCAGTAACAGGGCAACGAGCGAACACCAGAGCGCTTCATACAAAAAAGTTGGATGGAATGTTTCAAAGTTTGAGTATCCAATTGGTCGATAGCGGAATGGAATCTCAAGCGCCCACGGAGCATCAAGCGGTCGACCAAAGAGCTCCTTATTAAACCAATTTCCAAATCTCCCAATCGCTTGAGCAATTAACAACCCTGGGGCGATCGCATCGGCGAATTGGGCAAAAGAAATCTCACCCCGATTAGAACTCTTTTTGTAGGCAAAATAAGCGGCAACAGCGCCGAGCGAGATAGCTCCCCAAATGCCGAGCCCACCCTGCCAGATGTACAACGCTTCAATTGGATTACCGCCCGGACCAAAATAATCCTGCGGCGAAGTTATTACGTGATAAAGCCGGCCACCAATTACGCCAGCAGGTACCGCAAAGATCGCGATGTCACCGACAACACCGGCTTTGCCTCCCATCGCTACATATCTTCGCCCACCAATTAACACCGCCGCTACGATTCCAAGCATGATGCAAAATGCATAGAAATGGAGCGTCAACGGTCCAATCTCTATAAAGGATCGTTCCGGCGAGGGAATGCTGGCGAACTTCACCGATTCCCTACTTACTGCTTTGCAGCTTCTACCGCCGCCTTGAACTCATCGAGTTTGAATTCACTAGTGGTTCGCTCCCAGCGAGTTCCATTGATGAAAACAGTCGGCGTTCCTTCGACATTGTTCGGCTTCATTGATTCAGCGACTTTCTTCACGTTATCGCCGTACTTATTATCGTTCACGCAATCTGCAAACGATTGGTTAGTGATACCAAGTTTCTTGCCGATAGTAATCAGATTTTCATTGGAGAAGAGTCCAGAATTCTCGTTACCTTGGACTTGATAGAGCGCCTTATGGAAATCAAGGAAACGACCCTCATCAATTGCACAATACGCGGCATTCGATGCGCGAACTGATTCTTGACCCAAGAAGGAGGCCATGTGATAGACGACCTTGGCCTCTTTATTCCTAATCAACTCATCTAAGTAGCCACCCATCTCCTTCTCAAAGAAGTTACAGAACGGACACTGGAAATCTTCCCAGATATTGATTTCTAGGGCGGAGTCGGGATTGAAGACAATTCCATAATCATCGGCTTCGCTAACTTGTGCCGACAATGGCGCACCAAGGTTTGAGGTGTCCAAGTTTTCAATTGCAATCGGGGTTTCGCTGCCACCACCGGAGCGCTTATCCATAAAAGTGAAGATGACACCAGATAGAACTACGAGTCCAACCATTCCTAAAACAAGATTTCTAGTAAGGGTGTCACCCTTTGGTTTGGCATCTCTGACTTTCTGGCGAGGCTCTTTTGGCACGTTTACTCCCTTAACTTTTCTATTTCAATTTACTCGGCTTGGGCTTTCTAAATCTTGAAAATTCTATGCCATACCCGCTATCTGCGCACCGCCGCCGCAAGTTCGGTTGCGAGGGATTTCACCTTTAAATTAGCTTCCGATTCACTTTTTGAGTCGAGAATCAACTTAATGAAGGCTGAGCCGACGATCACGCCGTCTGCGTACTTAGATATCTCCCGAGCTTGCTCGCCCGTCGAGACCCCCAGCCCAACACAGACTGGAGTATTGGATACCTTCTTTACCCGCTCGACCAAGGATTGTGCCGCAGATGAAACATCTCTTCGCGCGCCGGTAACACCCATCAGGCTTGCCGCATAAATAAAACCAGAGCAATGTTTAGTTACCTTCGCAAGACGATTATCGGTTGTACTTGGCGCAACTACATAGACACGATGTAGCTGCTCTTTATCAGTTGAACTTATCCAAGATTGCGACTCTTCAATCGTTAGATCAGGGGTGATGACGCCCTCTCCTCCAGCTTTCTTTAAATTCTCGGAAAACTCAGCAACTCCAAATCGCTCGATTGGATTCCAATAAGACATCACCAACGTTGGAGCAGGGCTTGCGGCAACTACTTTGAAAACATCCCGTGTTTTGAATCCATTCGCGAGCGCCATTTCCGAAGCTTGTTGAATTACTGGTCCATCCATTACTGGATCGCTATACGGCAGGCCCACCTCGATAACATCAACTCCACCTTCAGCCATGGCTTTGATTGCCAAGATTGAGCGATCCAGAGTTGGAAAACCTGCAGGAAGATAACCAATTAGGAGTGCGCGATTTTCAGCGCGAGCAAGCTCGAAACTCTTTTCTAGAAGTGACATTTCAAGAGCCCGATACTTATTCCTTAGAGCGGAATTCCGAAATACTTTGCAGCGGTTTGTACATCTTTATCTCCCCTTCCGGAGAGATTGATAAGAAGAGTGGTTTCTTTTCCATTTTCTTTGCCCATTTCTCTACCAATCTTCATCGCTCCAGCAAGTGCATGCGCCGTCTCAATTGCGGGGATAATTCCTTCGCTCTTTGAAAGAAGTGAGAATGCTTCCATCGCCTCATCATCAGTAATTGCCCGATACTCCGCTCGCCCAATCTCATGTAGATAGGCATGTTCAGGTCCAACGCCGGGGTAATCAAGTCCGGCTGAAATGGAATGTGATTCACGTGTTTGCCCATCGCCATCTTGTAAAACATAGGTCCGCGTGCCATGTAAGACTCCCGGAGTACCACCAACAATAGTTGCGGCGTGCTTTCCAGTCTCTACTCCAGCGCCACCCGCTTCTAGGCCAATCAGGCGGACTGATTGATCATTTAGAAATGCGTAGAAGATTCCAATCGCATTCGATCCACCGCCAACGCAGGCAAGGACTGCATCTGGAAGTCTTCCAATTAACTCCAACATCTGGGCGCGTGATTCATCGCCGATTATTTTATGAAAGTCTCGAACCATAGTTGGAAATGGATCTGGCCCAGCTACCGTACCGAGAAGATAATGAGTATTCGCAACATGGGTGACCCAATCTCGCATCGCTTCATTTATTGCATCTTTCAAAGTCCTAGACCCAGTTGTGACTGGAATGACTTCAGCGCCAAGCAATTTCATTCGTGCCACGTTTAGAGCCTGACGTTTTGTATCTTCTTCACCCATGTAAACAACGCACTCGAGCCCAAGGAGAGCTGCTGCGGTCGCGGACGCCACGCCATGTTGACCTGCACCGGTCTCGGCGATGATGCGCTTTTTTCCCATTCGTTTTGTAAGCAGAGCTTGTCCCAGGACATTGTTTATTTTGTGGCTTCCTGTGTGATTGAGATCTTCACGCTTTAAGAAAATGCGCGCACCACCACAATATTCAGAGAACCTTTTTGCCTCTGTGATTATCGATGGCCTACCTGTGTAGGTGCGGTGCAACTCCATTAGCTCAACTTGAAAAGTTGGATCGCTCAACGCTTCTTGATGTGCGCGAGATAATTCGTCAAGCGCGCCGATGAGAGCTTCCGGCACAAACCGTCCTCCGAACCTGCCGAAGTGTCCCATCAGATCAGTGGTCATAACGTAACCTTACTTTTCATACGCATAGGCGTCATTATGAATCCGCGCTCTCTAGAAAACTTCTAATAGTTTTTCCTGGATCCGGTGAGCGAACTAACGCCTCCCCCACGAGAACAGCATCCGCCCCAGCCTTTCGAGCGTTTCGAATGTCATCGAGGTTACTTATGCCTGATTCGGCAACCTTAATAATTGAGTTCGGTATTTGCGGGAGTAGTCGATCAAAGCTTGAGGTATCTACATCAAGAGTTCTTAAGTTCCGTGAGTTGACTCCAAGGATTTTTGGTGAAATGGCAAGAGCACGCTCCAGCTCTTTCTCATCATGAATCTCAACTAAGACATCCATGCCAAGCTCAGTAGCGAGCGTATAAAAATCCTGTAATTCACTCTCACTAAGCGCCGCAACAATTAGCAGAACTACATCGGCGCCAAAGGCGCGACTCTCTCTAATCAAGTACTCGCTAACCATAAAATCTTTTCGGAGTATGGGCAGGCTCACTTCATTTCTTACCAACGCGAAATCTTTGAGGGAGCCATTAAATCTTCGCTCTTCAGTGAGCACGCTAATAACAGCTGCGCCACTTTCTTCATAGATTCGTGCAAGTAAATTCGGCGCCGGTATTTCAGATAAATTGCCTTTGCTCGGTGATGAGCGTTTTATCTCAGCAATCAATGAAAGTTGGCCACTTCTTAGGTTTTCAAGGGCGCTCTTTGGCTTGGGTGCGCTAGCGATGCGCTCCATTAGCTCTCCCTCAGAGAGCCGGCGCGACTGTTCATCTAATCGCACCCCCTCGATGATTGAATCTAAGACGCTCATTTAAGACTCCGAAGGCTATTGGCTGCATTGATTGCCCCTAGGACTGCAGCTGCTTTGTTTCGACACTCTTCCTCTTCGTTTTCCGGAATCGAGTCCGCAACAATTCCTGCACCAGCTTGGACATACGCTATTCCATCCTTTATTACTGCAGTACGTATTGCGATGCAGGTATCAAGATTTCCCGTGAAATCTACATATCCAATTGCGCCACCATAAATTCCACGACGAAATGGTTCTTGACTTTCGATTAGCTCCATCGCACGAGGCTTGGGGGCACCGGAGAGCGTTCCGGCTGGGAAGACCGCATAGAGAGCATCAACGGCCTGGCGATTCTTTCCAAGTTTTCCTACTACCGTTGAAACTATATGCATCACATGGGAATAGCGCTCCAGTTGCATAAATTCAACCACTTTCACAGAACCAGATTCGCAGACTCTTCCTAAATCATTTCTTCCCAAATCAACAAGCATTAAGTGTTCTGCTCGCTCTTTTGGATCTGAAAGTAGCTCTTCTCCTAGTCGAATATCTTCGCCTTGATCTTGAGAACGTTTTCTAGTTCCAGCAATCGGATGGACCATCACTTCGCCGTCAGTGACTTTTACAAGGGCTTCTGGGCTAGAGCCAACAACTGATAGGCCATCGGCAAAACGAAATAGGTACATATAGGGACTGGGATTGTGTAACCGAAGCATCCGGTAGACATCGTAAGGATCGCTCTTTGACTCAATTTGGAATCGTTGCGAGAGAACAACTTGGAAGGCTTCGCCGCGCTTGATCTCTTCCTTTATCTCGTTAACAGAGGTGATAAATTGCTCTTTGCTGGTATGTCGATGGTAGTTAGGAATTGATTTCTCATCTAGATGCGCTATCTCACTCTTTAGCGGATTACTTAGAGCCACTTTCATTTCATCTAAGCGAGAGAGTGCAGATTTGTATGCCTCATCGACCCGCTCATCCGATCCATCCCAATTTATTGCATTTGCAATCAAGGTCACGCTTCCTTGGAGATGATCATAAATAGCAAGATCTGTGGTGAGCATGAACGCCATCTCCGGAAGATTCAACGGATCTTCAAGTTCGCTTGGTAACTTCTCCAGTCTTCGCACTGCGTCGTAGCCCATGTAACCAACTAGACCGCTAGTTAATCTTGGTAGCCCTTTAATTTGCGGAGTTACTAAATGTGAACTAGCCATCCGAAGCGCTTCTAAAGGCTCTATGCCACTTGGCGCACCTGCTGGGGGTCTTCCTATCCAGGTTGCTAAGCCATTTTTCTCAGTCAGCGTTGCCTCGCTATTTACTCCAATAAATGAATATCGAGACCAAGCGCCGCCATGTTCTGCAGATTCCAATAGGAAGGTGTTCTCTCGATGTCCAGCTAACTTTGCGTAAAGCGTTAGTGGAGTTTCACTATCCGCAAGAAAACTCTCGGCAACGGGAACTACATTGTGAGTTTTTGCAAACTCTCGAAACTCTTCTAAAGAAATGGTCATTATTATCTAGTTCGCACCAAGATTGCTATTAAAGCAGCTGACTTCACCTGTGTGACAGGCAGGACCATGACTCTTAACTTTGATAAGAAGTGCATCCTGATCGCAATCCAAGGCAAGTGAGATGACTTCCTGATAATTACCCGAAGTCTCTCCCTTGATCCAGATTGCGCCCCGACTTCTACTCCAAAACGTGGCCTTTCCGGTCTTGAGCGTTAACTCCAGGGCTTCTCTATTCATCCAGGCAAGCATTAACACTTCATTAGTTAAGTGATCTTGTAGGACCGCAGCCACCAAGTCATCCGCACTCTTGAAAATCTCGTCGAGATTAATCGAGGTTGGGTTCATGGTTAATTCTTGCCTAACTTGGAGCTCTCTCGCACTTGATATCCAGCGCCCTTGAGCGCCTCTTTAATCTGTGCGATTCGATAGATACCGAAGTGAAAGACGCTCGCCGCAAGTAGCGCATCAGCTCCTTCGGCAAGTGCGCGAGTGAAGTCTTGGATGTCGCCGGCGCCACCGCTTGCAATTAGCGGTGTATCGCAAATCTCTCGGACTCTTCGAATCATCTCCAAGTCATAGCCAGAACGTGTTCCATCCCTATCCATTGAGTTCAAAAGTATCTCTCCAACTCCCCGAGAAGTTGCGCTCTCAATCCAATCCAGGGCATCTAAATCGGCGCTCTCTCGTCCGCCATGTGTTGTAACTTCGAAACCAGATTTTGTGCGCGCTCGCCTCGCATCTACTGATAGGACAAGTACTTGAGTACCGAATCGATCAACAATCTCTGAAATGAGTTCCGGATTCTTTATCGCTGCGGTATTTATTGAAATCTTGTCAGCTCCTGCTCTCAATAACTGATTAACATCTTCGGCGGTGGAGATACCGCCTCCGACAGTTAGTGGGATAAATACTTGTTCTGCTGTGCGACGAAGTACATCAAGCGTAGTTCCTCTGCCTTCGGCGCTAGCGGTTATGTCAAGGAAGGTAATTTCGTCGGCGCCTTCACTAGCGTAAATGGCGGCCATCTCAACTGGATCTCCAGCCTCTTTCAGATTAATGAAATTAATTCCTTTAACAACTCTTCCCTTAGCTACATCAAGACAAGGAATTATTCTCGTAGCAAGACTCATTGACTTACCTTCAATGCATCTTCCAGCGTAAATGCTCCGGAATAAAGCGCCTTACCCACGATTGCGCCTTCAATCCCGACTTCAACAAGTTCACGAAGTTTTACCAAATCATCTAGAGAGGAGATACCTCCTGATGCGATAACCGGTCGATTTGTCATCTCGCATACGCTTCTTAGTAGTTCGATGTTTGGCCCTTGCAGCGTGCCATCTTTATTTACATCAGTGACTACATAACGAGCACACCCTTCGCTATCAAGACGGGCAAGAGTTTCAAATAAGTCGCCACCTTCTTTTGTCCATCCGCGGGCAGCCAACGTTCTACCTCGAACATCAAGACCCACCGCGATTTGCTCCCCGTATCTTGCGATTACAGAAGCAGTCCATTCTGGGCTCTCCAGCGCGGCTGTTCCAAGATTGATCCGCTCGCATCCAGTGGCCAAAGCTTTAGTTAAAGATGCTTCATCTCTAATTCCACCAGAGAGTTCCACCTTTAATTGCAGTTTAGAGATAACTTCCCGGAGCAATTCATGATTACTGCCTGTGCCAAATGCCGCATCAAGGTCAACTAAGTGAATCCATTCTGCGCCCGCATCTTGGAAAGCGAGCGCGGCTTCAAGTGGCGCGCCGTATTGGGTCTCGGCGCTCAATTCACCTCGTACCAAGCGAACTGCTTTTCCGCCTCTCACATCCACCGCAGGTAGAAGTTCCAATTTCCTCATAGCGCGTCCGCCCAATTCTTAAGAAGTTGCAGCCCAACATCACCGCTCTTTTCGGGATGGAATTGGACAGCGCTTAGCGAGCCAAGTTCAAGGGCGGCTATGAAATCTTCGCCATAGTTTGAAATTCCAGTTCTAGCATCGCCCGGGACTTCTCTTGTTGCGTATGAGTGTACAAAGTAGAACCGCTCACCATTTATACCCTTTAGCAATTCCAGTGGTGCTACACCAGTAACTTCATTCCAACCAATGTGCGGAAGTATTGGAGCATTTAATTTACTCACCTTGTTTGGAAGGATTGCTAAGCCTTCCTCCTTTGATTCATCACTTCCTGCAAAGAGAACTTGCATGCCGACACAAATTCCAAGAATTGGTCTATGGGAATTGAAGCGAGCCCGTATTACATCGTCGCCACGAACGGCGCGGAGTTGATTCATGCAACTTCCAAATGCGCCTACTCCAGGAACGACTAACCCGGTAGATTCAAAAGCTCTCTCAAAGTCAGAAGTTACTTCTACATCCAATCCAACTCGCTCTAGTGCGCGCTGAGCGGAACGGATATTTCCCGACCCATAATCAAGAATTGCGATTGCGTTACGTTTGGTCATCTACGTCCCATCAGAGGACGCCTTTAGTTGAGGGGACTCCTGAAACCCTTGAATCAAGTGTGACGGCATCGCGCAACGCTCTCGCTACCGCCTTGAATTGAGCCTCTAAAACATGGTGCGCATTTCTTCCCTCGATGACCCTTATATGAAGAGCGATCCGCGCTTCGGCAACAAATGATTCCCAGATGTGTTTGCCCAAGGTGGTATCGAAAGTTCCAATCAACTCCACAATTTCGGGTTGTCTATGTACAAGATATGGGCGACCGGAAAGGTCTACAGCAGCTTGGACAATTACTTCATCTAGTGGAACAAGTGCATCACCAAAGCGACGAATTCCAGTTTTATCCCCAAGTGCCTCACGTAACGCCTGGCCAACAGCAAGTGAGGTGTCCTCCACGGTGTGGTGTGAATCAACTTCAACATCTCCACTTGTCTTAACGCTTAGATCAAAGCCCGCGTGTTTGCCGAGTTGCGAGAGCATGTGATCAAAGAATGGAACTCCGGTATCGACTTCAATCTTTCCCGTTCCATCTAGATTTAGCTCGACTTTAACTTGGGACTCTTTTGTGGAGCGCTCCACCTTTGAAATTCTTGCCATGTTCTGATTATCCCCTAACTTCTGGATGGTCGACTCTTATTTTTGCAGTCTGCTTTAAAGCATCTAAAAAGGCTCGGTTCTCGGCACGAGTTCCGATGGTCACTCGCAAATGTCCAGGAATTCCCACATCCCGCACCAAAACTCCCCGGTTTAGTAACTCTTCCCAAAGTTTTGCAGCGGAATCTGCAAACCCAGAGAAGAGCAAGAAGTTCGCCTCACTTGGATAGCTCTTCAGTCCCATCGAGTGAATCTCTCTTGCGACCTCTTCGCGGGCTTCTTGCAGGCGCTCCACATCTTTTATTAACGAACTCTGCTTGGAAATCGCGGCTAAGGCGGCGGCTTGAGTTAGGGCGCTCAAATGATATGGAAGTCGAACTAATTGAAGCGCCTCTATGACTTTAGGGTCGGCAATCAGATAGCCAAGGCGAGCGCCAGCAAATGCAAAGGCCTTACTCATTGTCTTTGATACGAGGAGATTTGGATGGGTCTTAATGAGAGTAATTGCCGATGGGTTTTTTGAGAATTCGCCATATGCCTCATCCACGACGACTAAGCCTTTTCGAGACGCTAGCGCGGTTGCGATCTTCGAGATCGACTCAAGTGAAGTTGTGGTTCCGGTCGGATTATTAGGCGTTGTAATGAAGACGATTTTTGCCTCTGTGGCGCTAATAGCCTTTTCGATCTGTGGAGCACCAATTTCATAATTGTCATCTCTAGGAATTGAGATCCATTTCTTACCAACAACCTTTGAGATTAGTGGATGCATGGAGTATGAAGGCTCAAAACCAAGCGCTCCTCCTTCGAAAGCCAAGAGAATGGTCTGGATAATTTCATTACTTCCATTTGCTGCCCAGATTGAAGAAGAGTCCACTTCGACGCCCATAGAAGTGTTAATTGAGTTAGCGAGCGCCTGGCGCAGCGCCAATGCATCTCTATCTGGATAGCGATTTAAATCTTTTAGGCAACGTGAAATCTCAGCCAAGAGAGCTTCTTGTAACTCATCACTTAAGTTGTAGGGGTTTTCATTTGTATTTAGACGAACCGGAACATCTACTTGTGGCGCTCCATATGGCGACAGCTCGCTCAACTCCGCTCGAAGCGGTAGCCACGCTGGGAAGTTTTGATTCATAACTCAAACCGCGCCTTTATGGCCTCACCATGTGCAGGCAGATCTTCTGCTTCAGCAAAAGCGACCACGCTTGGAGCAATCTCGCGAAATGCTCGCTCGTTATAAGTAATAAAGTGAAGTCCACGCAGGAAAGTCTGGACGGATAGTCCGCTGGAGTGACAAGCGCACCCTCCGGTTGGAAGTACGTGATTTGAGCCCGCAAGGTAATCGCCTAATGAAACTGGAGAGTACCTTCCCAGGAAGACTGCGCCAGCATTTCTAATCTTCTTGCTTGCACTTACTGGATCACTTACTAACAACTCGAGGTGTTCAGCAGCATAAGCATTAGCAACATCTAGCGCCTGATCTAAGTCATCGACTAGAACAATCGCTGATTGTTCACCGCTTAAGGCTTCGATAACTCGTTGATTGTGCCGGGTTTGTTTTACTCGCATCCCCAGCTCTCTAATCACTTCATCTTTGAGTTCCAGCGAATCGGTAATCAAGATGGCTGCGGCTATCGTGTCGTGTTCGGCCTGGCTGATTAAGTCCGCCGCAACTTCTTTTGCTACGGCAGTTGAATCGGCAACCACGGCAATCTCAGTTGGACCTGCCTCAGAATCTATTCCAACTATTCCGCGAAGCGCTCGCTTTGCAGCAGCAACATAAATGTTTCCTGGCCCAGTAACAATATCGACTGGTTCGCTAATCACCGCGCCGGAAGAGTCTTTAATTCCCAGAGCGAGCGCAGCGATTGCTTGCGCGCCACCTATTGCGTAAATCTCATCAATTCCAAGTAAGGCACAGGTCGCAAGGACTAAATTGTTTGGCCAGCCATCATTATCTCTCTGTGGCGGAGATGCGAGTGCGATACTTTTAACGCCAGCTAATTGCGCCGGCAAGACATTCATCACAACCGAACTGGGGTAAATGGCGCGACCGGCGGGGACATAGAGACCCACGCGATCGACTGGGATCCAACGCTCTTCAACCTCTCCACCATCCACAACGCGGACCGTTGATTCCCCTCGAATCTGTTCCTTATGAACAATTCGAACTCGTCGAATCGACTCTTCAATAACAGCGCGGAGCTGGGGTTCGAGTTTGTCTAGCGCCTCTTCAATCTTGGCTTTAGGAACTCTGATCTCCGATGGACTAATTCCATCAAATCGTTCTGAGAGTTTTAGTAATGTACTTACATCACCGCTTCGTACCTCATCGATGATGGGCTCCACTTGGGCGAGGGCCGCCTTTACATCCAATCGAGCCCTTGGAAGTTTCGACTTATATCCGCTCTTAGAGAGGCGCTGGCCACGGAGGTCTAGCGTTCTAATTAGAGGGGCTCCAATTAGAGAGAGATCAGCTGGATTCACTGCCCCATTCTAGATAAAGAGGAATTAACTCGCGCTCTAGATTTAAGGAGCGCTAGATAAGCCGCTAAACAAGGCAGTCTGGGCCAAGTATTGACTTTAAATCTGCGCTTAGGCTTGGTGAAGCAGTAATTTTCAATCCGTCATCTAATCTAAAAGTCGTATCTTTTACGCCCCCTTCAATCCTTAGGTGCACTTCTCTAGTGCCAGGATGCGAACGGAGAATCTCTTTCATCCGATCAACTAATGGCGGAGTGCAGCGTTCAGCTTCAACGCGAATTACAAATGGTCCGATTGGGGCTTGGTTTACATCTGGGATTGAGAGATCGAGTGCTGTAAATCTAGGCGTCTCTTCGCGCTTATCAACTCGGCCACGAATTGCGACGATGCGATCCTCAATGAGATTTAGCGCGTGCTGTTGATATGAGTTAGAGAAGAAGAGGACATCAATCGCACCCTCAAGATCTTCTACAGTGACTATCGCCCAATTTGAGCCTTGTCGGCTAACTTTTCGCTGGACACTAGTTATCAGACCGGCAATTGTGAAGATACTTTCATGCGCGACTTGTTCATCATAAATTTGTGAGACTGGGACATCGCGAACGCTCCGCAATACATGTTCGACTCCAAGTAACGGATGATCTGAGACGTATAGCCCCAGCATTTCGCGTTCATAAGAAAGTGCCAAGGACTTTTCCCATTCATCGGTTGGGATATCCAATACAACTCCTGAAATCACTCCCTGTGATTCATTTCCACCAAACAAATCGAATTGTCCAATTGATTCTGCGCGCTTTGTTTCAGAAATCGCTTCGATAGCCTCGAGGTGAACCGCCATCAATCCCTTTCGGGTATCTCCTAGTGAATCAAATGCGCCTGCCTTAATCAGTGATTCAATTGTCTTCTTATTACAGACAACCGCATCAACCTTGGCTAAGAAGTCACCGAATGATGCGTACCGTCCTTTAGTACTTCTATTCCTCACGACAGAGGAAACAACATTCTCGCCAACATTGCGAATAGCTGCGAGACCGAAGCGGATATCTTTGCCGCGCGGCGTGTACTCCGAATCTGACTCATTTACATCGGGTGGAAGGACTTTGATTCCCATTCTGCGACACTCATTAAGGTAGAGCGCAGACTTATCTTTATCATCCTTAACGCTTGATAAGAGGGCTGCCATGTACTCAGTTGGGTAATTCGCCTTTAGATACGCAGTCCAGAAAGAAACTACGCCATATCCCGCGCTATGAGCTCGATTGAATGCGTAATCAGAGAACGGAATTAGCGTCTTCCAAAGTTCTTCGATAGCCAAGTTAGAGAATCCGTTTTTCTTCATCCCCGCTTCGAAGTGAACGTATTCTTTATCTAGAATTTCTTTATTTTTCTTACCCATTGCCTTTCGCAATAAGTCCGCGCGGGCTAGTGAGAATCCTGCAACTTTCTGGGCGATTGCCATTACTTGTTCTTGATAGACAATCAATCCATAGGTGTCATCAAGGATCTCTTTGAGAGGTTCGGATAGCTCTGGATGAATTGGTTCAATCCGCTTACGTTTGTTCTTTCGGTCTGCATAATCATTATGAGCATTTACTCCCATCGGACCGGGGCGATAGAGAGCGATTACAGCAGATATATCCTCGAAAGAATCCGGGTTCATCGAGCGAAGTAGGGCTCGAATTGGGGCGCTATCAAGTTGGAATACGCCCAAAGTCTCTCCGCGCGCTAAGAGTTCAAATGTTTTCTTATCAGCTAGCTCTAACTCCTCTAGAACTACTCGTTCATTTCTATTCTTCTCAATATTTGATAAACAATCATCGAGTACTGAGAGATTTCGCAGGCCTAGAAAATCCATCTTCAAGAGCCCTGTGGATTCACAAGCAATCATGTCGAATTGAGTTATTACCGCACCATCAGCTTCGCGTCGTTGGATTGGGATTACATCTAAGAGCGGATCGCGACTCAAGATGACGCCAGCGGCGTGCACGCTCCATTGGCGTTTAAGTCCTTCTAGGCCACGGGCTGTGTCAACAATTGCTTTAGCTTCTTGGTCCTCTTCGTAAATATTGCGAAATTCCTGAGCTTCTTGGAATCGCTCATGGTTCTTATCGAATACCCCTCTTAACGAGATGTCCTTACCCATGATGGCTGGTGGAAGGGCTTTAGTTAAGCGGTCTCCGATTGCAAAGGGATAACCTAAAACTCTGCTGGCATCCTTTATGGATTGCTTGGACTTAATGGTGTTGTAGGTGATGATCTGGGCAACTCGATCTTCGCCATATTTATCAATCGCATAGCGGATCATCTCGCCGCGCCTTCTTTCATCGAAATCTAGATCAATATCGGGCATCGAAATTCGATCTGGATTTAAGAAGCGCTCAAAGAGCAGGCCATGCTTTATTGGATCAAGGGCGGTGATTCCCAGGCAATAAGAGACCAAGGATCCCGCTGCCGAACCGCGACCCGGCCCAACGCGAATGCCGACAGATTTTGCATGGGCGACTAGATCGGCAACTACTAAGAAGTAGCCGGCAAAACCCATCTTGGTCATAACGCCAAGTTCATAATCAAGTCGATCTTGATGTTCTTTATCTGCTCCTTCTGGAAACTTCTTCGAGAGTCCAAGCTGGGCTTGTTTTACCAACCAAGAGTTTTCGTCTTCGCCCTCGGGGACTGGGAATTTTGGAAGCAGATTCTCATTTTCGCGCAACGTTACATTGCATCGTTCGGCTATCAATAGCGTGTTATCGCAAGCCTCTTCTAAGTCTTTGAAGAGATGGCGCATCGTAGCGGCGTCCTTCAAGTAAAACTCTTCACTGTCAAACTTGAATCGCTTTGGATCAGAGAGAGTGGTTCCTGATTGGACAGCGAGAAGTGCAGCGTGATGCTTTGCATCTTCGGCAAAGGTGTAGTGAAGATCGTTTGTGGCCAGAAGTGGCAATCCCAAATCTTTCGCAAGGCGAAGCAGATCGGATTTAACTCGATTTTCAATCTCAAGGTCATGATCCATTAGCTCGATATAGAAATTATCTGGGCCAAAGATCTCGCGATATGTGGCGGCAGCGCTCCGTGCCTCTTCGTAAGCGCCCATTCGAAGTCGAGTCTGGATCTCTCCTGCGACGCATCCTGAGGTAGCAATTAGTCCTGATGAATACTTTGTAAGTAGCTCTTTATCCATTCTTGGTTTGTAATAAAAACCTTCGAGTGAAGCGAGCGATGCCAACTTAAATAAATTAGAGAGTCCTTCATTATTCTCAGCAAGAATTGTCATGTGAGTGTAGGCGCCACCGGCTGAGACATCATCTTCGCCGCCCTCAGCCCACTTCACGCGCCGTTTATCTAGGCGAGATTCCGGCGCTACATATGCCTCAATTCCAATAATTGGTTTTACTCCCACGGCTTTCATGCTCTTATAGAAGTCAAAGGCGCCAAAGACATGGCCATGGTCGGTGATAGCAATGGCGGGGCTACCTTGACGAGCTACTTCTTGGGCAAGTTGATCTATTCGCGCGGCGCCATCGAGCATGGAGTACTCGGTATGTACATGAAGGTGTACGAAGTCCTTGCTCACGGGCGGTGAGATTACTCCCCTGATATGACTAACGGGGTTAAGACTCTGAGCCGAGCAAAGTCAAGGCGTGTTTCAGGTCCAGGGGATATTCACTTGTAAGCGTGATCCGCTCCCCGCTAGAAGGTTGATCAAAGGAGAGTTCAATCGCGTGTAACCAAGGTCTCTTCAATTCAAGTCGCGCTGCTAAAACTGGATCGGCACCATATGCAAGATCTCCTACGAGTGGATGGCGCAGCGCGCTGAAGTGAACTCGAATCTGATGAGTTCTTCCAGTCTCTAGCTCAACTTTTAGAAGCGTTGCACCAGGCAAGAGTTCAATCAATGAGAAGTGGGTGACGCTCGGTTTTCCATCTGCGACAACAGCAAATCGATAATCCTCTTTAGGGTGTCTGCCGATTGGTGCGTCAATAGTTCCTTCTGTTGGCTCCATATGCCCTTGAACTAAGGCGTGATAAACCTTCGAGACGCTTCTCGATCTAAATTGATTCTTCAAGGAAATGTAAGAGTCTTCGTGCTTGGCGACCACCATTAATCCAGTAGTTCCAACATCAAGTCTTTGCACAATTCCTTTTCGCTCTTCTGCTCCAGATGTTGAAATTGGGTAACCACGTGAAAGCAGATCACCTAAGACTGTTGGACCTTGCCAGCCGGGACTTGGATGAGCTGCAACGCCTACAGGTTTATTAATTACAACAACATCTGCGTCGTCATAGACCACATCTAGTTCGTCACTTACTACTCGAGTGAAATCAAGCGGATCGATTTCGGCAGGGAGTAAAACTTGAAGGCGATCCCCAGCTTTAACCCGATCAGACTTTGCTAATGGTTTCTTTCCTTGCAATACATCGCCGGCATTTAAAAGATCTGCTACTGCACTTCTAGATAATCCCAGCAACCCAGTAAGGGCCACATCCACCCGCTCACCCTCCAGGGTTTCATCTATGAGCAATAGCCGCTTCTCTCTCGCTGTCATTTTGAACCATCCAACGGGCCGTCTTTTGAGCCCTTGGGTTGAATATTTCGCATCGTCAAAATCGTCATGGCAATACCAGCACAGACAATCGCGCTATCGGCGATATTAAAAGTGGGCCAATTCGGCAGCACGATCCAATCAATGACTTCGCCACGCCAGACTCCGGGCGGTCTAACCGCTCGATCGTAAAGATTGCCCACCACTCCACCTAGAAGTCCACCGAGAGCAGCGCCCCAGAGAGGATTGGTGAGATTGCGCATGTAGAAAATGATGAAGCCAACGACCGCTAATTTTAGTGAAGAAAGAAGTAATGTGGCATCAGTAAATAGACTAAATGCCGCACCAGAGTTTGTTGAGTAACTAAGTTTCAAGAAATCACCAATTACTCTTACTGGTTCACGATATTGAAGATAGGACTCGGCCCAATTCTTGGAAGCTAGATCCAGAGCAAATATTGAAATCGCAATTGAGATGAATAGTCGTCGCGCGCGCTCAGCACGGGACGACTTCAGCGGCGCTCTTCCTTCTGTTTGCATAACATGCAGAGCGTTGCGCGCGGGAATACTTGGAGCCTTGCCTTACCAATTGGATTCCCACAATCCTCACATCGACCATAAGTCTTAGTGTCGATACGTTCTAATGCGCGCTCGGTCTGTAGGACCATATCGCGGGCGTTGTAAACAAGAGACATCTCATGTTCGCGTTCAAAGGTCTTAGCCCCAGCATCTGCTTGATCATCACCGGCGCCAACGCCTGAAGCTTCAATTAGCGCATTCATCTCGCTCTCTACCTCAGCTAACTCTTTCTTTAGCCGAATTAGATCCTTGGCAAGCTCGCTTCGAATTGATTTCAACTCTGTTGCGGTCCAATTTTCAGCTCCCTCGTCAACAATTAGCGGAGGAGGCGCGGCCTTGATTGGCTTAAGCGGCGCAGCTTTCTTTCCTGGCTTAGGTTTGCGAATAGGTGGCGGAAGAACCAGTCGCTTCTCTTCAACGACCACCACATCACTAGCCTCTATTTCTGGCTTATAAACGGAAATGGTCGTGGCGCCTTTCGCGGTGCTACTTGTTAGCGCTGTCTTATGTTGACCTTTGATGATTTCTGCTTGTGGCTTCTTTGGTGGAAATTTCTTAGCCAGAGTTGGCTTAACTGGCGCTTTCTTGGCTGGAGCTTTTTTGGCTGGCGCTTTCTTGACTGGCGCTTTCTTGACTGGAACTCTTTTGGCGGGAGCTTTTTTGGCTGGCGCTTTCTTAACCGCTTTCTTCGCAGGGCTCTTCTTTGGAGCGACCTTTTTGGCAGGAGCTTTCTTAAATTTAGCTACCGCTTTTGCTAGTTTCTTCTTTATCGCCACAGCGCCGAAGGCTAGGGGTTATTAGGTTCAAATGCCACTCGCCACCGTTCGATGGGCTAAAATTCGCTCTGTCGCAAGACCCCTTGTAAAAAATCGCAACGACTGGGCTATCACCCAAGAGCGAGTCGAAAGAAATGAGCCAACTGGCTCACGTAGAACCGACAACAAGGTCACGAAGATATCTACCAATATCGGTGGATAAGGCGGGTGGTACCGCGGTCAAAAGATCGCCCCTCCAATTATGAATTTAGTCAGATTGGCTAATTCGATTGGAAAGGGATGATCATTTCAAAGTCACCTTATGAGGCACTTAGCCCTCAAATTGATCTCCCAAAAGTTGAGCGAGAGATTCTCTCCTTCTGGAGTACACAAGAAATATTTCACAAGAGCCTAAGCCAACGCGCTGGCGGTGAATCATGGACTTTTTTTGAAGGCCCTCCGACCGCAAATGGAATGCCTGGAACTCACCACATCGAAGCGCGGGTATTTAAAGATGTATTTCCTCGCTATCACACGATGAAGGGTAAACATGTAATCCGAAAAGCAGGTTGGGATTGCCACGGTCTTCCTGTGGAGATTGCTGTTGAAAAGGAGTTAGGTTTTTCAGGTAAAGGCGATATTGAGAAATTTGGAATAGATAAATTCAATGACAAGTGTCGTGAATCAGTCCAGCGACATGTAAATGCATTTACCGAAATGACTGAGCGAATGGGCTTCTGGGTAGATTTCGATGAGGCTTATTGGACTATGTCAGATGAGTACATCGAGAGCGTCTGGTGGTCGCTTGCTCAAATTCACAAGAAGGGGTTACTGGTCCAAGACCATCGCGTTGCTCCATATTGCCCGCGATGCGGCACCGGCCTTTCTGATCACGAGTTAGCCCAAGGCTATGAGACCGTTACAGATCCCTCTGTATATGTTCGATTCCCAATCACAAGCGGGGAACTCGCTGAGCTAAATGCAAGTCTTCTTATCTGGACAACGACTCCGTGGACACTAGTCTCGAACACGGCGGCCGCAGTTAATCCAGACGTCACTTACTTGGTAGTGAGAACTGCTGGCGAAGAAAAACAGGAAGTGCTGGTCGTTGCCGAGCCTCTTGCCGAGAAAGTAGCGCCCGGCTTTACTGAACTTAAACGAATATCCGGTAAAGATCTAGAGCGGGTTAAATATCAGCGCCCCTTCGCTTTAGTTGATATCCCAGATGCCCACTTTGTGGTTTTAGCCGACTACGTGACTACTGAAGATGGAACCGGTCTAGTTCATCAAGCACCTGCATTTGGCGCCGATGACTTGGCGACTTGTAAACGTTATGAGTTGCCCATCGTAAATCCCGTAGCCCCAAATGGGCACTTCCTAGAAGATGTGGATTTAGTAGGTGGCAAGTTCTTCAAAGA
>VERH01000045.1 GCA_018882735.1 Candidatus Nanopelagicaceae bacterium
TCTCTGGGGAGTTGGAATTGGTCTTGGCGCGCTCTTTGGAAGACCTGGATATGGAGCATTTGTAACTTTCCCGCTCGCAGCTCTTGGCGGTTTCTTCTATTTCACGAGAATGGCAAGTAGCGCGGCATACGCATCTATTGAAGGTCAGGCGGGTGCAGGAGCTAGCGTTTTGATGTCGATTCGTCGCGGATGGACAGTCTCCCCCGCAGTAAATGTAAACAAGAACCAAGATATGGTTCATCGCGCAGTCGGTCGTCCTGGAATCGTTTTAGTTGGTGAAGGTGGCGCCGCACTCAGATCACTTCTCAATGACGAGCGCCGGAAGATGGAGCGTTTTGCACCGGGAGTACCTGTTTTTGAGTTAGTAGTAGGAAATGGTGAAGACCAAGTCTCGATCCGCAAACTTCAGCGTCGGATGAAGAAGTTCCCTAAGAAATTATCAAAAGTTCAACTTCGCGAACTACGCGCACGTTTGAAATCAATCGGAGGAATGAATATCCCACTACCTAAGGGACCTATGCCGAAGAACTTGAGGATGCCTAAGCCTCGATAGTTATCGCTTTACTCGAATTACTTCGCTTTTGGTAAATCGGTCATGCAATCCCCGGCTTTCGCTATCGATAACTAAGGCAGGTATTACAAGGGCAATAAGAAGTGTGCGAAGAAATGCCTTTGAGGGAATCAAGAAGAATTGATCTGGATATGTAACTACCCTGATGCCAAGTATTCGTTGGCCGATTGAGGCTCCAGTTAGCGCGGTCATTAAGCCGACTTCCAGGACGAAGATAACAAGGCGGGTAAGGCTTGGGGCTAAAGAGCTGGCGAAGATCGGGAAGAGGAGTCCGGTCGTGAAGGTCGCCACAACCCAATCGATCATCAACGCCGCTAACCGACGCCCCATTGAGGCCCGTTCAAAGCGCATCTCCACCCGGTAAAGGTAGCCGCACCCCGGGCTTGATGGTGAAACATGACCGTAACACTCCAGATACCGCCCTTTCACTGCATACATCTACGATTCGCCACATCCACTCAATGATGAGTCTGAAGTTCCGAAGAGCAACTAGGCCGTAGGAGAAACATGTTTAAGTCCTCAGCTGAATTAATCAGCTACATAAAGAAAGAGAATATCTCTCTTGTAGATGTTCGATTTATCGATCTTCCTGGAATTCAACATCACTTTAATGTTCCAGCAAGCCAATTCACCGAAGATGTCTTTAAAGATGGTCTGATGTTCGATGGATCCTCAATCCGTGGCTTCCAATCGATTCATGAATCAGATATGAAACTTCTCCCTGCTCCTGAGACTGCATTCGTCGATCCATTCCGCAAGGAAAAGACTCTCGTTGTTCACTTCTCTGTTGTAAATCCAGATGACAACTCCGCTTACTCACGCGATCCGCGTCAGGTTGTAACAAAAGCAGTTGAGTACATGCGCTCGACCGGTATCGCAGATACCGCCTTCTTTGCACCAGAAGCAGAGTTCTATGTCTTCGATCGAGTTCGTTACTTGACCGGCATGAACACCGGTTACTACGAAGTTGATTCATATGAAGGCGCTTGGAATACCGGAATTAAGGAAGATCCAGATGGCACTCCTAATCGTGGCTATCGCACCCGCATCAAGGGTGGATATTTCCCTGTCTCCCCAACAGATCAATTCGCCGATCTCCGTGACGAAATGGTGATGAACCTTGAGAAGGTTGGCCTATCAGTAGAACGCGCTCACCATGAAGTCGGAACTGCCGGCCAGATGGAAGTTAACTACCGATTCAATGACATCCTTCACGCTGGCGATGACTTGATGAAGTTCAAATACGTAATTCGAAATACCGCCTGGCAAGCCGGCAAGACCGTCACATTCATGCCAAAGCCACTCTTTGGCGATAACGGTTCTGGCATGCATGTTCACCAATCACTTTGGAAAGATGGAAAGCCACTCTTCTGGGGCGATGGATATGCAAACCTCTCGGATATTGCTCGTTGGTATATCGGCGGACTTTTGAAGCATGCTCCATCACTTCTTGCCTTCACTAATCCGACTGTTAACTCTTACAAGCGTCTAGTTCCCGGTTATGAAGCGCCAGTAAATCTTGTCTACTCAGCGCGTAACCGTTCGGCATGTATTCGAATTCCGATTACCGGAACAAGTCCAAAGGCAAAGCGCATCGAATTCCGTTGCCCTGATCCTTCATCCAATCCATACCTTGCCTTTTCGGCAATTTTGATGGCCGGTCTTGATGGAATCACCAACAAGATTGAGCCACCAAAGCCAGTTGATAAGGACCTTTACGAACTTGAGGGCGCCGAAGCAAAGGCGATCCCACAAGTTCCAGGATCACTCGACAAAGTAATCGATAGCCTCGAAGCTGATCACGAGTTCTTGACTCGGGGCGGCGTATTCACCAAGGACCTTATCGATACTTGGATTGATTGGAAGCGTAAGTCAGAGATTGATTACGTGAGACTGCGTCCACATCCAGCAGAGTTTGAACTCTATTTCGATATCTAAATCGAAGTCAGTAAAAAAGCCCACCGCCTTCGGTGGGCTTTTTTAATTCGCAGACCAATTAACCTACGTTCTTAAGGCGCTCAACTAGTGGTGGATGTGTGTAATTGAAGGCAACATATAGAGGATGAGGATTTAGGTTGGCGAGGCTATCTGTGGAGATTTTTGAGAGAGCGCTGCGCATTGGAGCTTGCTTGTAGGTCTTCGCTGCGAAGGTATCGGCATCAAACTCATTTCGCCGCGAGAGTGAATTGTTGAGTAGGCCAAGGAGAATATTTAGCGGGGTAAGAAGGATGAAGAAGGCCAGCGCCGATAGATGGAATTTACCTTCATCTGCGCCAAGAGCCCTTGAGAACTCCGGATATTGAAGCGCCCATCCAAGCAGACCAAATATTGCCAAAGTTTGAAGGTTTGAAACTATAAACATCGCAAGAGTGTGCTTCCGCCTGTAATGACCGATTTCATGTGCCAATACTGCGACAATCTCATCCTTTGTAAGTTTTTCAATCAAAGTATCAAACAAGACGATGGTCTTGCTCTTCCCCATACCGCTGAAGAATGCATTTGCCTTTGTGGAGCGCTTAGAGCCATCCATAACAAATAGGTTCTTTAGAGAGTAACCCTGGGACTGGCAATACTTTCCAATCTCTTCTTTAAGTTTCCCATCTTCCAATGGGGTCAATTTGTTGAAGAGCGGGAGAATTAACTTGGTTCCAAACATAAACATGAAGATTGAGAAGCCCGCTACCAACAACCAGGCGTATAGCCAGAATCGATCCTCAAATCTCTCGTATAGCCAGATAACTGCAGAGAGAAGTGCGCCCCCGATTAATACACCTACAAGAGCCCCCTTGAAAATGTCGGTTATGAAAGTCTTCGGAGTTGCTTTGTTGAAACCATACTTAGCTTCGATACCAAAGGTCGACTTGATCGCAAACGGCAGCGAGATCAACCAGCCGATGAAGCCAAGGGCGCCAATAAAAACGAGCGATACCAATAAAGAGCTACCAATTCGCTCAGAGATGAAACTGTCTAGTGAGGCAAACCATCCGAAGGCGAGCGCTAAAACCATGGACCCGGTTGATACAGCGCCCGAAAGAAGGCCCAATTGATTCTTCTCATAACCATAAGAAATTGAGCGCTGTTGCTCGCTGGGATTGTAAAGATGCGCAACAAGCGAATCTGGTGGCAACTCAGAGCTCTTCTGATTTAGGTGATCAAGAATCGATTCCAAAATAAAGGTGGCCGCAACAATGACGATTAAGACTTCTAGCAACATAGGGTCAGGTTAGCCGATAGGCTTAAAGGCATGTGTCGCCTCCTTGGTTATGTCGCTAACCGCCCCACCTCTCTAGCCGACTTTGCCGGACCTAATTTCAATGAGTTTGTGAAGCTTTCTGAAGTTCATAAGGACAGCTGGGGGCTCTGCTTGGTTGACGGGGCAACAGCGAAACTTCAAAAGCAGGTAGAGGTCGCCGCTTCGAGTGACTCCTTCGCGAAAGTTGCAACAGATCAGAGCGCTTCTGGTGGATTACTTCACTTTAGATGGGCCTCCCCAGGCATTGAAGTTAACGATCTCAACGCTCATCCTTTTTCCTATCAAGATATTGGGTTTATTCATAACGGGGCTCTCTCCCCCTATGACGCGCTACTTCCTGAAATCTCCGATGAATTTCTCTCGTTGCGTAAGGGCAACGGTGATAGTGAATTGTTCTTTCTTTTCGCACTTACCAAAATTGGTCAGTTGGGATTTGTCCCAGGTGTTTTAGACGCAATTCGTTCAATCAAGAAGTCATACGAGTACAGCAGTATCAATTCCATGTTTCTTAATTCAGACTTCCTAATTGTGGTCTCAGAACATCACCCAGATAATCGCCCTTCCTGGACTGAGCCCAACTACTACGAAGTGCGTTATCGATTAGATAGCTCTGGGTGCCTAGTCGCCTCATCAGGTTGGAGCCAAGAAGGTTGGACCTTGATGCCAAATCACAGCGCACTTATCGTCGATCGTAAATCTATGAATGGTGAGTTAATCAGCCTTTAGCGAGGCGTTTTTCTCTACTTTCACTCGAAACTACCGTTAAAACACCTAAAATAATTATGGCCCCACCAAGTGCATAATTAAGAGTTATAACTTCATTTAGGAATAAGACGCCAAGAAGTACAGCAATCACTGGGTTCACATAAGCATATGTTGCGGTCAATGAAACTGGAGCGTTCATTACTAGCCATAGATAAGCCGAGTACGCGGCGATCGATCCAACTAGAACTAGATACCAGAACCAGAACCAAGAATTATCTGATCCATCTAGTAAATCGCCCAAGGTCTCGCCCCGAATAAATCCAGCTATGGTTAGAGCGATTCCGCCCGCGAGCATCTCAATGCCGGTAAAGAGGAGTGAATTCTTAGGGATAGGAAATCTTGGTGATAGATATGTTCCGAGCGCCCAGCCAATGTTTCCCAGTAAAACCATGAACATGTAAAAGAAAAGCTTTCCGGATTCCACTCCACTAACCGATTCGATGCTGCCTGGCTTCAATAGGATCACGACGCCGACAAAACCTACGATTGTTCCTACCCAAGTAAGGTTCGCTATTCGCTCTCTCGAGATTGTTCTAAATAGCGCAATCCAAAGTGGCAAAGCAGCAATGATGAGCGAGACAACACCAGTTGGTACATGAGCTTCCGCTACCGCCACATTGCCGATTCCAAAGCCGAGAGTCACAAAACCCAGGACTGAAGCGGAGGCAATCTCCGGCTTTGGAATTCGAAACTCACTCTTGCCCTGTTTGAAAAGAATGAAGGCAAAAAGAATTAGCCCGGCGAGTGTGAATCGAATACCCATCGAGAGTAATGGCGGCATGGTTTCGATTACCTTGGCGATTGCGAAATACGTTGAACCCCAAATGATGTAGACCGTCCAGAGCGATACCCAGGTCTTGGTCTTCAGGTTCATGCCGGAAGGCTAAGCCCAGTTTGGAGGGTCATAGAGCAACATCTTTGCAGTTGCAAATGATTTGCAATAAACTAAAGCCATGTTTATCCCAAAGCTTCATATCCCAGATGGCTTCGTGAGTCTGCCGGTGAGCGCACTCTTCGGCCTTCTCTCAATCGCCTTCGTTGGCCTGGCGCTCAAGGGAGCGGCTAAGACCCTCGATGATCGAACAACTCCTCTTGCTGGATTAACTGCTGTCTTTATTTTCGCAGCCCAGATGATTAACTTCCCGGTCGCTGCGGGAACAAGTGGCCACCTTGTTGGAGCAGCCCTGGCAACCGTGCTGGTGGGTCCTTACTCGGCGACGCTCGCTTTAACAGTTGTCCTTGGCGTTCAAGCACTTCTATTTGCTGACGGTGGGTTATCTGCGCTTGGTCTAAACATTTTCAACTTATCGGTAATTGCAGTCTGGGTAAGCCACTTCGCAATCATCGGGCTCCGAAGGGTTATGCCAAAGACAAAGTCTGGCGTAACTATCTCCGCTGCAATTGCTGCTTATATCTCAGTTCCCTTGGCTGCCCTAGGTTTCACAATTCAATATGCCCTAGGTGGCACTGGAACCATTCCCGTAGAAACCGTTGGCACCGCCATGATTGGAACGCATCTCTTAATTGGTATCGGTGAAGCTTTGATTACATTTATGACTGTCTCGGCGGTCATTGCTACTCGTTCTGATTTGGTTTACGGCTGGAAACCAACTTTGGAGGTTCGCTCATGAGTAAAGTGTCAAAACGTTTCTATCTTTACTTTTTCCTTGCTTCCACAGTGGTTGCTGGAGCGCTTTCCTTTTACGCCTCATCACATCCAGATGGATTAGAGAAAGTTGCAGAAGATACTGGTTTTCTTGATACCGCTAAAGACTCAGCCGTATCTGGATCACCACTTGCAGACTACGGAATCTCGGGTCTGGATAACGAACGACTTAGCGTGGGCCTTTCTGGAATCATCGGAATCTTCGTTACTGCTCTAGTTGCATTTGCAGTCTTTGCAATCGCAAAACGCTTTAAGTCGGGAGCCAAGAACTGAAAGCTTCGCATCACCACGGCCATGATGTAGGTGAGCGTCTCTATTTACATCGCCATACCTTTATTCATGAACTACCCCCTGAGATAAAGATTTTGAGCGCACTTCTCTTCGTGATTGTTGTCGTGGCAACTCCAATCAGAAACTGGCTCGCGCATATAGTTTTCTTCTTAATGTTGCTTCTGCTTATCAGGCTCGCAAAACTCCCCTACCGAACCGTTTTTCTAAGGTCACTAGTGGAAATTCCCTTTGTGCTCTTTGCTTTTCTAATGCCTTTCTTTGGTACTGGATCAAAGTTGAAAGTCCTAGGAATTGAGTTGTACGAATCAGGATTATGGGCGGGAGCGGGCATCATTGCCAAAGGAACAATTGGCGTGGTTACTGCAATCATTCTCTCCGGATCAACTACCGCCCGCGAGATTCTTGGTGGACTAGAGAAATTAAGAGTTCCAGCTCCTTTGGTGAGTATCGCGACTTTCATGCTTCGCTACCTAAATGTCATAAATGATGAATTAGGTCGAATGAAGATTGCTCGCGAGTCGAGAGGTTTCGAGGAGCGTGGGTTGAAGTCTTGGCGAATCCTTGCCCAAACTGTGGGAGCGCTCTTTATTAGATCTTATGAAAGAGGCGAGCGGGTTTACCTAGCAATGCTCTCTCGTGGCTTTGCTGGCGCGATGCCACGGCTCGCCGAAGATAAAAAGACAAACTGGCTTGTTGCTCTAATACTTCCAGGAGTTGCGGTAACTCTTTCATTTATTTCAGGAGCCTTGTAGTGAATTCAATTCCTAGTCTAAGAATTAACAACCTTGCCTATGCGTATCCCGATGGCCATCAAGCGTTGTTTGGTGTGAACCTTGAGGTGAATAAGGGCGAGAAGGTTGCCTTACTTGGCCCAAACGGCGCGGGAAAGACAACACTTGTCCTTCACCTAAATGGAATCATCGCAACGCAACAAGGAAGTGTTTCGGTTGGCGGAACTGTTGTGGATGCTAAAAACAAAGAGAGTCTTCGCCACATCCGCGAGCGTGTGGGAATCGTCTTCCAAGACCCCGATGATCAGCTATTCATGCCGACTGTGGCTGAGGATGTCGCTTTTGGCCCTTATAACTCAGGTTTACGTGGCGCGGAATTAGAGAGAGTTACTACGGAGGCGCTCGCTAAAGTCGGAATGCTTGAATTTCGAGATCGGCCGCCACACCATCTATCTTTCGGGCAACGCCGCCGGGTAGCGGTAGCCACCGTTCTTGCCATGAATCCCGAAATCTTGGTACTCGATGAACCATCTTCAAACTTAGATCCCGCTTCGAGGCGAGAATTGGCTGAAATTCTGCGCTCCCTTGATGTGACGATCTTGATGGTCACGCATGATCTTCCATATGCCTTAGAGCTATGTAAGCGTTCCGTAATTCTCTCAGGTGGCGTTATAGCCGTAGATCAAGAG
>VERH01000046.1 GCA_018882735.1 Candidatus Nanopelagicaceae bacterium
TTGCCAAAGAGCCGGATAGTCGTGATTTCGCCAGTCGCGCTATCGACTCGCTTCACATCATCAACATTTAAGGAAATAACCTCGCTTACCCGTGCGCCAGTGGCGTAGAGCAACTCAAGCATGGCCCGGTCGCGAATTCCCATACCTTCTTGGGGTGGCGCTGAAATCAAGTTTTCGATCTCCGAAACGCTCAACGCCTTAGGAAGTCTCTTTGGGATCGTTGGTGGAATCAATTCGCGCGCAATATCTTCCAGATTTCGATCTTTTCCAAGAAATTTATAGAAGGTCCGAATCGCAACTGTTGAACGGGCGATACTTGCTTCAGCAAGACCGGCTGCCCGCAATTTCGATAGAAAATCGATTAGATCTAAGCTCTTCGCGTTGGTGAAATTTAGTTGTCGCTCCTCAAGAAAAGCGCTCAGCTTCAGCAAATCTCGCTGGTAAGACGAGAGCGTATTCTTACTTAGCCCGCGCTCTACACCGATATGGCTGATAAAACTTTGAAGTAGTGCCCTATTTTCCACGGTTAATGGCAGCTTTAATTAAGCCACTAAACAAAGGATGCGGTCTAGTTGGCCGGGATCTAAATTCGGGATGCGCCTGTGTTCCCACGTAATAGGGATGTACCTCTCGCGGTAGCTCTACAAACTCGACAAGAGATCCATCTGGTGAAATACCACTAAAAACAAGGCCGGATTTTCCAACTTGTTCCCGATAATCGTTGTTAACTTCGTAGCGATGTCGATGTCGTTCCGAAATCTCTTCTTCTCCGTAAACCTCAGCCACAATCGAGCCCTTACCTAGTAGCGCTTTATAAAGGCCAAGACGCATGGAGCCACCCATGTCGGCTTCCCCAGCAACGATTTTCTCCTGACCTACCATCGTTGCGATTACGGGATGTGGCGAGGATGGTTCGAATTCAGCGGAATTTGCACCTTCAATTCCGGCAAGATTGCGCGCCGCTTCAATAACCATGCATTGAAGTCCCAGACATAATCCGAGCGAAGGAATCAAATTTTCCCGAGCGAACTTGAGAGCACCTACTTTTCCTTCGATACCCCTAACACCAAAACCGCCCGGAACGCAGATGGCGTCAACATCTCCAAGTTGTTGCTTAGCGCCCGCAGGTGTTTCGCACTCATCACTTACAACCCACTTTATTTCTACCTTCACGCCATTATCAAAACCACCGGCTCGAAGCGCTTCTGTAACAGAAAGGTAGGCATCTGGAAGATCAACGTACTTTCCAACTAAAGCAATTTTCACCGCTCTTGAAGGATTGTGGACGCGATTCAAAAGTTGATCCCACTCACCCCATTCCACGTCGTGAAAAGGAAGGCCAAGGCGCCGCACTATGTAAGCGTCCAGCCCCTCTCTGTGAAGCACTTTTGGAATGTCGTAGATGGATGGCGCATCAACTGCGGCAACTACCGCGTCTAGGTCAACATCGCACATCAACGAGATCTTCTTCTTTACACTAAGCGGAATTTCGCGATCTGATCTAAGTACCACGCCATCAGGGCTGATACCGATGGAGCGTAACGCTTGAACTGAGTGCTGAGTGGGCTTTGTCTTCAGTTCGCCCGAAGGGCCGATGTATGGAACTAAAGAGACGTGAAGATAGAAGACATTCTCACGTCCAACTTCTTGGCGAATCTGTCGAGCTGCTTCAAGAAATGGAAGGGATTCGATATCTCCCACAGTTCCGCCTACTTCAGTTATGACGATGTCGATCTCAGGTGTGGCCATCGCACGGATTCGATCCTTTATTTCATTGGTTATATGCGGAATTACTTGGACAGTATCTCCGAGATACTCACCGCGACGCTCTCTTGCGATTACGCGTGAATAAACCTGACCGGTCGTGACATTTGCCGATCCATGAAGATTTGTGTCGAGGAAACGTTCATAGTGCCCGATGTCGAGATCAGTTTCAGCTCCATCATCGGTGACAAAAACTTCACCATGCTGGAAAGGATTCATCGTGCCGGGATCAACATTTATATACGGATCTAGCTTCTGCATAGTTACCCGTAGGCCACGTGCTCGTAACAATCTACCGAGGCTGGATGCTGTGAGACCTTTGCCGAGACTTGAAGCGACTCCGCCGGTGACAAATAGATGCTTTGTCACATGAGGGGCGGTCATGGAGCACTAACTTATCACCCACTCACCCATTTACTAAATCAAGCAATTCTCTAGCGTGATCTTGGGCGTGTTCGGAGTCCTCAAGGCCCGAAAGCATTCGAGCAATCTCGCTCTCTCGTTCGCTACCCCTTACAAGAGTTACTGATGATTCGGTAATGCTCCCATTTGAATCCTTAAGTACCCTTAAATGGTTATCGCCCCAAATAGCTACTTGCGGTAGATGCGTGACAACAATTATCTGAGCGCTTTTCGAAAGGCGCTTTAATCGTTTGCCAACTTCAAGCGCTGCTTTCCCACCGATACCGGCATCTATCTCGTCGAACAAGTAAGTACCGCGCGGTGAGGTAGCTGCAACAACTACCTCAAGTGCGAGCATCAATCGGGATAACTCGCCACCGCTGGCCGCCTTTGAGATCGGCAAGAGTTCGCCATCTGCATGAGCGGTAAAGAGCATCTCAATTTCATCGCTACCAAAACGACTCAATTTGTTTGATGGAATTAGCTCCATATTCCCATCTGTTGCAAATATTTCATTGAGTCGGCATTGAAAAGAGGCTCCAGGCATCGACAGCTCTCGAATCTCTTTAGTCACTTCAGCGCTCAGCTTTTTTGCGTGCTTCTCTCGCGCCTCCGAGAGAAACTTCGCTGCGCGTATCAATTCGGAGAAGATTGAGCGTTGCTCTACCACCAACTCGTCAACGCGGCCTTCGCCACCGCTCAAATCCTTCATGCGAGCCTTTGCAAATTCGGCGCGTTCTAACGCACTCGCTAGCGCTTCATCTAAACCGCTTCCAGTTCCAAACCTTTTCGCGAATGATCTAAGAGCTGCCCGCCGATTAAGCAACTCCTCTAAGCGAGCTGGGTCAGCAGCTAGGTTCTCGAGAAAATTCCGTAGTTCACTTGAGGCATCATTTACCTCGAAATAGGCGTTCTCTATCTTGGCAGCAGCGTTATCGATAACTCCGTCTTTGTCCCGAATAGTTTGAAGCGCACGACGAGCAGTCCCGATAGTTGTATTTGCGCCACCCTCTTCGCCATCAATTACTTCCAACGCGGTTGATAGCGCAATTCGAATATCTTCCACGCTCTCCAGTTTTCGAACCTCCATATCAATGCTCTGGAGTTCGCCTTGGAGCGGCTTTAACTTAGAGAACTCTGCGAGGAGCTCTTGTAGTTCTCCTAATTCTCGGTCTCGATCTGCAAGAGACTTTCGAAGACCATCAATTCGAATGGATATTTCTTCATATTTTGCAAGCGCTCCTTGGTAGGAATTCAGAGCTGATTCGATCTCTTTGCCTCCAAATCGATCTAGTAACTCTCGTTGTCGTTGCGACTTTGAAAGTTGTAGCGTCCCATGCTGACCGTGAATCTCAATCAATTCGGTAGCGAAAGCAGCGAGGACAGATGCCGTAGTAGTGATACCGCATAACGTGGCCCGACTCTTTCCTTCAGCATTTAAAGTTCGGGTAAGAAGGAGCGAACCATCGTCTAACTCAACCTCATGCTCTTCCAACAAATCCTTGAGAGATTCGCTCTTGGAGGTTGATGCGCTAAACCTTCCGCTGACGATTAATCGTTCTGCGCCCTTTCGAAGTAAATCTAGATCTGTCTTTCCTCCGAGAACTAGGGATAGCGCCGTTAGAACCATGGTTTTGCCCGCGCCGGTCTCGCCAGTTATCACGTTCAATCCGGGGGCAAACTCGATAGTTGCGTTATCAATTACTCCAAGCCCTTTGATGGAGACCTCTTCAAGTCGAGTTCTTCCTGCTTGGCTCGTTTCACTCACCTCGCCAGCCATCAACTGGGAGCTTGAATTTAGCAACCAGGCGATCAGTGAAGGCAATATCCTCTAAATGCGCAAGCGAGACAAAACTCTTTACGCTGGTGAGCAGCACTCTGTCGCCTTCAAGTAATTGGAATTTACGGAGACCATCAGCCGATAGAACTCCGCTATCGCTCTCAACATCTATTGCGATCTCAGATTCGGGAGAGACAACCATAGGGTCGGAGAAGAGTGCGTGTGCTGCTAACGGAAGGAGCACTAACGCCGCAACGTCTGGCCAGACGACTGGCCCGCCGGCTGAGAATGCGTAAGCGGTCGATCCAGTAGGAGTTGCACAAATAACTCCATCACAACCCCAGCGAGAAAGTGGTCGGTGATCAATCTGTACAAAAAGTTCAATCATCGCTTCGGTGTTGCGCTCGACTGTAACTTCATTGAGCGCCCAACCCTCTGTGATGGCGGATTCACCGCGGATGACTTTGTAGCCAAGCGTCATCCGCTTTTCAAATTTATAACTTCGATTCTTGATCGCAGAGACAAGAGCATTTACGGTTGGTTTCTCTATCTGTGCGAGAAATCCAACATGACCTAAGTTGATTCCAAGAACTGGGATATCTGTGCCATGAGCGATTTCAGCGCCGCGCAGGATTGTTCCGTCGCCGCCCAATACAAGTACGAGCTCATGCTTCTTGATGCTTTCGCGAATCTCCTCGTTACTCTTTTTCTCTACTCCGGGAATGGAAACTTCGGTAGCAGACCAGACGTTAATTTCTTCTTTAATAAGAGCTTGAACAACTTCACTGGCAAGGTGATGCGCCTCCGGACGCGAAGGATGAAGAACAAGGATGATGCTTCTACTCATCTACTTCGGTCCTTTCTCTACGGCCGTCATGATTTCAGCTTCAACCGGAGCCGGAGCCCCGCGTCTTAACCAGAGGAAATATTCCACATTTCCTGAAGGTCCGGGGAGAGTACTGGCAGTTACTCCCAAGCATCCGATTCCGAGTTCAAAGGCACGCTCGGCGACTTCCAAAACCGCGCTCACTCGCAATTGTGGCTCTCTAACAACGCCACCTGAGCCGAGTCGCTCCTTGCCAACTTCAAATTGTGGTTTGACCATCAATAAGAAGTCGGCGTCAGAAGTCGCAAGTGAGATTAAGGCTGGGAGCACTGTTTTCAAAGAGATGAACGAAAGGTCGGCCACGACCATCTCAGCCGATGCGCCTATCTCGTCGAGTTGTAATTCCCGAATATTCGTTCGATCGTGAACTTCCACACGAGGATCTTGCTGAAGAGCCCACGCGAGTTGTCCATATCCCACATCTACAGCAACAACGCTTGCTGCCCCTCTTCGCAGTAACACATCGGTGAACCCACCTGTGGAGGCGCCCGCATCAAGGCATCGTTTTCCTTCGACTTCTAACTTTCTGAAGTAATCAAGGGCTCCGGCTAATTTGATTCCGCCGCGAGAGGCAAACTCATCCGCAGGAAGATTTACAGTGATCGACTCTTCAGCAGCAACCCGAGTAGCAGACTTTGTTGCGGGCATTCCGCCCACTTTTACAAAACCGCGCTCAATAAGGTCCTGGCCATGTTCGCGGGAACGAGCAAGGCCCCTTCGAACCAATTCGGAATCCAATCTATTTCGCACAATTTTCCTTAACTTCTCGAAATAGCTCTAAACGAGACTGGTTATTGAGAGTTGGAAATACCTTCGACTGATGCGAGCGCTTCGGTCAAGTCTCGATTTACTTCTTCAAATTTCCCACCATGCTCCTCTAGAGGAGATAAACCAATCTCATTAACTTTCCGCTTAATTGCAGTTATCCGCTCAGCACTATCTAGCGCGCTATTTTGTGAACTCATTACTTGGCCTTCTTGCTAGCGGACTTCGGCTTCTTTGCTTTTGCAGCAACAGCCTTTTTCTTCGCAACTGGCTTCTTTTTGGCGTTCGTAGTCTTACCTTTGATGAGTGACTTCAACTCCATGACCTCGCGCTCTAGCCGCTTCAAATCGCTTGCTTTAGCAAAGCCCATCCGGGACACATTCTTCTTAACTTCCTCTTCGATCTTTACTTTAATTGCCTCACCGCTCTCGCGCGCCCAAGCGTTAAGGGCTGCAGCCACTTCTTGAGGAGTCTTCTCTCCGCTGCTGATTTTGGTGAGGTAGGTGCGTAGCGCTGATAAAAGATCGTTTGCCATGGCGTAAAAGTACCTAAATTCGCTCTATTTCGCGCGCTTCGACCTGCCAACGACTTGCGGTGCCGGTACTTCCTTTCCAAAAACGCCTTCTTAACACTCCTTTTATTCCAATCCACTCCTCGGCTTCCAGCGAGAGTGCGCGTTTACGGAGGTTTGCCTTCCATGCTGCCACATCGAGTGTGTCTACGCCTTCACGGTCATCTCTATCGATTATCAATCTGAATTCTGCGACTACATCACCGCTCGGTAAGGTTTTCTCGGTTGGTTCGCCGCTAACCCGGCCGGCCAACTCCACTCGGTTTTTGTATTGTTTCACTTTGCTCATCATCACAATCCTCCACTTAATCCCATCGATACTCGCTGGGCATTTGATGGCGGAATGATTAACGAAAACTTGGCTTAGTGACTCTCATCAATTTCTAGTTGTGGATAACGAGTCAAAAACTCTTCTGCATCGCCCTTTCGACCCGCTTTAAGCAACGCTTCGTAATAACTCTTTCGCAATCTCCTGCTCCAAACAGGATCGCTCTCATTGAGCTCTTTACATTTAAGAGTAAGAACTGCTGCATCGAATTGTCCTAGAGAAGACCTGGCGCTCGAGGCAGCGATACGCATCTCGACTCTGCCAGCCTTGCTCAACTTGGATTCCGAGACGGAACCCGCAATTTCAAGGGCTTTTCGTGCATTTCCAAGGGATGCCTCGCATTGCGCAATAAATGGCTCCAGTTCTATCGACCCAGAAATGCGACTTGCCGCGCGAAGTTCCTTTAACGCCTCTTTGTAGTGTCCGGCGCGCAGGGCAGCGACTCCAGCTCGTTCTCGTACAAAACCTAGTCGGCCAGCGCGGAATGCAATTTCTTTTCCATGTAGATAGGCGCGCTCTGGGTCAGTCTCAAGAAACCGCTCTAGCGCAACAAGATGTCGAGCAACGCTCTTTGCATTGCTCGGAGTCAGTGATCCAATTTGATAGGCAATCTTTTTTTCAAGTTCTTCACCGGTGATATCAGCAGGCACAGATGGAGTTTCAAAACTTCTTTGGCGACGCTCTTCATCTTCTGGTAAAGGTTTTTTAAAAGAAGGCCGGTCGGATCTTGGTCTGTCGGATCTTGGTCTGTCGGATCTTGGTCTGTCGGATCTTGGTCTGTCGGATCTTGGTCTGTCGGATTTAGATTTATCCGTTCTAGATCTTGGGGAAGAATCTCTGCGCGATGAAGAGCTCCCAGTTTTTTTGCGGCCTCGAGATTTATCTCCGGAAAATGAAAAAGGGGCCACAGTTATCTGTAACCCCTCTTTCTAATTTAAGTCCGGCGGCGTTCTACTCTCCCACACGGTGCCCCGTGCAGTACCATCGACGCTGAGAGGCTTAACTTCCGGGTTCGGAATGGGACCGGGTGTTTCCCTCTCGCTATGACCGCCGAAACGCTATTGAGATTTCAATCTGAACCAAATCCAAAACTTTTCTTTTGGATTCTTCTGGTTCCCGACCGTATCTCGGGAACCACACAGTGGACGCGTAGCAACTTTGTAGTTAAATCCTCGGCCTATTAGTACCGGTCAGCTCCGAGGCTTGCGCCTCTTCCACTTCCGGCCTATCAACCCAATAGTCTCTTGGGGGCCTTACTTGGTAAACCAATGGGAAACCTAATCTTGAAGCGAGCTTCCCGCTTAGATGCTTTCAGCGGTTATCTCT
>VERH01000013.1 GCA_018882735.1 Candidatus Nanopelagicaceae bacterium
GCTATGCGCTTCGCGTTCCGGTTCCTACTGGTTCAATCACCGATTTAACTGTTGAACTCGCCAAGGAGACCAGCGCTGCAGAAGTTAATGCTGCGATGAAGAAAGCGGCTGAGGGCCCTCTTAAAGGAATCTTGCGCTACACCGAAGACCCAATCGTCTCAACCGATATCGTGACTGATCCGCATTCCAGCATCTTCGATGCCGGAATAACCAAGGTGATTGGCAATCAAGTGAAAGTTGCTTCTTGGTATGACAACGAGTGGGGTTATTCAAATCGCCTCGTAGATTTGATGTCGTTTATCGGTAAGAGTCTCTAAGCCTTTTAATCCTCCGGAAACCAAGTGGTTAAAACGCTCGATTCACTTTCTTACGTAGGAAAGCGAGTCTTTCTTCGATGCGATCTTAACGTTCCATTGCAAGATGATGGAACTGGGAAACGGATAATTACCGATGATGGACGAATAAGAGCTTCGCTCCCAACTATCAACTACCTGTTAAACGCTGGCGCATCGCTAGTCATCTGTGCCCATCTAGGAAGACCAAAAGGCGAGCGGAAAGCGGAGCTATCTCTTGCTCCAATTGCCGAACGCTTGAGAGAACTCCTTGGACGCGAAGTCGTATTTGCATCTGATGTCATTGGCGATTCGGCCAAAGCAGCGGTGAGCGCACTGAAACCTGGAGGAGTAGTCCTACTAGAGAACATCCGATTTGAGGGCGCCGAAACATCTAAATCTGAAGAAGAGCGATTGGGTCTTGCGAACATTCTAGCCAGCTACGCCGATCTCTACGTGGGTGATGGATTTGGAGCAGTTCATCGTAAACACGCTTCAGTATTTGAATTAGCTCAACTTCTACCTCACGCTGCTGGAAAATTAGTTAGCGCAGAAGTTGATGTACTCCGCCAACTCACTGAGAACCCACAGCGCCCATATGGAGTCGTACTTGGCGGAGCTAAGGTCTCAGACAAGATTGGCGTAATAACTAACCTGATTGAAAAGGTAGATGTACTTGCAATAGGTGGCGGAATGGTCTTCACATTTCTTGCCGCCCAAGGCCATTCGATTGGAACCTCGCTATTCGAGGTGGAATCAATCGATACTGTTAAATCAATCATCAATCGCGCCAAAGAACGTGGGGTAGAACTTCACCTCCCAACTGATGTAGTGGTGGCACCAAAGTTTGCCGATGAAAATCCAACTACGGTCGCCGCAGATTCCATTCCGCAAGATCAAATGGGGCTAGATATCGGTCCGGAAAGCGCCGCTGCCTTCGCTGCTGCGATTGCTAAATGCAGAACCGTATTCTGGAATGGGCCTATGGGAGTATTTGAGTTTAAGAATTTTGCAGCCGGCACTCGAGTAGTTGCGGATTCACTTACCAAGGTAAAGGGGTTATCAGTAGTAGGTGGCGGCGACTCCGCTGCCGCAGTACGCGCTCTTGGGTTTACTGACAGCGATTTTGGTTACATCTCAACTGGTGGCGGAGCATCACTTGAGTATCTAGAGGGCAAGGAATTACCTGGTCTGCAAGCCCTGGCTTAAGCACCTAGCAACCTACCCCCATGAGAGGATTCCAATATGACTAGAAGACCGCTGATGGCTGGCAATTGGAAGATGAACCTAAATCATCTCGAGGCGATTGCGGTTACCCAGAAGCTTGCTTACTCTTTAGGAGATAGAGATTTTGATGCAGTTGATGTGGCAATCATCCCGCCATTTACAGATATTCGATCTGTCCAAACATTGGTAGATGGAGATCGCCTACGAATTTCTTACGGCGCCCAAGATATCTCGCCAGAAAAGTCAGGCGCCTTCACCGGAGATATCTCAGGGTCGATGTTGAAGAAATTGGATTGCACATATGTGATCGTCGGGCATTCCGAGAGACGCGCGATTCATGGCGAAAGTGATGAATTAGTGAATCGAAAAATCCGCGCCGTTCTTGATAACGAGATGGTTCCGATCTTCTGTATCGGAGAAGAGTTGGCGATTCGCGAAGCGGGAAATCACGTTGAACATGTACTTAACCAAGTAAGAGCGGGTTTGAAGGGTTTCCACAAGCCTGATCTAAAGAAGATCGTGTTTGCGTATGAACCAGTTTGGGCGATCGGCACTGGTAAGACCGCCACCCCAGAAGATGCTCAGGAAGTATGTAGCGCCATAAGAATTGAATTAAAGAAGATTGCCAACGAAGAGATTGCTGAGAATGCGAGGATTCTTTATGGCGGCTCAGTGAAGTCGGCCAACGTGGTTGACATCATGCGCCAAGCTGATGTGGATGGGGCGCTTGTGGGTGGAGCAAGCCTGGACCCAGAAGAATTTGCTCGTATCTGTAAGTTTCATAGGGTGATCTGAGGGGTTGGACACCCTGGGGCAGGGTAATATTCGCACTTCGTCTAGATTTAACGGCAGGAGAAATTAAGTGGCACTGGCTCTCTCGATCCTTCTTTTGATCACGAGTATTTTGATGATCGTTCTCGTACTCCTTCACAAGGGCAAGGGAAGTGGACTATCTGATCTATTCGGTGGTGGCCTCTCCTCAACCTACGGCGGTTCTTCCGTTGTTGAGAAAAATTTGGATCGAATCACAATTGTTGTAGGCGGCCTATGGTTTGCCTCTGTTATCGCACTCGGCTTGGTCTTAAAGTAATCGGTCTTGAAGTAATAGAAATTGCAGTAATAAAAATTGAAGTAATTTAAGAGGATATAAGGAGAGAAAATGGCCGGTGGAAGCGCAATTAGAGGATCTCGTGTCGGCGCAGGTCCAATGGGCGAAGCCGAACGCGGTGAAGCAATTGCACGCTTTCGTATTTCTTATTGGTGTTTAAATGGCCATGAAACCAAACCATCCTTTGCTGACGATGGAACTGTCGCGATTCCGGATGAGTGGGATTGCCCTCGCTGTGGTTTCCCAGCCGGACGCGATAAAAATAACCCACCATCTCCGATGAAGAATGAGCCTTACAAGACGCATCTTGCTTATGTAAAAGAGCGTAGGACTGAGGCTGAGGCGAAGAAGATTTTGGAAGCGGCGCTTAAGAAATTACGAGCCGAAGAAGAGGATTAATTCTTCAATTTCTTAGCTACAGCAAGAAGTTCGGCCATTCCCGCTCGTTCGTTCTTTAAGTGGATTCGAATTACTGGCAATTGGCGCATCTTTATCGCCTCAAAGTCGCCAAGTGCTTGGGCTAAAACCAATCTTTCGAAACCATATCCCGCCCCTGGAATCGGAATCTTCAGATCTGTCGCTGTGGTTATTTGAATAAACGAACCAACTAGTGGGCCACCCTTATGGAATTGACCAGTTGAGTGTAGGAACCTCGGTCCCCACCCAAATGTAGTGGGGATTTTTAGATGACTCTCCAGCAGATCCCGTAACTGGATTGCATCTTTAGAAGTATTCCGATTCAAGTAAGCCATTATTGAGAGGTACTTGCCGCTTCTTGCTCCAGTCAAATAATTCTCTAATGAATCCAATCCTTGCTCGCTATAGATAGAAAGCGTCTCAGTCTCAAAAGCGGGGCGGCCAAGATCATCACGCCAATTGGCAAGGATCTTTCCAGTGCGATCCTTGGATTCGGCAACATTGGGTTGATTAAAGGGATCCACTTTTAGCAAGAAACAGAGAAGCGCTGTAACCCACTCCCAGAAGATGAATTGGGCGCCTAGATTTCCTACAACAGCGAGCGGGTCGTTTTCGTTAAAAGTAATGGCGTTGGAATCAGCAGTCGGTTGGGAATTCAGAACTACCGGTAATACTCCGCGCCCTTCTTTGCCCGTCGATTCGGCAACGAGCTGTTCAATCCAGTCAGCCAGTCCTGGGAATGAGGAGTTTCTGTCATAAAACTTGGCGAAGGCGAACTCGGGCCTGGCAAGGAGCGCCGCAAAAGCTACGACCACGGAGTCGGGTTTTGTAAATTCCTGGGCAGCGTCAAAGGCATCATCTAGTAATACAGATATATCAACTCCGATTAAAGCGGCTGGCGTAAGGCCAAAAGCGCTTAGCGCACTAAACCTGCCGCCTACTTTGGGATTTGCAGTAACAACTTTTAACCCATCCTCTAGCGCTGATTTATGCAGTGGGCTATCCGGATCAGTCACTATCACCATGTGATTGCGCGGCTCTAGGCCGGCTGAAATAAGTGCGTCTTGAAAGAGCGCTTTTTGGGAGGCGGTTTCGATTGTGCTTCCTGATTTTGATGCAACGATGATGCAACTCTTGCTCAACTCTGAGTTGAGCGCATCATTTACTTGATCGGGTTGAGTGGAATCCAAAATGATTAATGAGCGCTTGTAGTGTGCGGCGATTACCTCAGGGGCCAGAGATGAACCCCCCATGCCACAGAGAATGAAATTAGTGTGTCCAATTTCGCGCGACCAGGCAGAGAGCGCATCTAGAACGGGCAATAGATCACGAGAAGCCTCCGGTAGGTCAACCCAATCCAGACGAATAGCAGCTTCAGCTTGCGCGGCCAGGCCCCAGATACTGGGATCCTTATTTGCTAACCGCTTGGTTATAGCGTTAAGCGCATCCCAATTTGAGTCGCGATTTGTGACTCCGTGAAGCTTGATCACCCCTTTGCTCGCTCCACAACGGCAATCAACTCAATCCAAGGTTTAATGAATTTATCAATTCCTTCGCTCTCCAATTTTTCGGCGACGGCTTCGATTTCAATACCAATACTTGCAAGTTGCGAAAGAGTTTCCCTCGCTTCGGCAAATCTCTTAGTAATCGTGTCACCATTGAAATCTGAGCTTGAACGAACTGCGGATAGGGTGGACTCGGGCATTGTGTTCACTGTTTTATCTGCTACAAGTTCTAAAACATACATAGTTGAGCTGTAATTTGGGTCCTTCACGCCAGTAGATGCCCAGAGCGGGCGCTGGATATTTCCGCCTAAATTAGCAAGCGCTCTCCAGCGTTCACTTGATTCAACTTTAATAAAGTGTTCATAGGCAAGCCGGGCATTAGCAAGCGCGGCCCGACCTCGAAGGGATTGATGCGCTGGATCCTTGAGTCGACCATCTATTTCGGTATCTACTCTGCTTATAAAGAATGAAGCCACCGAGTGAATATCCTTAATGGATAGTCCTCTGGCTAGTCGATCTTCTAGTCCGGCGATGAATGATTCCAAGACAGCTTGATAGCGCGAAACTGAGAAGATGATTGTGACATTTACGCTTATTCCCTCCGCGGTCAAAGTTCGTATCGCAGGCAATCCCTCCCTTGTGGCTGGAACCTTTATTAGAACATTAGATGCACCTACATGGCTCCAAAGCTCACGAGCTTGCTTGATAGTTCCTTCGGTATCCCGCGCCAGCCTTGGATCTACTTCAATACTGACTCGGCCATCAACTCCATTGGTTCGCTCAAAGACTGGTAGAAAAAGTTTGCATGCCTGTCTTACATCCGAGGTGGTCAATTCAGTAATGATTCCTTCAGCATCGAACCCTTTGCTATAAAGCGCAGCGACATCATCTTTGTAAAGCTCAGAATTTGCGATTGCCGACGAGAAGATGGCTGGGTTGGTAGTAACGCCTACTACAAAATCATTTTCAATTAGCTGGGGCAGATAACTGGCTTTGCCACCCTTTATCATCCGCTCTCTAGATAGATCATCTAGCCATACTGAAACTCCGGCGTTAGAGATTTTTTCAAGCGACATCAACGAGCTCGCTTCAATGTAGCCTGGGCAGCTTCAACCACTCTTTCAACGGTAAAACCAAATTCACGAAATAGAGTCGTATGCGAGGCTGAAGCGCCAAAGTGCTCAATCGATATGGATTCACCGGCATCGCCAATCAGATCGCGCCAGCCTTGTGCAATACCTGCTTCGATACTCACGCGCGCCTTAACGCTCTTCGGCAAAAGTTCATCTTTGTAACTCTCGGGTTGTGCGTTAAACCATTCCAGACAAGGAGCGCTTACTACTCTTGTTTTGATTCCTTTAGCTTTAAGTTCGGTGAGCGCAGCAACGGCGAGGGAGACTTCCGAACCAGTCGCAATTAATATCAATTCTGGATTCTTCTCATCGTTAAGAGCGTAGGCACCTCTTGCAGCGCCTTCGGCGCTATTTAAGTTGGCTCGATCAAATACTGGAAGGTTCTGGCGGGAAAGTAGTAAGCCAACCGGCGCCTTTCGCTTCAGAATCTCTCGCCAAGCTATGGCTACTTCATTGGCATCGGCAGGGCGGATGACATCTAGACCAGGAATCGCCCGCAAGGCGGCAATATGTTCGATTGGTTGGTGAGTAGGTCCATCCTCGCCAAGGCCGATTGAATCATGAGTCCATACATATGTAACCGGAAGCTTCATCAGCGCCGAGAGTCGGACAGCTCCACGCATGTAATCGCTAAAGACTAAGAAAGTACCGGCATAAGGTCGAAGTCCACCATGCAGCGCCATGCCATTAAGAATCGCGCCCATTGCATGCTCGCGAATTCCAAAGAAGATATTTCTACCGTATGGAGAAGCCCCCGGAAGCGTTGAGGAGTTGGGTAAAAATGACCCACCACCCTCGACCATAGTGTTATTGCTCTCCGCTAAGTCCGCCGATCCGCCAATTAATTCAGGCATGACTTTGGCAAAGTGGTTTATGAGTTCGCCAGAGGCCTTTCTAGTTGCAACTTCTTTCTCGCTTGGAAAGGTAGGAATTCCCTGTTCCCAACTTGGTGGCAGCGAACCTGATTCAAGGCGCTGCAAGAGTTCGGATTTAGCGGGGTTTTCTCTCTTCCAATTTTCAAATGCTTGATTCCATTCGTTTCTAAGCGCCTTACTTCGATTTGAAACTTTCTTCACATGTTCTTGAACTTCTGAGGGAAAATAGAACTCCTCTTCTGGTAAACCTAAGAGAATCTTTGTGGCAGCTACTTCCTCTTTGCCGAGGGCCGAACCATGTGATTTCGCAGTATTACGTGCTTTAGGGGCAGGCCATGCGATAACTGTTTTAAGTCGAATTAGCGTTGGGCGAAGCTTTTCTTCTAGCGCACTATCCATAGCCGCCTCAAGAGCTTCTCTATCTACATCGCCATCTTTTTTCGCAGCAACTTCAATTACATTCCAGCCATAAGATCGATATCGAGCGCTTACATCTTCAGTGAAAGTATGGTGGGTATCGCCATCAATCGAGATTCGATTGTCATCGTAGATTACTTTTAGCGCCCCAAGTTCTTGGGTGCCCGCAAGAGACGAAGCCTCTGCGCTCACTCCTTCTTGCAAATCACCATCGCTACAAATTACCCAGATATTGTGGTCAAAGATGCTCTCGCCAATTGCGCGCTCTGGATCAAAGATTCCTCGCTTGTAGCGAGCGGCCATCGCCATGCCGACTGCATTCGCAACGCCTTGGCCGAGCGGCCCGGTGGTTGTCTCGACTCCCAAGGTGTGCCCATACTCGGGATGACCCGGAGTTAGCGATCCCCAAGTTCTAAAGGACTTTAAGTCATCTAGTTTTAAACCATAACCGCTAAAAAAGAGTTGGATGTAGAGAGTTAGCGAAGAGTGGCCACAAGATAGAACGAAGCGATCTCGCCCAATCCATTTTGAATCACTTGGGTCATGCCTTAGGAATCTCTGGAAGAGCGTGTAGGCCACAGGCGCCAGAGACATTGCCGTTCCGGGATGGCCGTTTCCAACTTTTTGAACGGCATCCATAGCGAGGGCTCGGGCAACCGCGACTGATTGATCATCTAGCGCGGTCCAAGCGGGGCGTTCTGGATATCTCATGACCGGGATAGGACATTACCTTTAATTGTCAGGTTCCAGACCGTTAGCCACACTAGAACCGAGCCAAGAATGTGGAAGCCCACGAGAAGTTCCGGCAAGCCAGTGAAGTACTGGGTATAACCGATGAGCCCTTGGGCCAGGCAGATGATGAGAAAGTTTCGGGCGCTTACCCCCCAGCTCGTTCTTGTGATTTCCGATTCTCCAAGTCGAATTGCGATGAGTAGAGCGATCGTCACTCCAATTAGAGCGATAACTAAGTCTGCGTGAATCCAAGACATCATCCGGGGATCGAGATTGAACCGCTCTGCTAAATCATCCCCGGCATGCGGCCCACTTCCCGTTACGATAGTGCCAGCAAAAATCACCAGCGCTGTTAGCGCAAGAATTATTCGGCTCAGGCGACGGCTTAGTGGCGCTAACTTGATATCAGTCGGTGTTACCCCATGCGCTCGCTGACGAAGCGAGAGCGCAGCGGCGATTAGAACAATCGATAAAAGAAAATGTGCAGATACAGTTGCAGGATTCAATCCAGTGAGAACGGTGATTCCGCCAAGAACCCCTTGTGCCAAAATTCCCAAGATCTGTACCAGGCCGAGAATACGAAGTTCACTGCGCTTATTGCGCAGGATCGAAATCATTAGAAGTAGTGCGTTCAATAACAGTACAAAAGTCAATAACCGATTTCCAAACTCAATCCATGCGTGTAGCGGTGACTCCGGTTGATCCGGCGTGGGAGTGAAAGATCCGGGGGTGCACTCCGGCCAGGTAGAACAGCCCAATCCAGAGCCAGTTATTCGAACGGAAGCCCCTGTTATAACAATCGCAGATTGTGTGAAAACCATTAACGAAGAGAGGCGTTCTAAGGCTTTCGCGCTCTTGAGCATGGGCAGAGCCTACGGTTCCTGGCCTCTCGCCCTGGGTTTCTCAATTGGCAGGGGGAGATGAATTACGCAACAATAACGTTGTGAAAACCAGCCTCGCCAACCCGGACCTGCGCACCCGCGACCAGGTAGCTCGAACGATCCTGGAATCTGGCCCTTCAACCGCCATCGCCCTAGCCGATCGGCTAAAGATGACTCCAGCTGGAATTAGACGCCATCTTGACTCGCTGATTGAAGATGGAATTTTGGAGGAGCGCGAGCCACATTCAAGAAGCGTTCGGATGCGTGGCCGTCCTTCAAAAGTATTTGTGATGAGCGATCTGGGCCGGGAACAATTTGAGCACTCTTATGACGACCTGGCGGTTTCAGCGCTCCGCTTCATCTCTACCCAAGGTGGCGATCACCTCGTAACGGGCTTCGCGCGACAGAGAGCGGATGAAATTTCAAAGAAGTCAGAAGTTGAAGTGATGACATCAAAGGATCGCCCAAGAGCGCTTGCGAGATTCTTAACCAAAGAGGGTTACGCAGCAAGCTCTCACTCTCATGGAGTTGGCGTAGAACTCTGTCAGCATCATTGCCCGATTGCCCATGTCGCTGCGGAGTTTCCGCAACTCTGCGAAGAAGAAACAAAAGCCTTTGCCCAAATTCTTGGTACTCATGTACAGAGACTTGCAACCATCGCACACGGTGATGGCGTCTGCACAACATTCATTCCCCAACCTAAGGAGCAGTTTCGCAAGCCAACCGAGAGGAAGAAGCGCAAATGAGCCAAACTACCCATCCCGAATTAGAGGGTCTCGGCAAATACCAGTACGGCTGGGCCGATAAGGATGTAGCAGGTGCCGGGAGTAAGCGCGGTCTGAATGAGGATGTCGTGCGCGATATCTCCTCCAAGAAGAGCGAGCCTCAATGGATGCTTGACCTCCGCCTTAAAGGTTTATCGCTATTCGATAAGAAACCCATGCCGGCATGGGGTTCCGACCTCTCCACAATCGATTTTGACAACATCAAGTACTTCGTACGCTCCACTGAAAAGCAGGCAAAATCTTGGGAAGATCTACCGGAAGATATTAAAAACACTTATGACAAACTCGGTATCCCAGATGCAGAACGGCAACGTCTAGTAGCCGGAGTTGCAGCACAGTACGAATCTGAGGTCGTCTACCACTCAATTCGCGAAGATCTAGAACAACAAGGCGTAATCTTCTTAGATACCGATACCGGATTAAAAGAGCATGAAGAGCTATTTAAGGAGTACTTCGGAACGGTTATCCCAGTCGGTGATAACAAATTCGCAGCGCTAAACACCTCTGTCTGGTCTGGTGGCTCCTTCATCTATGTCCCAAAGGGAGTGCACGTTGAGATTCCACTTCAGGCATATTTCCGCATTAATACAGAGAACATGGGTCAGTTCGAAAGAACTCTGATAATTGCTGACGAAGGATCTTATGTTCATTACGTAGAAGGATGTACTGCGCCGATTTACTCTTCAGATTCACTCCACTCCGCAGTTGTCGAGATTATCGTGAAGAAGAACGCGCGAGTTCGTTACACCACAATCCAGAACTGGTCTAACAACGTATACAACTTGGTAACTAAGCGTGCGACCTGTGCTGAAGGTGCAACCATGGAGTGGATCGATGGAAATATCGGATCAAAGGTAACAATGAAATACCCAGCGGTATTCATGATGGGACCACACGCTAAGGGCGAGACTCTCTCGATCGCATTCGCTGGCGAGGGTCAACATCAAGATGCCGGCGCAAAGATGGTGCATGCCGCTCCATATACATCCTCAACGATCGTCTCCAAGTCCGTCGCCCGCGGCGGTGGCAGAACTTCATATAGAGGTCTAGTCCAAATTCAAGAGGGTGCACATCACTCAAAGAGCACCGTGAAATGCGATGCCCTACTAGTCGACACCATCTCTAGATCAGATACCTATCCATATGTCGATGTCCGTGAGGATGATGTTTCGATGGGTCATGAGGCCACCGTCTCTAAAATTAGTGATGATCAGCTCTTCTACCTCATGTCACGAGGACTCTCTGAAGATGAAGCAATGGCGATGATTGTCCGTGGATTCATCGAGCCGATTGCTCGTGAGTTGCCGATGGAATATGCCCTTGAGTTGAATCGTCTGATCGAGCTCCAGATGGAAGGTGCCGTCGGATAATGAGCGGACTACCTACGAATTACCTAACCCCAACCGGCAGAGAAGAAGCATGGCGCTTCACTCCGCTAAAGCGTTTAAGCGGAATGCATGATGCATCAACTTCGGTTCTAGATCGAATCTCAATTCAACTAGTTGGCTCGGTTCGAGCTGGCTTTAACATCGAGACCGTATCTGCTGCGGATTTACCGCCCAAATCGACAACTGAAGATGTAATCATTCAACGTGTCCGCGCTACCGCTTCAAAAGTCACTCATCTCAAGATTGATAAAGAGGCGGTCGTAAGTGAGCCGATTTTCCTAAAGCGCTCAGCTGGCACGGATAAAGAACTCTCTCGGACTGTTGTAACGGCTGGCGCCCATAGCAAAGCGACTGTCGTTGTTGAAAACGAAGGCGCTGGGACCATTGGAGAAGAGATCGAAATTCGCCTGGAAGCCGGCGCAAACCTAACCTTCATCTCCCTTCAAGAATGGAACGAGAACGCAATTCATCTTGGTCGCCATCACGCGATTGTTGGAAGAGATGCGACCTTTAACTCAATCACAATAACTGTTGGCGGATCGCTGGTGCGTTTACTGCCGACCGTCGAGTACGCAGATCAAGGTGGCAGCGCGGAACTCTTAGGTCTCTATTTCGCAACTGATGGACAACATCTTGAGCATCGGGTGCATGTTGAACACGGAATTCCAAATGGAAAATCTCGAGTTACATACAAGGGAATTCTTGCCGGCGCACAAGCTCGAACGGTATGGATTGGTGATGTATTCATTCGTGGAAATGCAGAAGGCACAGACACCTATGAATTGAATAAAAACCTTCTTCTCACAGATGGAGCGCGAGCTGATTCAGTTCCCAATCTTGAAATCGAGACTGGACAGATTGTGGGCGCAGGCCATGCAAGCACCACAGGGCGATTCGATGACGAACAACTCTTCTATCTGATGTCACGTGGAATTCCAATGTCTGAAGCTCGCAGGTTAGTCATCCGCGGCTTCTTCGGTGAAATCGTCAACAAGATTGGTATCGAAAGTGTAGAAGAACGTCTTATGAATCGTATCGACTCCCAACTTGCAAAGGTCGGTGAGTGATGAGCGCATCGCTTAACTACGCTGATCTAGCTCCTGGCAAGCCTACGAAAGTAACGGTTGGCGATAAGGATGTATGCGTTGTTCGAGTAAATGAAGAAGTATTCGCAGTCGCGGATATCTGTTCTCATGCAGAGGCATCGCTCTCAGAGGGCGAAGTCTCTGGTGAGAAGATTGAATGTTGGTTACACGGCGCGGAATTTGATCTGCGTACCGGAGCCGCATTGACGCCACCGGCGACTGAAGCGTTAGAAGTTTTTGAAGTAAAGCGTGATGGAGATACCGTCACGATTTCTAAGAGTGGACGGTAGGAGCGGAAATGTCACAACTAGTAATTAAGGGTCTCCAAGTCGGAGTTGAGACAGAATCAGGCCTCACCGAGATTTTGCGTGGCGTTGATCTCACGATTAACTCTGGCGAAGTTCACGCAATCATGGGTCCAAATGGCTCAGGAAAATCAACGCTTGCTTATTCAATCGCTGGCCATCCGAAGTACACAATCACTGGTGGCTCAGTCACCCTCGACGGCGTTGATGTATTGGAGATGAGCGTAGATGAGCGCGCTAAAGCTGGTCTCTTCCTGGCTATGCAGTACCCGGTCGAAGTACCTGGCGTATCAGTAGCTAACTTTCTGCGCACCGCTGCAACAGCGCTTCGTGGTGAAGCGCCGAAGGTGCGCACTTGGGTGGGAGAAGTTAAGGATGCTATGAGCAAACTGGCGATGGATCCAGCCTTCTCAGAGCGAAGCGTTAACGAAGGCTTTTCTGGCGGCGAGAAAAAGCGCCACGAGATTCTCCAGATGGAGCTATTGAAGCCAAAGATCGCGATTCTCGATGAGACTGACTCCGGATTAGATGTAGATGCGCTACGAATTGTCTCCGAAGGCGTAAATCGTGTTAAGCAAGAACAGAACCTTGGAATCATGCTTATCACTCACTACACCCGCATCCTTCGTTACATCAAACCTGACTTCGTACACGTCTTCGCCGGTGGAAAAATCGTCGAAGAGGGTGGATCGGAGTTAGCGGAGCGACTTGAAGAGAAGGGGTATGCGCAATACGTGAAAGCGTAATTGCACATCTCTGTGAGTTCTTTAGATATTGCCGCAATCAAAGCCGACTTCCCAATCCTGAAGCGCACGATTCGCGGTAATAATCGCCTTGTCTACCTAGACAGCGGAGCGACATCACAGAAGCCAGTTTCTGTCCTTGATGCAGAGCGCGATTTCTATCTCAACCATAACGCCGCCGTTCATCGTGGCGCTCACCAGCTCGCCGAAGAAGCCACTGAGCTTTACGAGGGCGCCCGTGAGAAAGTTGCTCGATTCATTGGCGCAGATTCGAACGAAGTTATCTTTACGAAATCAGCTACTGAAAGCATCAATGCAATCGCTTACTCTCTGGGAAATTCAACTGTCGGTTCGAGATTTCATCTAAAGGCTGGAGATCGAATAGTTCTCTCTGAGATGGAGCATCATGCAAATCTCATACCGTGGCAGGAACTCGCACGCCGGACAGGAGCTGAACTTGTTTGGTTTAAAGTAACTGATGAGGGGCGATTAGATCTATCAAACATGGATGATTTGATTAACTCCAAGACCAAGGTCGTAGCGCTAACTCATCAATCAAATGTACTTGGAACTATCAATCCACTAGAGAAAATCACCAAGCGAGCTCATGAAGTTGGAGCGCTCTTTGTGCTCGATGCTTGCCAATCCATTCCACATTACAAAGTTGATGTTAAGTCACTGAATGTAGATTTCGTTGCTTTCTCTGGTCATAAAATGCTTGGACCAACTGGAGTAGGAATCCTCTGGGGCGAAAAGGAATTGCTCGATGCAATGCCTCCGTTCTTAACCGGTGGCTCAATGATTGAAACTGTAACGATGGAATCTGCCACTTATCTCGATGCTCCAAAGAGATTCGAAGCCGGAGTCCCAAATATGGCGCAAGCTGTGGGCTTGGGTGCAGCTATAGATTACTTAAACAAAATAGGCCTGGATCGCATCCATGCACATGAAGTTGAACTCACTAAGAAAGCTTTGGAGGGGCTCCAAACCATTAATGGACTCTCTGTAATCGGACCGAAAGAGTTGGAGATGCGCGGGGGAGTAGTTTCTTTTGCAGTAGATGGAATTCATCCGCATGATCTAGGACAGGCACTAGATCAATTTGGTATCGCTGTGCGAACTGGCCACCATTGCGCTTGGCCGCTCATGAAGAGGTTTAAAACCGTTGCTACCACTCGCGCATCTTTCTATCTTTACAACGACCTTGATGATATTGCCGCTCTAGTCGACGGTGTCGAAAGAGCTCGAAAGTATTTTGCGGAGCGGTAATGGAACTTGATTCGCTTTATCAAGAGGTGATTCTCGATCACTACAAGCGACCGTTAAATAAGTCACTAGCCCCAAATCCGGATGCTCAAGTCCATCACGTCAATACAAGTTGCGGCGATGAAGTGACTCTCAATCTTCACCTACAAGGAGACCAGGTCTCAAAGGTCACATGGGAAGGAGTTGGCTGCTCTATCTCGCAAGCATCTACTTCGGTAATGACAGACCTATTGATGGGAAAGAACGTCGAAGATGCGCTTGCCTTGGTCGAGGAGTTTCAAACTATGCTTCAAAGTAAGGGTAAGGACTCTGGCAATGAAGATCATCTTCAGGACGGAGTCGCATTCGCCGGGGTATCAAAGTTTCCAGCACGGGTAAAATGCGCCCTGTTGGGTTGGATGGCATTCAAGGATGCGCTCCAGCAAGCGCTCAAGAAATAAGTAGATTGGAAAACACGATGACAGATAAAGCCGCCGTTGCAGACATCACTGAAGCAATGAAAGATGTCATCGACCCTGAGTTAGGAATCAATGTTGTAGATCTTGGTCTCATCTATGACGTAACGGTTGACGATGGAAATGTCGCAGTTCTTGACATGACTCTCACATCGGCAGCCTGCCCGCTGCAGGATGTAATTGAGGATCAAACTCGATCAGTGCTTCAAGATTTAGTATCTGATGTGCGCATTAATTGGGTCTGGATGCCACCATGGGGCCCAAACAAGATTACCGATGATGGTCGCGAGCAACTGCGCGCCATCGGTTTTACTGTCTGATTTAGATTTAGCCAAATAAGCGCATAAGGTAGCCACATGTCCCAACACGCGATGTGGATGTCTTTCCGCTCGCTAACTGCAGATGCTTCCGTAAAAGATCAACGCCTAAAAGCTGGAACAGTAAAGCGGATTGCTTCCTATGCTGCACCATATAGAACTGCACTAATTTTCTTCTTACTTACTGTAGTAGTAGATGCCGTCTTGGTTATTACTTCTCCGCTATTACTCAAGCAGTTGATTGATGACGGAGTGATCCCAGGCAATCCCGGTCTGGTAACACAGCTGGCACTATTGGTGGGTTTGATAGCAATTCTTGATGCCATCTTCTCAATGATCGGAAGATGGTTTTCAGCGCGTATTGGTGAGAATCTAATATTTGACCTAAGAACTCAAGTCTTCAGCCACGTGCAACGTCAATCTATCGCCTTCTTCACACGGACCCAAACCGGTGCGCTAATTTCGCGGATCAACTCAGATGTCATCGGTGCGCAGCAAGCGTTCACAACCACTTTGGCAGGGTTAGTTAGCAATATCCTCACCCTGATTCTCGTGGTTGGAGCGCTGCTAACTCTCTCTTGGAAGATAACGATTCTTGCCCTGGCTCTACTGCCGGTCTTTCTCTTTCCCACAAAGTGGGTAGGTCGGAAGCTGCAGGGCTTAACGAGAGAATCTTTCAATCTAAATGCCGAGATGTCAGCAACCATGACAGAGCGCTTCAATGTTTCTGGCGCACTCTTGGTCTCTCTTTATGGGGATCAAAATGATGAGCGAAACTATTTCTCAACTCGAGCCCGAAAAGTTGCCAATATCGGGGTGTCAATCGCGCTACTTCAGCGGATGTTCTTCATTGCCTTAACTTCCATAGCCTCAATTGCAACCGCTTTTGCCTATGGAGTTGGTGGCCACCTAGCGATAAATAAGGAAATCACCCTAGGAACTCTTCTGGCTATAACAACTTTGCTGGTTCGCCTCTATGGACCACTCACGGCGCTTTCCAATGTTCGAGTTGATGTCATGACCGCACTAGTCTCCTTCGAACGGGTGTTTGAGGTTCTAGATCTAGTCCCAATGGTGCGCGACAAAGAGAGTGCGCAAGAAGTTAAATCAGGTCCATTGAGCGTTGAGTTTGAAAGAGTGCGCTTTGCCTATCCAAAAGCAGATGAAATATCCCTAGCTTCACTTGAATCAGTTGCTAAACCGGAGTTAATTGAGAGCGGTGAGATTCTCAAAGAAATAAGTTTCCTAGCTCCAGCCGGTACTTTGACGGCGCTAGTTGGTCCATCGGGTGCCGGAAAAACAACTATTAGCTCGCTTCTTCCGAGGCTCTACGACGTAACATCTGGAGCGATAAAAGTTGGCGGCGACGACATTCGAGAACTTAAAGTTGACTCACTTCGAAATTCCATTGGAGTTGTAACTCAAGATGCACATATGTTCCACGATTCCATCGCAGCAAACTTGCGCTATGCAAAGTCAGATGCCTCTGAAGTCGAGATGGAGGCCGCATGTCGCGCTGCCCAGATATGGGAGATGATCCAGTCACTACCTAATGGCTTAGATACCGTGGTCGGAGAACGTGGCCACAGATTATCTGGAGGGGAAAAGCAGCGACTTGCTATCGCTCGGTTACTTCTTAAAGCGCCACGAATCGTCATTTTGGATGAAGCGACTGCGCATCTTGATTCGGAGAATGAAGCGCTAGTTCAAGAAGCTCTTGCCTCTGCGCTTAAGGATCGCACCAGCATCGTAATAGCCCACCGCTTGTCGACTGTTCGAAGAGCAGATCAGATTCTTGTAATCGAGTCAGGGGAGATTAAAGAGCGTGGCCGCCACGAGGAGCTCTTAGCTCTCAATGGACTTTATGCCGATTTGTATCAGCGTCAGAGCTTCTCTGCTTGAACTTTCCGCTCTTCGCGAATGACTAGATAGAGTCCAAAGAGAACTAATCCAGCAAATAGGACCCACTGGACCGTATATGCAAGATGTGGGCCATCGCTAAGTTCGGGCAGCGTTGCTGGTACATCTGGGGTAAAAGTGGAGTTATCTGAGCTGACGAGGTCAAAATAAAAGGGTTCAGTGCTAATTGCTTTTTCATTATTCCAACGAGCTAATTGCGAACCACCATCGTTTCCAGGAACGGCAAATACTGTTCCGGATATTTGAGCTTCAATATTTTCTACTCTTACTCGTCCCTCAATCGAAATCAGCTCGCTTGAAACCGGCTTAGTCTCCGGGGGAGTAAGCGCATCTTTTCCGGCGACAACCCAGCCGCGATCTACCCAATAGCTCTTGCCAGCAGAACTTTGAAAGAGAGTAACTACTCCAAATCCGTACTTGCCCTCGTGGTATCTATTTCGAACCAATATCTCACTCTCGGGATTAAATCGTCCCGTTAACTTGATTGAGCGCCAGGCAACTTCATTTAAACTCAGAATGGTTAGATCTGATTCCATTATGGGCGCCTTGGCTATATTTGCTCGAATCAATTCATTCTTGGCATGGCGAACTTCGTGGCGATCGAATTGCCATCTAGCGCCTTGGATACAAAGAGCTACAAGAATTACTGCGAGGAGAGAAGCTCCAACTATCCGTTTCATCTACCAATCTCACGATTACGAGAACGAAGCAATTTCGCCTCTCCTCTAATCGTCTCACGGCCGGCGTTTGCAACAATAACTGAGATGTAAGGAAGCGTTACCGCGCCGACTAAGAAGAACCAGCGATATGGGCTTGGAGTGAAAACGGCGAGGAGGAAGCAGAGTGTTCGAATCATCATCGACCAGAAATACTTTCGCTGGCGGCCAGGGATATCGTCTGAAAGCGCTGATTGAGCCTCAGTAATGTTGTGAAACTCTTCATCCCCACGCTTCTTCATGCGCTAACGCTAGATGCCAGCCTCATTAACCGCACCCCGATTTGGCCGCCCAAGCTCCACCGGGTAGCCTTGCGCTTAGCAATTGGGCCCAATTGGGTCTAGTCGCCAAGATGAAGTGGAGCTAGCCGCTCCCACCTACCTCGCTTCTTAAGCGGGCTGGTCAAGGTTTACAGGGTTCATCGCCTGTATTCATTGTTGCGGTCTCACTAAATCTTGACCTTATTCGATCATTTACTCGAATACTTGAAAGGAAGAGTTATCAGCACCGCAGAACCAAGAATCAACGATCGTATCCGCGTTCCAGAAGTTAGATTGATTGGCGCAGGCAGCGAGCAAGTTGGAGTAGTTGCTATCGATGTAGCGCTACGACTAGCCGATGAGGCTGGTTTGGATCTCGTAGAGATCGCACCAGATGCTGAGCCCCCGGTCTGCAAGATCATGGATTTTGGAAAGTACAAGTACGAGATCGCCCAAAAAGCACGGGAAGCCCGCCAGAACCAGACCCACATTGTGGTGAAGGAGATCCGGATGGGTTTAAAGATCGAGAACCATGATTACGAGACGAAGAAGAATCACATCGAGAAGTTTCTTCTCGGTGGGGACAAGGTGAAGGTGACTGTTCAATTCAAGGGGCGAGAACAGACTCGCCCAGAAATTGGTTTTCGGTTACTGCAGCGTCTTGCAGAAGATGTTGCCGGAACTGGATTTGTTGAATTCGCACCAAAGCGAGAGGGCCGAAGCATGACGATGGTGCTCGGTCCACTTAAGAAGAAGAGCGATGCAGTAGCTGAGGCGAAGCGTCGCGCAGCTGCAGTAAAGAACGAGCAGAAGTAAAGGAGCTACACATGCCAAAGATGAAAACTCATAGTGGTGCGAAGAAGACCTTCCGCGTCACCGGATCCGGAAAGGTTATGCATGAGCGCGCCGGAAAGCGCCACCTGCTCGAGCGTAAGTCATCTCGATTGACGCGCCGCCTCTCGAAGGATGCAACTGCAAATGACCGCAATACGTTCTCAGCCAAGCGCCTGCTTGGAATGAAGTAAGGGGAGTGCCATGGCTAGAGTAAAACGCGGAGTTCATGCGGCAAAGAAGCGCCGTACGGTATTAGAGCGCGCCAGCGGATATCGCGGACAGCGTTCACGCCTCTTCACAAAGGCAAAAGAGCAGGTCACACATTCGATGATTTATGCCTTCAACGACCGTAAAGATAAGAAAGGTGATTTCCGTCAGCTTTGGATCACCCGTATTAATGCGGCCGCTCGCGAAAATGGCATAACTTACAACCGCTTTATCCAGGGGCTAAAGACTGCTGGAATTGAAGTAGACCGTAGAGTTCTATCGGATCTAGCTACAAATGATCCGAAGGCCTTCGCTAATCTGGTCGAGGTTGCAAAGAAGAATGTGAAAGTCTCTTAACAGAGAAAAATTGATGATTACGAGCCTTCAATCGCCTCACGTCGAGGCGGTGAAGGCTCTTTTAGGTTCTAGAGGAGTAAAAGAGCGGCGCGAACGCGGTAGATATGTAATCGAAAGTGTGCAAAATATTAAGGCAGCGCTTGCTTCGAATGAGACTGAAATTGAAAGTATCTTCTACACCCAAGAGGGATTAGAGCGACTTGGATCTTTCTACCATGCAAATCTCATCGAAGTTGCGCCACAAGTAATGAAGGCGATGACAGACACAGTCTCACCACAAGGTGTTCTAGCTATTGCAAAGTTGAAGCGGAGGACTCTAACTGAGCTCCAGGGAATCAAGACCGGTAAGTTCGCTTACTTCTGGCAGATACAAGACCCTGGTAATGCTGGAACCGTAATCCGAACTGCGGATGCCTTCGGTTTCGATGCAGTCATATTCTCTGATAGCTCAGTCGATATTTATAGCCCTAAAGTTATCCGCTCAACAGCAGGGTCTTTCTGGCAAACCAAAGTCTTGGATGAAGTTTCGGTAGCGGAAATCAAAGAGTTCGCCGGTAAGACTGGTAGCAATCTCTTTGCCACTAAGTCTGATGGTCCGCATTCTTTGATGGATGCAGCTAGAGATTCTGTGGGCAAACCCTCTATTTGGATCTTTGGAAACGAGGCGCGAGGCCTGCCGCCAGAAGTCGAAGCGAGCCTTGGGGCAAAATCAGTATCAATTCCAATGGCTGGAAAGACGGAGAGCTTGAATCTTGCTACTGCCGCATCGGTTGTTATGTATGCGGTAGCAAACGCTGATAAATAGCAGCTCAATTCGAGCGGGCCTTAAGTAGAATCCCCAGGTGTCTTCTTCACCGGTATCTATCGATCCGGCTCAAATCGAGCTGATAAAAGAGAATGCGGTCCTTGCCATCTCGAGTGCGAAGAGTCTCGATGAGTTAAAAGAGATAAAGATTTCCCATGTGGGCGATCGCTCCCCGATTGCGCGAGCAAATCAATCGTTGGGCCAGGTACCCATTGAAGAGCGCGCAGCCACCGGAAAGTTGATTGGAACCGCAAGAGCAAATATCAACCAAGCATTCGATGATAAGGAACGTGAACTAACTCTTGCTCGCGACACAAAGGCCTTGGTGGAAGAGCGGGTTGATGTCACCCTCCCTACTCAACGCACCCACCGTGGGGCGCTTCATCCGTTAACCTCACTTAGGTTTGAGATTGAAGATCTATTTGTTGGCCTGGGCTACCAGGTTGCCGAAGGACCAGAACTCGAATCTGGTTGGTTGAATTTCGATGCCCTAAATATCCCGGAAGATCATCCAGCGCGCACGATGCAGGACACATTTTTCATTGAACCGATTGATTCAGGTTTAGTACTACGTACCCATACTTCTCCGGTTCAGATTCGCACCATGCTTGAAAATGAACCACCGATTTACGTAATCTGCCCTGGCCGCACTTACCGTTCTGATGAATTGGATGCGACTCATACCCCCGTCTTTAATCAGGTCGAAGGCTTAGTCGTAGATAAAGAGATCACGATGGCGGACTTGAAGGGAACTCTAGATCTTTTTGCAGCGCGCATCTTTGGACCCGAAGTTACTACTCGAATTCGACCCTCTTTCTTTCCCTTCACGGAACCAAGTGCAGAAGTTGATTTCTTCTATAACGGGCGGTGGATTGAGTGGGGTGGTTGCGGAATGGTTAACCCGAAGGTCCTTGAGGCATGTGGCATAGATACTTCTGTTTACACCGGTTTTGCATTTGGCATGGGCTTGGAGCGAACCTTGATGGTTAGAAACGGAATCACAGATATGCATGACATCGTCGAGGGTGATCTGCGCTTCTCGCGCCAATTTGGAATGGGAAGTAGATGAAACTTCCTATCTCATGGCTGTCCGAGTTCATAACTTTTCCTAAGAGTTTTGACCCAGCCAAGAACATTGAGAAACTCGTAGCGGCATTTGTAAAAGTAGGTTTTGAGGTTGAAGATGTAATTAACCCGGCGGCTGGAATCCAAGGTCCGCTTAAAGTGGGAACGGTTTTGGAAATCGAGGAGTTATCTGGGCATAAGAAGCCCATTCGCTACGTGGCACTTGATCTTGGCGAGAAGTCCAAACGCTATGTGATTTGTGGAGCTACAAATTTTCAAGTCGGAAATCAAGTAGTCGTAGCGCTTCCCGGAGCTGTCTTGCCGGGAAATTTTGCCATCTCTGCCCGTGAAACATATGGAAGATTGAGTAACGGCATGATCTGCTCGGCTCGCGAATTAGGCCTTGGCGAAGATCACAGCGGCATTATCGTTTTAGAGGATAAGTTCAAGAATGGAAGCGATGCGCTCAAGGCGATTGGTGCACATGACCCGATTATTGACATTGCTGTAAATCCGGATCGTGGTTATGCGATGTCAGTCCGGGGTGCAGCTCGCGAACTTGCTATGTCGCTCGGGTTTAAATTTAGGGATATTGAAAGTAAGGCGTTACTAAATAAGTTAGCCAAATTGAAAAAGAGTGGAAAAGTCACCCAGGTAGAGATTCTTGATAAAAGCGGCGCTGATTTGATCTTCCTCCGCTCTCTAAGTGGCCTTGATCCAAGCGCCAAGACGCCTGCGTGGATGGCACGTCGGCTTACCCAGGCTGGCATGCGACCAATCTCGCTTGCAGTTGATGTTACTAACTATGTGATGTTGGAACTTGGACAACCACTTCATGCATTCGACGCCGAAAAAATAACAGGCAAGCTTCGGGTGCAACGTGCCAACTCTTACAAATCAATCACAACTTTAGATAACCAGGTAAGAAAGTTGACTAAAGAGGATCTCTTAATTGCTGACGAAAAGCGACCTCTAGCGTTGGCGGGAACCATGGGGGGTCTTGATAGTGAAGTTGGCTCTCAAACTAGCAAGATTGCACTCGAAGCTGCTCACTTCAATCCGGTGGCTGTTGCGCGAAATTCGCGCCGCCACATCCTTTCATCTGAAGCCTCGCGAAGGTTTGAACGAGGAGTGGATCCTTTACTCGCAGAAATCGCTTCTGCCCGAGCCGCACTGCTTCTAATCGAGCATGGTGGCGCGAACTACCACGGAACTTCTTCCAAGGGAGCTTTACCAAAGGCGAATTTCACCGCTATCTCTCCTGCGGAAATCTCAAAATTGATTGGAACGGAATACTCCAGCGTCGAAGTTGCAAAGGCGCTCGCCGCAGTTGGATGCAAAGTATCCAAATCTGGGAAGAAGTGGCGGGTCACTTCGCCAAGTTGGCGCAGCGATCTAAACCATCTATCTGATTTTGCCGAAGAAGTAGCGCGTTTTTATGGTTACGAGCGAATTCCATCTCGTGTACCAACTCCGAAAATTCCTAAGTCAGGCAAAACCGGACTTACGCCGCTACAGCAACGCAGGCGCTATCTCTCGCTAGCGCTAGCCAATAAAGGCTTTACGGAAGTACATAACTACCCGTTTGTAAATAAATCCCAGATGGATCTCTTTGGATTTACCGGCGAGAGAGCAAAAACCTTCAAGATTGCCAATCCAATCTCCGATCAAAACCCGTTATTGCGTACCCACCTTTCGATTGGTCTACTTGAAACAGCTGCTCGTAATCTCTCTCGAGGCGCAAAGTCGGTAGCGCTCTTTGAGAGCGGTCTAGTTTTCCGAGATATCAAGAAATTGGAGAACGCGACTGGAATCTCAACCGCAAAGCGCCCCACCGCAAATCAGATTAAGAAAATCTACGAAAGTGTTCCCTTCCAATCACTTCATATCGGCGGCGTTGTGGCTGGGGAGATTGAATTATCCGGATGGTGGGGGAAAGGTCGAATTGCTTCGTGGGAGGACGCAGTCTCCATCACGAGCGAATTACTCCTTGAGATCACAAGCGATTTCTCTATTAAGAACGTTGAATTAGCCCCATGGCATCCAGGTCGCTGCGCGGAGTTCATAGTTGCCGGCAAACCTGTTGCGCATGCTGGAGAGATCCATCCAAGAATTTGCGCCGCGCTTGGGTTACCCGACCGAACTATTTTCTTTGCGCTACTTGTAGATGCAATTCCGGTCCAGAGCGCGATCCAAGCCAAACCAGTTATAACGATGCCAGCGGCTATACAAGATGTTTCGTTCTATGTCCCAGCAGAAGTATCTGCCGCAGAAATCACCTCAGTCTTGCGCGAAGGCGCGGGTTCACTCTTGGAGAGCGTGGAGCTATTTGACCGTTTCCAAAGAGAAGGTGACCCCCAGATCTCCCTTGCTTTCACGTTGACCTTCCGAGCCCCGGATCGAACACTTACGAGCGATGAAGTTTCAAAACTTCGAGAACTGGCTGCTAGCTCGGTGGTCAAGCGGTTCAAAGCGACCTTAAGGAGCTAGCGCATAAGTATGCACTGAATTGCATAATTATGCATTCCCGGGTATCCTCGCCCGATGCGCGTAGGTATTGTTGGGGCCAGCGGTTATGCCGGAGGCGAGTTACTTCGGCTATTAGCAGCTCACCCCAAATTCGATCCGTCATACATCGCCGCAGGTTCGAATGCCGGCGAGGAAATATCCTCGATCCATTCCCATCTCACTTCATACTTCGGTAGGAAGTTCGAGACGACTTCGGCGAAAGAGCTCAATCGCTGCGACTTAATCTTTATGGCATTGCCGCACGGTGAGTCTGCATCACTTGTTGGTGAATTAAGAAGCGATTTGAAAATAGTGGATCTAGGCGCCGATTTTCGGTTGAGTGATCCAGCTAAATGGGAGAAATATTATGGGGGAGCTCATGCTGGAACTTGGGTCTATGGTTTGCCAGAACTGCCTGGGCAACGCGAAAAGATAAGTGGGGCAACGAGAGTTGCTAATCCAGGTTGTTACGCCACAGCTATCACTCTCGGTATCGCCCCAGCAATTACAGCAAATACAAAGGGAACAATCGACTCGAGCGATATCGTCGTTGTTGCCGCAAGTGGCACTACTGGAGCCGGCCGTACCAATAAGGTAAATCTCAGCGCAAGTGAGATCATGAACTCACTTTCCTCTTATAAGTTTGGTGGAGTTCACCAACATACTCCCGAAATTGAAGAAGCTCTGGGTAAGGCATCTGGAACGGAAGTTCGGATTTCCTTCACCCCGATACTTGCGCCGATGCCGCGAGGAATATTGGCTACCGTCACAGCGAAGACTGCGCTAGATGAAAGCTCCATTAGGGAGATTTATCAAAAAGTTTATGGCGCAGAGAATTTTGTAACGCTACTTCCAAAAGGCCAACTTCCGGAAACTTCCTCTCTCATCGGCTCAAACGGGATTCAACTTCAGCTCGCCGTTGATTCCCACACCTCGAGATTGGTGGTTTCGGCCGCGCTAGACAATCTAGGAAAGGGCGCAGCCGGTCAGGCGCTACAAAACGCAAATCTCTTAGCCGGCTTTGATGAGACTTTAGGGCTTACTCCAATGGGCGTTGGCCAATGACCGCTTTCCCTAAAGGTTTTCGAGGAGCCGGCATCTCAGCTGGACTAAAGAGTTCTGGAGCGAAGGATCTTGCTTTAATTGTTAATGATGGACCAGAGAAATTTGGAACGGCCGTCTTCACCACAAATCAGATAGTGGCAGCTCCAGTTACTTGGACTTCGCAGGTGATAAGGGATAACGAGGTTTCCGCAGTTCTTCTCAATAGCGGTGGTGCAAATGCATGTACTGGTCCTGAGGGTTTTGGCGATACGCACAGAAGCGCTGAAGAAGTAGCGGCAAAACTAGAACTCTCCGCAAGCGATGTTGCAGTCTGCTCCACGGGCTTAATTGGGGTACGTCTGCCCATGGCGAAGCTTCTATCCGGCATCGACTCTGCTGTGAAGGTTTTGGATAGCGATTCGCTAGCTGATGCCGCAGCAGCAATCATGACAACTGACTCGGTGGCAAAGATTGCGCAACTATCACGCAATGGTTTTGCGGTTGCGGGAATTGCTAAAGGCGCGGGAATGCTCGCTCCAGCTTTGGCCACCATGCTTTCAGTTGTCATGACAGATGCAAAAGTAGATAAACGAGTAGCGGATGAGCTTTTTGCCGAGGTTTGCGAGGCAACCTTCAATCGAATTGATTCGGATGGATGTACATCGACAAATGACACAGTTATTTTCATGGCTTCAGGCGCTTCTGGAGTGGAACCGTCCCGCGAAGAGTTAAGGGCTGCGCTTCATGAAATATGCGAGAGCCTTGCTTATCAATTGATTTCTGATGCTGAGGGTCACTCGAAAGTCGTTGCAATCAAAGTTGTAAATGCAAAGAGTGAGCGCGATGCAGTCGAGATCGGGCGAGCCTGCGCGCGAAATAATCTCTTAAAGTGTGCATTGCATGGAGAGGACCCAAACTGGGGAAGAATCCTTGCCGCAATCGGCACCACCAAGGCCGTTCTAGATCCTGCCGATATTGATGTGACTTTGAATGGAGTCATGGTCTGCCGGGCAAGTGCTCCTGGTGACTCCCGCGAACTTGTAAATATGAAGGCTGAAAGAATCGATATCTTGATTGACCTGCATGTAGGTAGCGCTTCTGCAACTATCTACACAAATGATTTGACCGCTGAATATGTTCACGAGAACTCGGCTTATTCAACATGATTGTCATTAAATTCGGCGGACATGCCATGGATAGCTATCCGGTTTGGATGGATGAGATTGCAAAGCGTTGGAGCGATGGCGAACAATTTGTGATTGTTCATGGCGGAGGACCTCAGATTGATCAGCAGCTAAAAATTGAGGGAGTGGAGTCAGAATTCAAAGATGGCTTTCGGATTACGACTCCCGCAGTGATGAAGGTAGTTGAAGCGGTACTGACCGGATCGGTCCTGCGCTCAGTCGTGCGTTCTTTGCAACAAGTTGGTTTGCCAGCCGTGGGAATTACTGGAAGTGACGCGGGATTGCTCAATGTGAGTTTAAAGAGTGAGGGCGCATTCGGCCTTGTCGGAGAAGTAGATTCCGTAAATCCAAGAATTCTAAAGACGCTCTTGGAGGGTAGGTTCTTACCAGTCGTCGCTCCCGTTTCAAATAGCGTTGATGGCAGTGCTCTTAATGTGAATGCCGACCTAGCAGCTGGCGCAATCGCCGGGGCTTTGCACGCGAAAGAAGTTCTATTTATGACGGATGTTCCCGGAATCTATAGAAACTGGCCAGACCAAAGCTCTTTATTAAACGAAGTGTCCGTGAAAGAGCTCGCCTCCATAGCATTCGAGGGTGGAATGGTTCCTAAAGTTGCAGCCGTAATAAATGCAATCACTTCCGGAGCTAAATCGGCGCGCGTTATCGACGGGAAATCACTAGTTGCCTTTAAAGATGCGCTATCTGGAAAAGGAGGAACATGGGTAAGAGAATAAATAAGCCATCGAGTTCGCAAGCCGAGCGTTGGAATTCCTCAATCCAAGCAACTTATGGCACTCCAAGCATCTCCTTAGTAAAAGGCAAAGGTATTGAGGTCTGGGATGTTGATGGAAAGAAGTACTTAGATCTCCTAGGTGGAATTGCAACAAATCTCCTTGGCCACAGCCATCCAAGAATTAGTGCAGCAATAGCTAAGCAAGCAAAAGAGTTAAGCCATGTCTCCAACTTTTATAGCCATCCCCAAGTACTCGACCTCGCCGAGCGCTTAGTGAAAATTTCGGGAGATTCGAGCGCGCGCGTTTTCTTCTGTAATTCTGGAGCAGAAGCCAATGAGGCGGCGCTTAAACTTTCGCGATTGACTGGGAGAAAACGGGTTGTTGCCGCAGTTGGCGCATTTCATGGTCGCACTATGGGCGCCCTCTCTCTAACTGGACAACCAGGTAAACGCGATCCCTTTAAACCACTCGTTCCGAAAGTAGCGCATGTCCCTTATGGCGATGTAAAAGCCCTTTTTCGAAGGGTAAATCGGCGGACTGCAATGTTGATAATTGAGCCAATAATGGGTGAAGCCGGCGTGGTAGTTCCGCCATCGGGATATTTAAAAGCTGCTCGCGAAGTTTGCGATAAGACCGGAGCGCTTTTGGTAATTGACTGCGTTCAGACCGGTATGGGTAGAACAGGGAATTGGTTCGGCTTCGAACATGAGGGGATAAAGCCTGACGCGATAACTCTTGCGAAGGGGCTAGGAGGGGGCCTGCCACTTGGCGCAATGATCGCGTTTGGTCCTTCCGCCGAGCTTTTTACTGCAGGAAGTCACGGGACGACTTTTGGTGGCAACCCCATTGCATGCGCTGCAGCAAATGTCGTTATCTCTGAGATAGAAAAGTACAACTACATATCGCTGAATTCCACGAAGGGTGCGCTGCTTCGCAATTTGCTCTCCCCGATAGAAGGCGTGACTGGCTGTAGAGGGAGAGGGCTTCTTATCGGCATTCAAGTCAGAAATGGCAGAGCCAAAGAAATCGCAAGCAAACTAGCAAATGCTGGATATCTGGTTAATGCGACTAGTGAAGATGTCATTCGTATTGCACCGGCATTCATCATCACAGAACGGCAGATCATAAAGTTTGCTGGAGCTTTCGCCGAAATTTGTGAGGAGATTTACGATGGCTAAGAAATCCGCGCTGTCAACAAATGCGCGCCGAGCCTTGGTAATCTCATATGTAAATCAAGGCCTGGTGCACTCCCAAAATGATCTAGTTGATCTTCTCAGAGATGAGGGAATTGATGTAACTCAAGCAACAGCTAGCCGCGATTTGGAGGAGATAGGTGCGGTTAGGGGACGCGACAATAATGGAGTTCTTCGATATCAGTTTCTAACGGAGAGTAATGAGAATAGATCTCGGTTCACCAGGGCCTCAGACGAGTTAGTCCTAAGCATGGTTGCGAGCGCGAATTTGGTGGTTTTAAAAACTCCCGCTGGGGGAGCGCAACTTCTCGCGAGCACCCTTGATAGAGCCGCAAGTAGTGGCGTGCTTGGAAATATCATTGGAACGATTGCCGGAGATGACACAGTTCTAGTCGTCTCCAAGTCGCCAACAGGTGGCAAGCAACTCGAACGTCAATTAGGACAATTCTTGAGTGGAAAGGCGACGAAATAATGGCTCTTTGGGGTGGCAGGTTCGAATCCAAGACCGATGACGCGGTCTTCGCTCTCTCTAGAAGTGTCCATTTTGATTGGCGTCTTGCGCCTTATGACTTGGCGAGTTCACTCGCTCATGTCAAAGCGCTCAGAGAGAATAAGTTGATAGATGCAAGCACTACAACAAAATTGAGTAAGGCGCTTAAAGATCTGATGAAGGAAGTTAGAGATGGCAAGTTTTTACCAAAAGCCGAAGATGAAGATGTTCATTCAGCATTGGAGCGGGGACTTAAAGAGAAGTTAGGAGAGCTAGGTGGCGCGATTAGAGCCGGACGCTCTAGAAACGATCAAGTTGCCACAGATTTCAAACTCTTTCTATTGGATAACATGCTTGATCTAGCAAGCGAAGTTTGCGAACTTAATGAAGCGTTGGCTGAGAAGTCAAAGGAGTACGTTGATGCAGTTGCGCCGGGTTTCACTCATTTGCAACATGCACAGCCAATTTCATTTGGGCACGAATTAGCAAAGCATTGTTCCTCCCTAAATCGCGACCTAGAGAGAATCAAAGATTGGTATGAGCGCACAGATCTCTCACCGCTTGGCGCAGGAGCGCTAGCTGGTAGTTCGCTTTTGGTGAGCCCTGGTAAGAGCGCTCGCGAACTTGGTTTTTCCGGTATTGCTGGCAACAGCATTGATGCGGTTTCTGATCGAGATTTCGCAGCTGAAGCGCTCTTCATAATGGCTTTGATCGGAGTGCATCTGTCGCGAATTGGTGAAGAGTGGACTATCTGGTGCACCAGCGAATTTGGTTGGGCGAAACTAGATGATGCCTACGCGACCGGTTCTTCAATCATGCCTCAGAAAAAGAACCCGGATGTAGCGGAACTAGCTCGCGGAAAAGCGGGGCCGCTAATAGGAAATCTAACTGGTCTACTAACAACGATGAAGGGGTTGCCCTTCGCCTACAACAGAGATCTCCAAGAGGATAAAGAGTTGGTCTTTGCCTCAATCGATCAACTACTTCTCTTGCTGCCACCTCTGACCGGAATGGTGGCCTCAACTAAATTCGATAGAGCCAAGATGGCAGCGAGCGCTCCGGAAGGTTTTTCACTTGCAACTGAGATTGCCGATTATCTTGTTAGAAAAGGAATCCCATTCTCCCAAGCTCATGATGCCGCCGGAAAATGCGTCCGCATTTGCGAGTCGGCAGGAAAGCAACTGCACGAGCTAAGTGAGAGCGAACTTCTAAGCGCTCATGCAAAGCTGGATGGGGGAGTGAAGAAGTTCCTGGATGCAAAGGGAGCAGTCACATCTCGCACAAGTCCAAATGGAACTGCGCCAAAATCAGTATTGAAACAACTACTGGCGGTGAAGAGTTCAATTCGACGCGATAGAAAATGGATATCCAACGAGTCGAAACGATTTTCCGGCATGATGTCCCAATGACTAGTGCTCTCCTCGACGATCTCCAGTGGCGTAAGTCAATTGCCCAGACAACTGATCGGAAAGAACTAGAGTCTTTCTTAAATGGCGGTAGCCGTTCGCTTTACCTTGGTTTCGATCCTACGGCTCCGAGCCTTCACCTTGGAAACTTGGCGGTACTCACCGTTCTGCGGAGATTCCAACTTGCGGGCCACAAGCCCATCGCACTAGTAGGTGGCGCAACCGGCTTGGTAGGAGACCCGAGTGGTCGAAATAGCGAGAGATCCTTAAATGAAGTCGAAGTTGTCGCGGACTGGGTAGGCCGAATTCGCACACAATTAGAAGGGTTCCTGGACTTTACTGGAAAGAACGCCGCAATCATGGCTAATAACCTTGATTGGACTGCGCCAGTTTCAGCAATTTCATTTCTGCGCGATATCGGAAAGCATTTTTCTGTTAATCAGATGCTCGCAAAAGAATCGGTATCTGCCCGACTCGAATCGGGCGGAATTTCCTATACCGAGTTTTCTTATCAAGTTCTCCAGGCCTTTGATTACTTAGAGTTGAACCGTCGCCATGATTGCGCTCTTCAAATCGGAGGAAGCGATCAATGGGGAAATATTGTCGCGGGCGTTGATTTGATTCGACGGGTGGAAGCGAAGAGTGCGCATGCTCTCACCATTCCGTTGATGACCAAAGCAGATGGTACAAAGTTTGGAAAAACTGCAAGTGGTGCGATTTGGCTAGATCCAAAGATGACTTCTCCATACGCATTCTTCCAATTCTTCTTGAATTCAGATGATCGAGATGTAGAGCAACTTCTACGGAGCTTTAGTTTCAAGAGCCATGAAGAATTAGAGCAATTATTTGAATCGCTAAAGAGTAATCCGGGGGCGCGTGAAGCCCATAGGGCCTTGGCTCGCGAACTCACAACGCTTATTCATGGTGAATCTGAGACTGTAAAAGTTGAAGCTGCGGCAAAGGCGCTTTTTGGCCAAGGCGAACTGGCTGATTTGGATTTAGAAACACTTTCTGGAGCGCTTAGCGAACTGCCACGAACAAAAATTGCCAAGGGTGCACCGCTTCCAACTTGGGTTGATCTGATTGTTGCAACCGGAGTTGTGGAATCAAAGTCCGCTGCGCGAAGAATCGTAAAAGAAGGTGGCGCTTATTTAAATAATGAGAAGATCGTTGGCGAGGATTTCGCGCCAACCATTCAATCTTTGTTGCATGGCCGCTTCTTAGTTCTTCGTAAGGGAAAGCGAGACCTGGCCGCTGTAGAGGTAGGCTAGAAAAAGGCTAGAAATAGGCTAAAAGTGGCTTTAAAGTGCCGCTTTGCCCGATTTGCCCCTTGGAAAATAGGGGGTTATCCTTCCCCTCTCGCTACGAAATCGGACTTCAACACCAGGCCGAGTAGTCGAGCAAGAACTTCCCTTGAAGCCAAAAACCTTGATTTATAAGGGTTTTTTCGCGCTCTGCTCATTGAGCAGTCTCGCGATTTGACCTAAATGAGATCTCGGCCTAGGTTTCTCCTTCTGCCCTGTAAAAGGGGCGGAATACGTCGTGCCCTGCTAATGGCTGTAAGGCCAGGAATCGGTGCGCACCCGTACCTTGAGAACTCAACAGCGTGCTAATTAGTCAATGCCAATTACCTCGATGAGGTATGGCTTTATTGCCATGCCCGTCGAATCCTTTGTAAAAATCAATTGGTCAAAGACATTAAATAACGACAGTTGTTTATGTTCTTTTGCCGGAATCAACGTCTCGTTGAATCAAAATTCAATGGAGAGTTTGATCCTGGCTCAGGACGAACGCTGGCGGCGTGCTTAACACATGCAAGTCGAACGATGAAGTTCCTTCGGGAATGGATTAGTGGCGAACGGGTGAGGAACACGTGAGAAACCTGCCTTTCATTTTGGGATAACTCCGGGAAACCGGGGCTAATACCGAATACTCCGTCTCGGCGGCATCGCTGAGCCGGGAAAAAATTTTGATGAAAGATGGTCTCGCGGCCTATCAGCTAGTTGGTGAGGTAATGGCTCACCAAGGCGACGACGGGTAGCCGGCCTGAGAGGGCGACCGGCCACACTGGGACTGAGAC
>VERH01000070.1 GCA_018882735.1 Candidatus Nanopelagicaceae bacterium
ATGTAACTCAGGGTCAGAAACTTTTGCTAACTCACTCTCGATTGCAGACTTTATTGCTTCGGTCATAGCAAGTCAGGATCTATCTTGGCGATATCTTTGAGCTCTTTACTCCGCGCCCGCGCTTCATTTATGACTGGCTTTGTCTCCTCGAGAGCATCACCTAGTACTTTCTTCGCGAGATTCTTCGGGGTCAGATCCTTCACATCTAAATCCTCAAAACCAGGTCCAAGATTTTTCTTTAACTCCTTAGAGGCATCTGAGGTGAAATTTCTTACCTTATGAATAATCCGCGCGAAATCTTTAGCCGCAGTTGGCAACTTATCTGGGCCAACTAGAAATAGACCTAGGACTATTAATCCAAGGAATTCGCCCATCCCGACGCCGAACATGATGTAATCCTAAGTGCCTATATCTTCGTGGCAACCAGAACGCCATCGCCGACCGGAAGTAGCATCGGCATCCAAAGTTCTCTTGCTTCCCGAATGACCTTTATCGCGTCGCGAAACGCAACCGTAGCCTCATCGCGTTGGGTTGGATCGGCGACTTTTCCACCCATTAGGGCGCGATCAATAACAAGTACACCGCCGGGACGAAGTGAGCGATGTGCATTCTCGACATTTTCAAAGATATCCCGGCTCTTTCTAAGAATAAAGATGTCATAAAGGCTATCGGCGAGCTTGCCTACAATTTCAGTGCTATTTCCAGTAATCAGGCGATAGCGGGAGCTTGAGAAACTCGCTTCATCAAATGCCTGTTTGGCAAGGCGGGCATTTTCAACTTCATCATCAATTGATGTAAAGAGTCCTTTATCAATCATTGAGGGGATAATCCATAAACCACTAACTCCAGAGCCAGTTCCTACTTCAACAATAGATGATGCTCCAACTAGATGAGTTAGATAACGAAGGAGCGAGCCAACTGCTGGCGTTGTCTCATAGCTACCAATTTCAACGCCGCGTTGCCGGGCACGCTGCATAATTTCAGTTTCGGGTATGTAGTTGTTGGCGAATGCCCGCATATCGCCGCGTTCAGAGAATGCAGATATCAAAGGGTTGCTAACCATTCCGTTAAGAGCCGCACGCCAAAGCCAGTTCCGCCTTTTGGATTCTCTCCCGCATCGCTTTCCGATCTAGCGGGCCCTGCGATATCTAAATGAATCCAATTACGCTTTCCAGCAAATCTCTCCAGGAATAGCGCAGCAGTTACCGAACCAGCTTGGAATTTAAATTTATTACCCAAGTGATTTAAATCAGCGATATCACTCTCAAGAGCAATTCCATAATCATCAATTAGTGGCATGTGCCAGATTCGATCGCCTATGTATTCACCAATCTCATTTAAAGCGCTAGCTACCTTTACATTGCGCGTATACATAGCTCCATATTGGCGACCAAGTCCCAAAGTAGCAGCCCCAGTCAGCGTGGCAATATCGATTAGATAATCTGGATTTAGATTCTTATCGGCATAAGCGAGGCCATCGGCAAGAACTAGCCGCCCTTCTGCATCGGTATTCAATACTTCAACTGTGGTTCCACCGTAATGCTTAATCACATCACTTGGTCGCTGCGATGTGCCAGAAAGTGCATTCTCGGCCAACATCAAAAGCCCAGTTACTCGCACCTTTAGTTTCAAATCCGCAGCGGCAGCCACCGTCATCAACACCGCAGCGGCGCCAGCCATATCACTCTTCATGGGCGCCATCAGATCGTATGGTCGCTTTAGCGAAACTCCACCCGTATCAAATGTGATTCCCTTTCCAACTAACACAACGT
>VERH01000047.1 GCA_018882735.1 Candidatus Nanopelagicaceae bacterium
CGTCTCTCGATTGAGCCCCTTACCAACGCCCTCGCAAATACCGAGCCGCCGGTGGTTCCGGTAGAGCCCGCTCCAGAAGAGTGAGTGGAATTACGCAACATAAATGTTGCGTAATTCGGGCACGGGAATTAGGGTCTCCTCATGCGCAATAGATCCTCAGCCCTCAGGAAGTCCCTATCAAAGTCCCTATTAAAGTCACTAGCCCTATTGGGCGCCTTGACTCTAACTTTCTCACTAATTGCCTGCTCGGGTTCGCGAGATGAGAGCTCAACTCTCGTTATCTACTCCGGCAGAACCGCCGAGTACATAGCCTCGGTCTTTGAGGATTTCACGGCGACAACGGGAATTGAGCTCGATGTTAGGTACGGTGACTCGGCCGCTCTTGCCGCCCAAATTCTCGAGGAGGGCGAAAATTCCCCTGCTGATCTATTCATTTCTCAGGATGCAGGAGCGCTCGGAGCAGTTTCTGGCGCGGGGCTATTAGCCAATTTGCCGGATACTCTTCTAAATGAAGTTGGAGAGTACTTCAGATCCTCAAAGAGTGATTGGGTGGCGCTAACCGGACGGGTAAGAATCTTGGCCTATGCGCCAGATCGCGTAAGTGCACTACCCGCAAGCGTCGATGACTTAGTGAATCCGGAATGGAAGGGTCGCCTGGGCATCGCACCTACTAATGCTTCTTTTCAGGCATTTGTTACTGCGATGATAGAGATGCGCGGTGAAGCCGCCACTGAAAAGTGGCTTCGTGGCATCGTCGCGAACTCCCCTAAGTACTTTGAGAAGAACAGCTTAATTGTTGAGGCGATTGACTCCGGCGAGATCGATGCTGGCTTGGTAAATCATTATTACATCTACGAAGTTTCTGAAGAATTGGGGCGAAAGATTAATGTTGAGAACCATTACTTCAAGGCGGGCGATGTTGGAAATCTAGTAAACGCATCTGGAGTAGGAATTGTTCGAATGAGCAAGAAGCAAGAAGTAGCTAAACAATTGGTTGAGTACTTACTATCTAAGGAGGTTCAGGAGAGATTTGTCGCTGAGGTACACGAGTACTCAGTTGTCGATCCCTCTTTGAAGCCCGATGGATTAATAGCGCTAAGTGAAGTTCAGGCGCCAAACGTTAAGTTAACCGACCTTGCTGACCTACAGCGGACCCAACGGTTACTCATAAAAGTTGGCTTGCTCTAATCGAAATGAGTCTTTTGAAGGAGAGTTCAGTAGCACCACAGGCTCCAGCTAATGTTCGAGGAAACGCTTCACCATTACTAATTCTTGCCGGGCTGCTCTCGCTCTCATTTGTAGCTCTTCCTCTTCTCTATCTCATCAGAAGAGCCGCCCAGAGCGATTTTGAATCACTAAGGATTGTCATTTTTAGAGCCAAGACTTTAGAAGTCTTACTTACTACCGTGATGCTCGTCGCCCTAGTCGCAACTCTCGCTACTGTGATTGGTTTCCTAATTGCCTGGTCACTGCACGCCATTCGTTTACCTCTTTCCAACTTAATTCGAGCTCTATCAGTTCTTCCAATTGCGATACCAAGTTATGTCTTCACCTATAGCTGGTTATCGATTGATCTTCTTCCCAGTGGTTTCTTAGCTGCTGTTATTGTCCTTACGCTCTCTACCGCTCCATATGTGACCCTAGCTGCAATGGCTGCGCTTCGACGGATTGACTCCTCGCAAGTAGATGTCGCACAGACCTTAGGACTAAACCAACTCCAAATCCTCACTCGAATCACACTGCCTCAAGTCAGAAATGCGCTCTCGGCTGGCGCTCTCCTTGTAGCGCTCTATGTCCTTAGTGATTTTGGAGCGGTATCGCTTCTCGGTGTAGATACTTTTACTCGCGCAATTCAAAATACTTACCAAGGAAGCTTTGATCGAAGTAGCGCTGCAGTGTTAGCTCTGATGCTAGTTTCAGTCTCATCGCTTGTTATCGGACTCGAAACCTCAACCCGCCGACGCTCTCGACTCGTGAAGAGCTCAGTATCGATTACTCGTCAACCAGATAAGCTCCAATCCATCAGATCTAGAGTAATCGCGACTGGATTTATCTCGCTTTACTTAATTCTGGCGCTGGTCGCTCCACTATCAGTTCTAATCTATCGCTTCATTGCGCGTCCAGAGCCAATAAATTTACTTGCTCTCTTCCATGCCGCGTTTTCTACTGTAGTCGTGTCATCCCTCGGTGCAGCAATTGCTCTGGTTCTTGCCTTGCCTATTGCAATCCTCGCCCTTAGAGCAACGCTTATCGGAAGGGCCGCAGAGCGCGGTGTTCTGTTGGTTAATGCGCTGCCCGGGATAGTCATGGGGTTAGCTCTCGTTGCCTTTGGATCTGATTTTCCATGGGCATATCAAACAATCGGTTTGCTCGCGCTTTCTTATTCAATTCTCTTCTTGGCACGTTCCGTTGGAACGATTAGAACCTCCCTCTCTCGCGTTCCGGAAAATTTGACTGAAATTGCGGCGACCCTTGGTCAATCAAAATCTCAAATTTTCCATCGAGTCACGCTTCCGCTTGCAGCTCCTGGAGTTCTTACCGGTACTCTCTTAGTTTTCTTATCTGCCATGAAAGAACTTCCTGCCACTCTCATGCTTAGACCAACTGGTTTTGAAACGCTCGCTACTGAGATCTGGAACAACACAGCGATTTTCCGCTTTAGTGAGGCTGCCCCTTACGCTTTACTCCTCGTAGCTATAGCGGCTATCCCCACATTCTTAATCAGCAGACCTGATCGAGATTCCGAGCGAGGTGAACTCCAATGACTACCTTAGAAATCAAGGATCTCGGAGTACATCTTGGCTCTAAAGAAGTTCTTCGAAATTTAACCCTCACCATCCCCTCCGGATCATTTGCGGCGCTCTTAGGTCCATCTGGATGTGGCAAGACGACTTTGCTCCGCACAATCGCTGGATTAGTTCGCCCATCTTCCGGAGCCATCCGTTTTGGAAAACAACTGGTGAGCGTTTCATCACTGGTACTACCACCACACAAACGAAATATCGGATATCTACCCCAAGAAGGTGGATTGTTTCCTCATTTAAGCGTCGGTGAAAACGTTGGCTTTGCGCTCTCAAAGAATGTCGGCGAAGTTGATCGTAAATTGGTAATTGAAGAGATGTTAGAGCTTGTTGGGCTGAGCGGATACGCAGCTCGCAAGCCTCACCAACTAAGCGGTGGCCAACAAACTCGCGTTGCGCTAGCTCGAGCGCTAGCTATTCGCCCCGCCATAGTTCTACTTGATGAACCATTCTCAAATCTGGATCATGCTTTAAGGGCCGAGGTAAGCGGTGAGGTTGTCTCATTGTTGAAGAAGTCAAAGACAACTTCTCTTATGGTTACCCATGATCGCGAAGATGCTCTTGTTTCTGCCGATCTCATCGCACTTATGCGAGATGGCCAAGTCGTGCAATCAGGCACTCCAGAAAGTGTTTACATGGACCCGGTCTCTGCAGATATCGCCGAGAGTACTGGCGATATTCTCGAGCTACCGGCCCGGCGACTAATGAAGAACCGCGCTAAGTTGCTCTCTCCCCTTCACTCTCTCTCTGGTAAGACTTCCGGTGAATTAGAGGTGGGTTCGATTTTGATCCGGCCAGAAGAGATTAGAGTTCATGAGAAGAAGGCTGATTTACCCAAGGCCAAAATCACCCAGATCCACTATTACGGCCACGACGCCGTTCTCGAACTAGCGCTGCCCGGATACTCCAAGGAGATAAAAGTAAGAGTGACCGGTCCACTGAAATTCGAAGTTGGAAAGAGCGTGGCCCTAGAGCATGTCGGACCAATCCGATGGGTGTCGAAAAAGCCTACTGGCGAGTAGGGTTCTGGCATGAAATCTGCCACCGCCAAAACCAATGTAGTTCTTGTTGATGCTGTCCGCACTCCCTTTGGCAAAGCAGGGAGTCTCTATGCCGGCACTCGCGCCGATGACATCATGGTTCGCGCAATCCGCGGACTCCTAGAGCGAAATCCGGGAGTAAGTCCAAGCGATATCGATGATGTTGCAATCGCCGCCGCTACTCAATTTGGTGATCAAGGTATGAATATCGGTCGCTCCGCAGCAATACTCTCCGGACTTCCAAACACTGTTCCGGGTTACTCGGTTGATCGTTGGTGCGCAGGAGCGATGACCTCAGTCACCACAATTGCTGGCGCGATAAATATGGGCGCATACAACCTTGCAATTGCAGGCGGCGTTGAACATATGGGTAACCATCCAATGGGCGAAGGTATGGACCCAAATCCAAGATATCTCGCTGAAAGGATCGTTGATACCGATGCGCTCTCTATGGGAAATACCGCAGAACGACTTCACGATAAGTTTCCACATCTAACAAAAGAGCGCGCGGATAAGTACGCGCTCGCTTCTCAAGAAAAGACCGCGGCTGCCTACAAGAAAGGGAAAATTCAACCGAACTTGATTCCAGTTGCAGTACGAAATGCTGAACAAGGTTGGGGCGTAGCAACCGTCGATGAACCGCCTCGTCCAGGAACAACTTTGGAGGCGCTAGCTGCTTTAAAGACTCCGTTTCGACCTTCAGGAAGAGTTACTGCAGGAAATGCAGCCGGCCTAAATGACGGCGCAACCGCCGCACTTCTTGCGAGCGAGAGCAAAGCCAAAGAGCTAGGCCTTGGAATAAAGGCAAAGTTAGTTACATTCGCATTCGCCGGAGTCGAGCCAGAAATTATGGGTTATGGACCAGTCCCTTCGACTTTGAAAGCGCTAAAACTAGCCGGGCTAGAAATTGGCGATATTGGCCTATTTGAAATCAATGAGGCTTTCTCCATCCAAGTCCTCTCCTTCTTAGATTACTTCGGTATTGCAGATGACGACCCAAGAGTAAATATCTATGGTGGAGCAATTGCTGTGGGACATCCACTGGCCTCATCTGGAATCAGACTTATGCTAAATCTCGCAGAAGGTTTTAAAGAGCGCCCCGAGGTTCGTTATGGAATTACGACCATGTGCATTGGTTTAGGAATGGGCGGAACCGTTATCTGGGAGAACCCAAATCACAGAGACTTTGGAAAGGCTTAAACGATGAGCGATCTAAATACCCCTGAAGGTGCACCGGAAGAGGTTGTAACAAAGGCGCTGCTCCGCGAGGTAGATCTTTCACCATTTGGTTTCAGCGGGACGCTCTCGCTCATAACTCTAGATAATGGCCTTGATTACAACCGGCCTAACACGCTTGGACCAAAATCGCTTCAAGAGATTGAAGTTGCATTAACTTCTGCAGAAGCAAGTTCTTCTTCAGCGATTGCAATCACTGGTAAGCCTTTCATCTTTGCAGCAGGAGCAGATCTTTCAGCTCTGCCATTTGTTAAAGATAAATCTCAGGCTCTGGCAATTGGAAAGTTTGGCCATGATTTATTTAAGCGCTTCGCCCGTAGCAAAAAGCCAACCTTCGCATTTACCAATGGGTTAGCCCTTGGCGGTGGACTTGAGATTGGCCTTCACTGTAACTATCGCACGCTAGCCTCAACTGCATTCACCGCACTCCCCGAGTGCTTCCTTGGACTTGTACCGGGCTGGGGTGGCGCGACGATTCTGCCTAAATTAATCGGTCCTGAGAAAGCTGTTCAAGTAATTATTCTCAATGCTTTAAATAACAACACCATGATGAAAGCTAAAGATGCGCTCTCCCTCGGCGTTGTCGATGCAGTATTCGAGCCGGCAGATTTCTTGGAGAAGTCCTGTGCCTTTGCCGCCGATATATTGAGCGGCAAGAAGAAAATTGAACGCCTAGATCACACTAAGGACGAGGCCGCCTGGGTGCGCGCGATTGAAACTGGTAAGGCAGCGGCCGCAAAGAAGTATGGTGGCGCAGATATCGAATCCCCTCGTCGCGCCTTGGAACTCATTGCCGCCGCTAGAACAAACACCCTAGATCAAGGTTTTGATGCCGAGGATGAAGTTCTTGCAAACCTGGTTATGGCCAATCCGCTGCGCGCCTCGCTATATGCCTTTAATCTGATTCAGAAGAAAAAGAAGAAGGTTGAAGGAGCCCCAAAGCCAGCTCTTGCTCGCAAGGTCTCCAAAGTAGGCGTAGTTGGCGCGGGTCTTATGGCCTCACAGCTTGCACTCTTGATTATGCGAAATCTAAAAGTTCCAGTTGTCCTAACCGATCTTGATCAAGCTCGCGTCGATAAGGGAGTTGCCTGGATTCATGGCGAGATAGATAAATTGGTCGAGAAGAAACGAATGAATTCTGAAGGGGCTGCGCGCCTGAAGGGTCTAGTAAGTGGCTCTACCGACCAGGGCGTATTTGCTGGCGCTGATTTCATAATTGAAGCGGTCTTTGAGGAGCTATCAATCAAGCAGAAACTCTTTAAAGAGTTGGAGAAAATTATTTCTCCCGAATGCGTACTCGCTACGAATACATCCTCGCTCTCTGTAGAGAAGATGGGCGAAGGCCTTGCTCATCCCGAGCGGGTTGTCGGCTTCCACTTCTTCAATCCAGTCGCAGTCATGCCACTTCTTGAGGTCGCTCGCACCTCAAAGACTGATGATGCAACAACTGCTACGGCCATAAACGTTGGCAAAGAACTTAAGAAGACGATGATTATCTGTAAGGATGCACCGGGCTTTGTAGTAAATCGATTGCTAACCCGCTTTATGGGAGAAGTGACAGATGCGATAGATGAAGGAACTCCTTACGACGTCGCAGATTCTGCCCTTCGCCCCCTCGGATTCCCGATGTCGCCACTTGAGCTATTTGGATTAGTAGGCCCAGGCGTTGCACTTCATGTTTCAAAGACTCTAAATGCAAATCTTGGTCCACGTTATAAGGTCTCACCGACTGTCTCTCGTTTGGTAGAAAAGGGAGTTAAGGCCTTTTATGTTAAGGATGAATCCGGAAAGTTAGTAGCTAACCAAGAAGCGCTTGCGCTGGTCGAAAAGGGCACCGCCCCATCAACATCAGAAGAGGTTAGGTTGCGCGCCCTTAAGGCTCTCGCAGAAGAAGCACGGATGATGCTCGATGAGGGCGTTGTAGCAACCCCATCAGAAATCGATCTATGTATGTTGCTTGGAGCAGGATGGCCACTTCACTTGGGCGGAATTCTTCCTTACTTAGATCGTGAAGGAGTTAGTGAGTCGGTTTGCGGGAAGCGCTTTCATCCACATGGAGTTGCGTCACTTCCTGCTTAGCGCCACTTGAAAACCAAGTAACTAATTGTCGTGCGACTGATTGAACGGTAATTCCTAGATCCTCAAGGATCTGGTTCCGTTTGGAGTGCTCGAAGAAATCAACGGGGATTCCGATTGAATGGATTGGAATTGCAATATCGAGCTCTCGGAAGGCATCGGAGAGCGCGCTAGAAATTCCGCCACTCTTAATCCCGTCTTCGATTACAACAATACGTGAATAACG
>VERH01000014.1 GCA_018882735.1 Candidatus Nanopelagicaceae bacterium
TGAATCTACTTTCCAATCTGAAGGCACTCGAATCGTCTTCTTATTGACGACATAACCCTCGAGCATAGGCGCGACTTTTTTTATAACTTTGGGATCCCAAGGAGCGATAGTTATATGGTTTTTGGAAGCAGAACAGCCAAATACATATCTCTCTTTATCTTTCAGCATCGGCTGATTCCAAGCGATAACTAGCTCAAGTTTTGGGTATTTAGATTGGATTACCTTGAAAATCTTCTTCATAGTTTTAGCTTTATCTTTATCAAGAGTCGCAAAGTAATCCTTAGGCGATTCATGTCGACGCGAGGAGGTAGAGCCCCTCGTAAACATCACTAGCGCATTTGCGTGGGCGCGAGAGAAGCCATAGTTCTCTTGTAGAAAAGCCATCTGTTCGGGGTATTTCTTTCCTGAAACCTTCTTCAATTGGGTGAACCAATAACTCATCGGTTCGCCATATCTCTTCTCGATTGCCGGGAAGTGCGATTCGCGCTTCGACTTATCAGCTGCCATAGGTTGCAAGGTTACTCTTATACTTAAATGATGATTGACCTCAAGGACCCCGAATTCATCTCGGATCCTTATCCGTTTCTTGCAAGGCTAAGAGCCGAAGGAAAACCAATCTGGCATGAAGGGCTCGGTATTTACCTAGCTGCTACCCATAAAGATGCAAGTGAAGTACTACGTAATAAATCGCTAGGTCGAATCTACGTCGATCGAGAACCTGAATCGGATTGGCAAACCTTTAATTGGCTCCACTCAGAATCTATTCTTGAAAGCGAACCGCCTAAACACACTCGCTTACGTGGTCTCATTTCTAAAGCTTTCAATAGAAATCGAATCGAATCGCTCCGCCCGAAAATAGAGGAAATAGTTAAAGAATTGCTGGATGAGTTAACCAATGGAGTACCAAGCTTCGATCTAATCGCAGACTACGCAGAACCTCTACCGGTAAGAATAATTGCTGAACTTTTAGGCTTTCCAAGATCCGAAGAGCGCCTGTTGCGCCCTTGGTCTCAAGCAATCGTGAAGATGTATGAAGTGTCTCCCTCTGATTTAGTAAAGCAAGAGGCCCGGAAAGCAGCCTCAGAATTCTCTCAATATGTTCATGAATTAATGCTTGCTCGTAAAGCCAATCCCGGTAGTGACTTGATTTCAGAATTAGCTCAAGTCGAAGAAGCGGGCGAACGTCTTTCGGCCCATGAGCTAATCGCAACCTGTGTTCTGCTTCTTAATGCGGGCCACGAAGCGAGCGTTAATGGCTTTGGAAATGGGATGGTCGCCCTTCTAAATAATCAAGAACAGCGAAAGTTACTCTTCAGAGATCCTGATAAGCATGGAGAAACTGCTATCGAGGAGTTCCTTCGCTTTGACTCACCCCTACAACTTTTTGAGCGGACTGCTAAAGAAGATGTAGAGATAGGTGGAGTGATGATTAGAGAGGGCGAGAAGATCGCTAGTTTGCTGGGAGCGGCAAACCGCGATGGAAGTATCTTTGCCAACCCAGATTCTATGGATATCACTCGTTCGCCAAATCCTCACATTAGCTTTGGCGGTGGAATTCACTTCTGTATTGGCGCCCCACTTGCACGACTTGAGATGTCAATCGCTCTTCCTTCCCTAATCAAGCACTTTCCAAACTTGGAACTTTCTGGCGAGCCAAAACGTAGAGACTCCTTTACTCTGCGGGGCTACGAAAGAGTTGAGGTGATCAAGAACTAATGAAACTAGCTTTTATTTCCGGTGGAAGCCGTGGCTTAGGTAAGGAAGTAGCCAGCGCTCTAGTAAAGCAAGGTCATAGGGTCGTTATCATCGGAAAAGATTTAACTCGTGGAAGTGCGACAGCTTCTGAACTCGGCTGTGAATTTGAGAGAGCTGATCTAGAGGACCAATCCCAAGCACGTGCACTCTCTGAGGCAATGCTGGCTAAATATGGCGTACCTCAAATTGTGGTCTTAGCCCACGGCGTTATGAGTGACAAAATGGCAAAAACACTTAGAACTAATGATCAAGAATGGAATCGAGTATTAAATATCAATTTGAATTCAACGTTCACTCTAGTAAATGCCTTTGGATCAAAAATGGCCGAGGCGAGAGATGGTCGAATAATTATCTTTTCTGCTTGCCTTGGGCGAATGTCTGGTCCAGGAAACGCAGGAGGACTTGCTCCTTATCGAATCTCTAAAGCTGGCGTTAACGCACTAGTAAGAAACCTTGCACATGAAACGGGACATGGATCTCGTGGATTCCTCATTGATGCAATCTGCCCTAATCACAGCCGCACCGACATGGGCGGCCCCGATGCCCCACGAAGTGCAGCCGAAGGAGCCGAGACGGCGATTTGGTTGGCAACAAGAGAGTTCAAATCGGGTGATCAAACGGGAGTGCTCTGGGAAGATCGCGAAGTAATTCCTTGGTAAGCCTCACCGATATTTTCTATCAGGGGCGTACCCTAAATTCATGGAACTCTTCGACATTCTCTACCCGCTAGGTGTTTTCTTCTTCGCTTGGATTTGGGGCTGGTCTTTCACTCACTTTATCGACCAGTAGTTCTAGTCTTTATCCGATTTCTTTGTTGCGAAGGCAAAAATAGCCAAACCAACAACGAGAGCCCCGGCACCCACTCCGTAAGAGATGACATCTTCAGATCTATTTGAGTCTACAAATACACCCACAAAGACAACAGCAAGTATTGCGACAACAACTCCAATTAACTTGGATTTCAAGTCATCTAAATCTCGCACTCGTAACCAAAGTGGAACTTCTATTTCTGCATCAATAAATAGTTCGTATAGTCCATAACCGATAACCAGGAGAACAGTTCCAAGCAGGATTGCATCTACAGCAGTCAAAACTTCTACAATAGTTTCCTTCAAACCATATTCGCTAGAAATAGCGCTATAGACAACTTTCAAAATCTCCAGCGATCCTTGGCCCATTAACAAAATCGCTCCAATAATTGAAGCTAATGCAGGAACAAAGACGGCATATCTAGTAAGTCCAATGAGTTTTTTCATTAGAAAATAATCGTAGACCCAAGAGTGGGTTGTGACGGGATCGAACCGCCGACCCGGTGATTAAGAGTCACCTGCTCTACCATCTGAGCTAACAACCCGTGAAGCGGGGGAAACTATAGTGATGCGGAGCCATTACCCCCAATTCGGTGAGGAATCGCTGCAATTGCTAGTCCTGCAGTCGTAATAGCGACAGCACCGAGCGTGATTCCCCAAGAGATTCGATCACCATCAATCATGTAATAAGCGACTCCAAGAGCGATGAGATTTGCCATCACAATTGGCCCTCTTCCGTATCTCTTGCCGCGCAGAATTCCTCGTCCTGCGAAGAAGAGCCCCGCAGCACCAGCAATTAGGAAGATGATTTCGGCAATAACAGCATCTAGCTCCTCGACATCAGAGGTGACAGATCTTGTAAAGAGATAGAGAGCAAGAGAAATTAGGAATAAAGCCTCAAGATTGGCGAAAGCGGCTGCCCATTTTCTTACTTGCATATCCGAAGAATAGGGGATGAGAAATCACTTTTATTGCCCTTGACGGCAGTGAAGCCTTATGGAGTGAGCGAGCTGATGTACGACAAATTGACTGGATTGATGACCCCGTTTCACTTCTATGAGAGCGCGAAGCGCGTTAAATCCTGGGCTAACCGAAAGGGTCAGTCTCTCGCGGTTATTGCCATCCGATTGCCGGAGATGTCCGATGATGTATTGGTTGATTGTGCCCGCAAGTTAAATAGCGAGCTTCGTGGTGGCGATTTACTGGCAAGAATGGGAGAGCGGACTTTTGTATTACTTCTTTTAGGAGATGAGGAAGGTGCTGGCCATTTGATTTTTAGGTTGGCGAATACGATAAAGCCAAAGTTGGATTTCTCGAGGACTTTATTTAGTGAAGACGAAACTCTAATTAAGGCGCTAGACCGATTAGGCGTTTGAGATAAATATGTTCTCGCGGTAGTACTTCAGCTCCGCGATTGAATCTTGAATATCTCCAAGGGCTCGGTGATTACCTGTCTTCTTTGGAGCGGAAAAATAAACTTTTGGATACCACCTTCTCGCTAGTTCCTTTATCGATGAGACATCCACAGATCGATAGTGCAAGAAAGCGCCGAGCCTCGGCATATCTCTATTGATGAAGTTTCGGTCCATCCCAATTGAGTTGCCAGCGATGGGGGATTTACCGGCAGAGGTGAAGTTAGATAGGTATTCGAGGATTTTCTCCTCTGCAAAACTCATCTTTACGCCATCTTTGAGTTTCTCAAGGAGTCCGGATTCGGTATGCATCGCTCTAACCTCTGGGCTCATTCCATCTAACTTCTCTGTTTGCGTTTGTATAACGAGATCGATTCCGTCGCCAAGGACATTTAAGTTTTCATCCGTTACAAGGACAGCAATTTCAATCAAGGCATCTTTATTGAGATCCAGCCCGGTCATCTCGCAATCAACCCAGACCAGGGGCGGGTTCTCGTTAGCCATGAGGCAAGGCTAGGGGCAGGCCTGGGGAAGGTGAGATTTCATGGCTCGTTCACCTTCTGTTAACTATTACTCAACCCCCGTTGCCACGGTTGGTAGCAGTATCGCGCCGTGACCTTGGCTGAAGAGAAGCAGATAACCGCACCCACGCCACGCGTTATAACCACAAAACCTAGAACCTCAGACAAGATTTTTAGGGCGGTCATTTTTACTGGAGCTCTATCTTCGTTAGTAATTCTCGCGGCAATCGCAATCTTTTTAGGGCTTCGCGGTTTTGAAATCCTTGCCCGCGAAGGACTCTCCTTCATTACTGGGTATGAGTGGTACTCCTCAATTAATTCAGATGGAACCGCTGGCGAAGATCCATCCGTTTACGGGATTGGCGCGATGTTGATTGGAACGATCATTACCGCGCTCATTGCAGTAGCAATTGGTGTTCCTATTTCAATCGCAGCGGCGCTCTATTTGAACTTCTATGCACCGAACGCTATTCGTGGGTTCTTAGTAGGTGTTATAGATTTAATGGCAGCATTTCCGTCGATTCTCTTTGGACTATGGGGCTTCAATGTTCTTATGCCAAGCGGCGAATATTGGGCGAAGCTTCTCCATAAATATTTGGGATGGATTCCATTGTTTGATGTTTCAACCCCGTTCTTTTCTAGATCTCCATTCATCGCCGGATTAGTTTTAGCAATCATGATCATTCCGATTGTTACTTCGATTGCGCGGGAAGTTTTCTCACAGACCCCACTCGATCGAATTCAAGCAGCTTATGCTCTAGGCGCCACCAAATGGACCATGATCCGCGCGGTAGTCCTTCCCTTTGGATACAGCGGAGTTGTTGGCGGAGCCATGTTGGGATTAGGAAGAGCGATGGGTGAGACCGTCGCAGTCTTCACCGTACTAAATATTATTTTCCAGGCGAATTTCCAGATACTTCTTGGAGCTGGTGGAAACGTTGCCTCCCTAATTATTCTCAAATTTGGCGAGGCCTCAGCAGAAGAAATCAAGGCGTTGATGGCCGCCGGCTTGATGCTTTTCTTACTCACACTTGTTGTAAATATGTTGGCCGATCTGTTGGTAAGTCGCACAGTTAAGCAGGGACGATAGCCATGAGCACAGCGACTTTGAGTTATCCAAAGCCACAGAAACCGTGGCGACCAAAGCAGCGCGACTTGATTCCTACTTATCTCGGGATATTAGTTGTGTTTCTGGGCACTTGGGCGCTCGTTGAATTTACTGGTTTCGCTGGAAAACTAGGCGCCTTTGCAAGCGCAGTAATTTGTACGACTTTAGTTTCAACATTCCTTGCGGGTCGAAGTAGAGGTAAGCAAGCGGCAAAGAATGCTGCAGTTGCATCGATAATTACCTCACTTGCTTTACTTGCAATGTTTCCGGTGATTAGCATCTTAGGAACAGTCCTTGTGCGTGGCACGAAGGGGCTCTATGTAGGTTTCTTCACGACCGATATGGGCCTAGCGAGCGTAAATGATCCTTTGAATGTCGGTGGAATTCTCCATGCAATTATTGGAACTTTCATCATGATTATCATCGCGACTTTAATTTCAGTCCCACTTGGAATCTCCACCGCAATTTATCTAACTGAGATTCGTGGCCCAGGATCTAGATTGATTCGCTTCCTAGTCCAGGCAATGAGCGGAGTTCCCTCAATCGTTGCAGGCCTTTTCATTTATTCGGCAATTATTTCCGGCTCAGGTAGAGGATTTAATGGTTTATGGGGAGCGCTAGCCCTTGCAATCTTGATGTTGCCTACCGTGGCTCGAACTGCCGAGGAAGTCTTACTGCTAATTGCTGAAGATTTAAGAGAAGCAGGGCTTGCTTTAGGAGCTACACAATGGCGAACTGTGGCAATGGTGGTAGTCCCGGCCGCAAAGAGTGGGCTTATCACCGCAATGATTCTTGGAATTGCTCGGATCGCGGGAGAGACAGCGCCGTTACTTTTCACTACCGGCGGTGGCGATGAAACCAACCTGAATCCCGTAGATGGCGTTATGGGTTCAATTCCATTCGCGATTTGGAAGGCGCTGATTTCTGGTTCGGCTGAATCTAATGCTCGAGCATGGGCATCGATTTTGGTGCTCTTAGCACTTGTGATGATTCTGTTCTTTTCGGCACGACGTTTGGGGAAGGCTAGGAGATAGAGATGACAGAGAATGTGAAACCATCATCGTTGGCAAGTGTGGCAGCCGCAAATGCCAATAGATCTCCGGGTAAGCACGCGCTCGGCACTGGCCTTGAGGCCCGCAGCGTCCATGCTTGGTTCGGAAAGAACCATGTCCTTGCGGATGTGTCACTCGACTTTGCAGCTGGCACAGTAACTGCACTTATCGGTCCCTCGGGATGTGGAAAATCAACTTTCATTAGAACTTTAAATCGTATGCATGAATTCATACCCACCGCAGCAATGGCGGGCGAGGTTCTCCTCGATGGAAGGGATATCTACGCCTCCGGTGTTGATGTCACAAAGATCCGCTTAAAGATTGGCATGGTCTTCCAGAAACCAAATCCATTCCCCTCAATGACTATTGGTGAGAATGTTCTATCTGGCTTAAAACTCGCTCAGTTAAAGCAGAGCAACAAAGAAGAATTGATGGAGGAGTGCCTCGTACGGGCCGGGCTTTGGAATGAAGTGAAGGACCGTCTTGATGCGCACGGCGGCTCGTTATCTGGCGGCCAGCAACAGCGTTTATGTATCGCTAGATCGCTTGCGGTTAATCCTCAGGTTCTTTTGATGGATGAGCCATGTTCTGCCCTTGACCCAGGATCAACTTTAAGAATTGAAGAGACTATTCGAGAGCTTTCTGAGACCATGACAGTCATCATTGTTACTCACAACATGCAGCAAGCAGCTCGCATATCCGATTACACAGCATTCTTCTTGGCCGATGGCCATCCGGGAATGATGATTGAGTCCGGCCCGACCAGTGAAATCTTCTCGAACCCGAAAGATAAGAGGACAGAGAATTACGTGACAGGGCGCTTCGGCTAAATCCAATTATTCACCTTTTGTTTCCAATTAGTTTAGCGAGAACATCACCTTAGTTACCTCCAGTTTTCTAGGTTTCTGCCACGTTGTACTCTCGATAGAAAAGGAGACCAAATTGGTCCGCAAGACACTCTCGAAAATCGCAATAATCGCAGCAGCGTTCTCGCTGATTGCAGCTCCGGCCCACGCAGTAAATCTCGTTGGCGGTGGAGCAACATTTGCAAACCCCATTCTTGACGCCTGCAAAGCAGAATATGCTCGTTTTTCTGGCGATAGTTATGTTTATAACTCCTTAGGTTCCGGCGCGGGTCGCGCAGGTATTGATAAGGGTGACTTTGATTTTGGCTGGTCGGACACTCCTCATCTTGCTGCAACTGCTCCTGCAGGAATGATTCACCTTCCAGTCGTGGCAGCTCCCGTTGCAATTCTCTATAACGTCCCAGGTATTAAGGGACAGCTTCATTTATCACCAACAACACTTGCAAAGATTTTCGCTCGCGAAATCACTAAATGGAATGATCCAGCGATCAGAGCGGATAATCAGAGAAATGTTAAATCCGCTGTCTTTGAAACCGAGCGTGTGAAGACAACCGTGGGTGGGGTAAGTACAACCACCACAATCACCAAGAAAGACGCCAAAGGAAACCCGATAGTTAAGCGTTATTCACAACAGCGTCTCAATGTAAGACTACCGAACCAAGATATCGTTGTGATTTATCGTGCTGATTCATCTGGAACAAGCGGAATTCTCACCAATTTCCTCCGCGCAGCGGTGCCATCGGTTTGGACCAAGAATGGCAATAACGCTTTTGATGCGTCCTTCCCAGGAAACATCAACGCACCTGCAAACATTGGAAAGATTCAAAGTGCTCGCGGATCTGAATTAGTCTCGGCTCTGGCTGCAAAGACTCCAGGTTCAATCACTTACGCAGAGAAAGATTATGCAACAAAGAACAAGTTGGGCTTTGCGAAACTCTACAACAACGCTGATGTGGCGATTGATCCAGGAGCTGCTGGAACCTCAGCATTCCTTGGCTCGGCCACATTTAATGAGAGTAATGGAACGATTGTTCTTGATTATAAGACAACCAATCCTGCCGCCTACCTTCTTGGCTCAACTTCGTATGCGTTAGTTCTGACAAACTATAAGGAGAAGGACAAAGCGGCTGCAGTTAAGAAGCTTATGACCTTCATTCTTGACGAGTGCGCCAAGCGATTCCCTGAAACGGAATTTGCGGTTATTGATGGCGCCCTCTATGACTTCAATAAGAAGTTAATCGCGCGAATCGGTTAATCAATTTTCGAGGGGTTGATTAACTAAATAGAAAAGGAGTAGATCCGGAGTTCGAAAGGACTCCGGATTTCTTCTTTTATGATTGTAGTTCCGTGGGAAATTCTCTAAGAGAGGGAATAGACTCCCATGGTGCGACTGGGAGTACTTGATGTCGGTTCAAATACTGTCCATCTACAGGTTGTCGATGCATATTCAGGTGCAAGACCGAATCCACGGACAAATTTAAAAATTGATCTGCGTCTATCGGAATTCATTTCACCAGACGGGTTGATTGATTCTGAGGGCGTAAAGCAGTTACGGAGCGCAATACGAGCGTGCGTCACCGAAGCACGAAAAGTTAAATCCGAAGAGTTACTTCCCTTTGCCACCTCTGCTTTACGTGAGGCAAGGAATGGCGATGAGATTATCGCCGCCCTAAATTCAGAATTTGAAATAGATTTGCAAGTGTTGAGTGGCGAAGAGGAAGCCCAAATCACATTCCTTGCCGCCCGCCGTTGGTATGGCTGGTCAAGTGGACGATTACTTATGGTTGACATTGGCGGTGGATCTTTGGAACTTGCCGCCGGAGTCAATGAGTCTGCAGAGATTGCAATATCTCTTCCGCTCGGTGCGGCAAGAGTTACAAAGAGCCATCTAGAGGGTGATCCATTTACAAGAAAATCAATACGAGCCCTTCGAGACTATATTGAATCTCAATTATCCGAAGTATTACCAGCGATGTTGGAACATCAAAATACCGATCGTGCAATTGCTACGAGTAAGACATTACGGACTTTAGCGCGGCTAACCGGTGATTGGGCCGAAGGCGATGGTCGCTCTCTTGAGCTGGAGGGACTTAGGAAGATATTGCCGAAGCTCTCAGAAATGAGCCAAGAAGAGCGTAGCGAACTACCAGGCGTATCTAAGTCGCGTGCTGGACAGATTGTTGCTGGCGCGTATGTTGCAGAGAGTGTAATGCGAAGCCTTGATATAGAAACGTTAGAGATTTGCCCCTGGGCTCTCCGAGAAGGAATCGTTTTAAAGTGGCTCGATTGGATTAAGCAATAAGACTAGGAGACCACAGGGGAACTTAAATGGTCCACAGAAATTACTTCTTTCCCGATGTGATGAACGACCCAGGCTTCTCCGGGCTTAAGAGCAGCTTCAGAAATATCGAAACCCTGACGCGAGTACTTATCTGACAAGTATTCAGGCAGAATCGGATTATGCCCGCAGATAAGTGTGGGATGTGAATTCTCCAGTAACCTATCAATGTACTTAAAGGTTCGAGTTGGATTCTTTGAGTAGACATACTCGGTTAGCGAGTCTGTAAAGAAATAATCTAATTGAAGTGCTCGTGCGAAAGGATTGATAGTTTCGTAGCAGCGAACAGCGCTAGAGGAATGAATCTCCTTGACTCCAAATGGCGACAAATTAGAGATAAGACGTCTAGCTTGTTGTTCTCCAGTTATACCAAGAGGGCGATCTAGGTCTTCACCCTGCCACTCCTCACGGGCTATGGCTTTGGCATGCCTTAGCAAAATCAATGTTTGCGAATCCTTTTCAGTACTTTCAAACTTACTGAGGATTTCCTTGTCGCTATTTCTTGTGAGTACGTCGCTTGCCTCCTTGACGCCCTTCCAGGAAATCTCATCAACTTCGGTGGTATTTGGAGTACTTACCTGTTGGATGAACTTCGCGCTCCAGTACTTGACTCGCTTTTGTGAAGTACCCGTGTTGTAAGTTATGTCACCGAGAAATTCTTTAAATCTAACCTCAAATCCAGTCTCTTCCAAAGTCTCTCTATATGCACACGCAATCGGGCTCTCGCCATCTTCCTGCTTGCCTTTTGGAAAACTCCAGTCGTCATGGTCGGGGCGGTGGATAAGCGCTATCTCAATTAGGCCAGCTTCGTTGCGCCGCCAAACAACGGCCCCGGCCGCCTGAATCTCGCTAATCACGGCTTCTCGCTTGCCTCAAAAGAATTTCGTGAAGGTCTTGCAATCTACCTTCTTGCCCAAGGTGTTTTCGTTCCCAGGCACCGGAAGAACGCATCTGCCAATGACTAACGTGCGGATCTGCGTACAAGTCTAGAATGGCACTGAGTCGCGCCTTATGTTCGATACTTTCGACACGAACCAACGCCTCAATTCTGCGATTGAGGTTTCTATCCATTAAGTCGGCGCTACCTATCCAGAACTCATCATTACCATCATTATGGAAATGAATTATTCTCGAGTGTTCCAAAAATCTTCCTAGGAAAGAACGCACCACAATAGTTTCAGATTTACCAGCAAGTCCGGGTTTTAGCGAACAAATACCGCGCACATTAGCTTCTATCTCCACGCCATTTTGAGAGGCTTCGTACAGAGCATCCACAAATTCTTCATCAAGTAGAGCGTTTAACTTCAATCTAATTCTTGCTGGCTTTCCAGCCTTTGCATTTTCTATTTCACGATTAATTCGCTCCAATAAACCTTTACGTAAACCTCGTGGGGCAACCAAGAGACGTTCGAAACTCTCTTCGCGAACAAATCCCGATAGTTGATTGAATAGTCTGGATAAATCTTCACATAGACGTGGATCTGCACTGAGCAATCCAAAGTCTTCATAGAGTCGAGCAGTCTTTGGGTTGTAATTTCCAGTGCCAACATGACAATAACGCTGCAGATGACCGTTTTCTTTTCGTACTACAAGCGAGAGTTTCGCGTGAGTCTTCAATCCCATGAGTCCATAGACGACATGGACACCAGCTTCTTCTAACTTCCTTGCCCAACGAACATTGGCAAGCTCATCAAAGCGAGCTCTAATTTCTATGACAGCCAGTACTTGTTTACCCGCCGCCGCTGCCTCCAGTAATGCCTCAATAATTGGTGAATCTCCAGAGGTCCGATAGAGAGTCTGCTTTATGGCAAGAACATTGGGGTCAATCGCCGCGGTTTCAAGAAAGCGCACGACGGTTGAAGTGAATGAGTCATATGGATGATGCAGCAAGACCTCGCCATCTCTTATCGCCTGAAAGAATTCGGGCGCTTCAGCTTCCTCTAGACCAGGGAATGGATGAGGCAGAACGCCACGAAAAGGCTCATACTTCAGAGCAGGTCGTTCTAGATCCGCAATGAAATGAAGCCCCGTAAAATCTAATGGTCCTCTATTCTTAAAAACTTCTCTCCTTGTAATCTCCAACTCAGCAATCAGGCGCTCTAGTAATTCAGTTTTGATGTCATCTTCGACTTCAAGACGTACTGGCGGTCCAAATTTTCGCCGTTGCAATTCTAGTTCCATGGTCTCAAGTAAGTTATCGCTCTCTTCCTCCTCTAAATCGAGGTCCTCATTGCGAGTTAAGCGAAATGCGAAATAATCTTCAATAATCATTCCGGGAAAAAGTTCCTCTAAGTGGGCTGCGATAACCTCTTCAAGAGTTATAAAGCGACTATTTATTTCTTTATTAACAACTACAAATCTAGGGAGGGTATTGGGTACTTTAACTCGTGCAAAAAATTCCTCATCTGATTCAGGGTTACGAACAAGTACGGCCAAACTAATTGAAAGCCCAGAGATGTATGGAAATGGTCGAGATGGATCTACCGCTAGCGGAGTCAGCACTGGGAAAATCGAAACATCAAATAGTTGCTTAACATAATCTCTCTCACTAGTTGTGAGGTCATGCCACTTAATGATGTGTATGTCTTGGTGCGATAGTTCAGGGAGTAGTGAGGAATGCCAGATATCGTTCTGTCTTTTTACTAACGATTTTGATTTCTCTAGAATTTCTTCAAATAACTGGACTGGTGTAAATCCAGATAGATTCGTTGAACTAATGCCTGATTCAACTTTTAACTTGACAGATGCCGCCCTAATCATAAAGAAATCATCCAAATTTGAGGAGACAATTGCCATGAAGCGCACTCGTTCCAATAAGGGTAAATCAGAGTCTTCTGCCAAATCCAAGACTCTTTGATTAAAGTCGAGCCAACTCAACTCTCGATCAATATATGTAGAGGGCTCTATATGAGTGAGCTGTTTCATTTCAATGGGGAGTCTTCTATTGGAAAGTAAACAAAGAGTGAACTCTTAGCGCGTATGTAATGAATAGGCTCTTATCAGTCAAGACAAATCAATAATGGCTTGTTTGCTTATTGTTTAGGGTGCTTCCAACCTCCATTCATTTCCACTTCGTACTTTGTCAAAGTGGTAAAGCCTGCCGTAATCATGATCACGAGTAATGGTATTGGCGCGGGGCACCTCATAAGAGCAAGTGCAATTGCTCGAAGACTTAAGGATTTTGCCCGACCAATAATTCTCTCTATGGCCTATTCCGTAGTAGAGGTCTCAAATGCATTAGAAATCGAATGTGAATTCATCCCAGGTAGAGATAAAGGTTTGATGGTGCGACACAGGTGGGACAACTACTTGAGAGATCGATTGGTTGCATTAATTGATGAAACCAACGCAAAAGTTGTTACATTCGATGGCGTAGTCCCGTATCCTGGCATTCTCGCAGCAAAGTTAAGAAGACCAGCGGTTAGTTTCATCTGGATACGTCGTGGCATGTGGCAGAAGAAACCACAAGGGATTGCGCTCTCTCTACAGTCTAAGTTGATGGATTACGTTATTGAACCAGGCGATGTGGCACGTGAATATGACAGGGGGCCAACCAAAGATCGAAATGAAGCGGTTCTAACATCTCCTGTTTCCTTGTATGACTCTGAAAAGACTTTGACGAAGACTGATGCTCGACTAAAACTTGGCTTAGATCCGGAAAGGACTTCAGTACTTGTGCAGCTCGGAGTTGGTGAGCAGGATCTAAATGAGCGAGTTTCGGCGGTTTTGAAGGGTCTATCCCAATGGCCAGATCTCGAAATTGTAATGGCAAAGGAACCGCGAAATCAAAGGGGCGAGACGCTTGTACCGCGGGGCGTAAACGTAAAGGTGATTCGCCACTTTCCGCTAGCTGATGTGATTCATGCATTTGATGCCTTAGTTTGTGCAGCAGGATACAACTCAGTACACGAAGTTATTCCTGCGAAAATTCCAACTCTCTTAATTGCAAATAATCGTGGCACAGATGATCAATTAGCGAGAGCGAGATGGTGTGAAGACTATAAATTAACGCTCTTTGCAGATAGCGATTCAATTCGTGATATTGAAAAAAAGTCTCGTGAACTCATGAATCCGCAGATTAGAATAAAACTAACTCAGATGTGCGAGCGCATCCCACCCTTTACGGGCGATAAGGACATCGCATCTCTCATTATGATGCTTTCAAATGATAATTTCTCTTCACTTATCTTTAAGAGAATGCGATATCAAAGATTTCTGGCTCAATCTGCAGTTGAGAGAGGCTTGGGACATTTGCTTCGTAAGTTAGCTAACTCTGCTCTCCGCTTAGCCGCAATCGCCTTCAGGACAATATTCCCGCACAAAAATACCGTAACACCCGAAACTAAAGTCATCTTTTCGCAATCTTTGGATATTGCAATGTGTAACCCATTGATAAAGGGGAGTGCAAGATTCGAGCACTTGTTGAGAGGTACAACTACTAACTATTTGCAAGAACGCGAAGAGATCGCCTCAAAGGCCTACCAAGTTACCGAGGAATTTCTTCACCATCACGTTGATAGCGGCACAGATGGGTCAATGGCCTTTAATTCTTCAACGATTTTGAAGTAACTCTCGTTAAATTTCGCAATATCCGTAACCTCACTCTTCCATCTTCCTCGCTGCACTTTGTTAGGTATCACATCCGATTCAAAGTACTTCGCCATTTTTCTTTCCATGGAGAGATTTAGAAATGCCATGAGGGCTTCGATGCTTTCCTTCCGCTTATGCATGACAAGGTCTTCTAAGGCTAGAGAAAAAACCTGATTCCCAAGTTCATTCGTATTTCGTAAGATCCGGCGCATCCTTCTTCGATACCAAATCAAACCATCCTCGTAGGTATTTGGGCCCCAGCTCTCTCGCACGACTGAAGCTATGACATCACGTCCATCTCTTACCATATGTATGAAGCGACAGCCGGGCAAAAAAACCGCTAGTTCATTAGCCCGAAAGAGATTCAAAGGCGTGGTTTCTATCCACTTCTCCTTCCCAGACTCTTGTTTCTGTGAGTCAACAAAACTGCGCATAAAATCCATGGTTGCCAACGCCTTACTACTCTTCCAATTGGACTTAAGAACATGCATAAGATGTTGCAACTCTTCCAACTTGATTCCTTGAATTAGACCCGCAATCTCGCCAACTTTTGGATCCCTAACCCACCAATCGTTAAAGAGACGATGTTGAAAACGCTTCAGATGTAAGCTCTCTGTGAGCATTAGATGCTTGTAACGACCAACTTTTCTCCCGAGATACAAGTCAAGAAGACCATTTCCTGCGACATGAATCTTTACTTCTGCCGGGCGCGAGAGTCCAATTTGAGAGTGTCTGGAGAGAAGCTTTCCAATGATAGTGGTTCCGCTTCTTCCAGTTCCGCCACTGAAAATTACATCAGAAAAATCCAGTTCTGACTTGTTCATGCTTAACAGCATACCTATTAGTAATTCGAAACTATTCTTCGACTCAAGTTTGCATGGCCAAACCAGAAAATTAACCCTCTATTAACCTTTCAACCGCAATCATTCGCACATGATTGCTAAGAAGAAAACTTTGGCCTTTATTTCAATTCTGTCTCTCGTATTGTTCATCTTTAACTCCCTTCCTGCAAAGGGGAATGTCGAACAATTCACTATATCCGAGTTAAGTCGCATCGTTTCGGGCGATGGCGAAGGAGGCGCTGAGATACCTACATTTCATGCTGCTAGTAAGAAACTATTTTCGACAAACGGGGCGCGAAACGCGATTGATATCTACGACCTTAGTGATCCAAGTAAGCCCGTTCGCATAAATCGTGTAGAGCTGAAGAGCTATGGCTCTGATGTAACTAGTGTGGCAGCAGGAAAAGATGTGGTAGTTGCTGCGGTGCATCGAGCAGAAACATTTGCAGCCAATGGAGTACCGATAACTCCGACTGGCGTCCTAGTGGTAATGGATACAAATGGAAAAGTTCTATCTACTCCCGACCTCAAGGGAGTTTTGCCTGATGCCGTCACATTCACCCCATCCGGCACAACGGCCCTCGTTGCTATAGAAGGACAACCAGTTTGTGCGAAAGATGATTCTGCAACTCCAGCAAACGAATCTACTGACTACTCGAAGGCGGTAGACCCACTAGGCGGAGTTTCAATTGTTAATCTCACTAATCCCGCTTCACCAGAGGTCACATTTGTTGGATTTAAAGGTTTCACGACCAGTGAATTGCGCGCCAAGGGTCTTGCGCTCTCGAGTGTAGTTAATGATCCTGGTAAAGATTTAGAGCCAGAGTACATCGTTGCGCTCGATGATGAAAAAGCCTACGTAACCATCCAAGAAGCAAACGGAATTGGCGTACTTGACATTAATGGAAAGAATTGGATTGAGGTTCGACGAGCTTTTGAATCTAAGCTCTCTACCACTCCGATAGATACAAGCGATAGAGACTCTGGAAGAGGTCCGCGCTCTTATGCAAATGTTGTGGGACCAAGCCAGCCTGACGCCATTGCCGGATTTAAAATTGGTTCAGGACATTATTTCTTGACTGCGAATGAGGGTGACGCTCGCGAATACACATGTCTTAATGATGATTTGCGTGCTGCATCTCTTAAAGTCGACAGTCGTCGTTTCCCAAATTGGAAAGATATCTCTGTAAATGGCGAACTTGGTCGCTCGAAAGTCAACCCAAACGCCGGAGACCGTGATGGTGATGGGGACTTTGACACAATATTTTTGCGCGGTTCGCGTTCAATGACGATGTATCGAAACGGTGTACCCATTTGGGATAGTGGAAAATTACTTGAGGAAATTCAAATTGCCACTTTTGGAGTAGCGAATATCAATGGTTCGCACTCTCTTTCATCTGATCGGAGCACGGTTAATTATGTTCCACAAGATCGTTCGGATGATAAGGGCGCTGAGCCAGAAGGTGTCGCAGTTGGAATGGTTGGAAATTCGAGAGTTGCTCTTTTGGGACTGGAACGTATGAGCGCGCTGGTTGCATTCGATGTAACTATTCCGAGTGAGCCTAAATTGATTAAGTGGATACAGATGCTTCCGACCACTTCGACTCCAATAGCGCAGGCAACCGCGTGGTCACCAGAAGGCGTCATTTTCGTGCCCGCAGATAAATCGCCCAACGGGAAGCCACTTTTCATAACAAGTTATGAGTTGAGCGGATCACTTACCGTGCATCAAATAACTGAGAGAAGTTAGGCAAGACACAGGATTCTTCCAATCTTGCGCGCCCGGCAGGAATCGAACCTGCGACAACCCGCTTAGAAGGCGGGTGCTCTATCCGACTGAGCTACGGGCGCAATTGTTGGTCGAAGTCTACCGAGCACTGAAGCGATAGGGTTTCGCCTCGTGGCAGAGTTCATTTATACGATGAAGAAGGTGCGCAAAGCGCACGGCGACAAAGTCATTCTCGATGACGTAACGCTCATGTTCCTTCCCGGAGCCAAGATTGGTGTTGTTGGCCCAAATGGCGCAGGTAAATCAACGGTCCTACAGATGATGGCGGGATTACAACAACCATCTAATGGCGAGGCTTATCTAACTCCTGGTTATAGCGTTGGAATTCTTCTCCAAGAACCGCCACTAAATGAAGAGAAGAATGTTCTTGAAAATGTTCAAGAGGGCGTTGCCGAAACTATTGCGTTACTGGCACGTTTTAATCAAGTCTCCGAAGAGATGGCAAGTCCAGACGCTGATTACGACAAACTCTTAGCTGAGATGGGGAGTTTGCAAGAAAAGTTAGATCACTTAAATGCTTGGGATTTAGATTCGCAACTCGAACAAGCAATGGATGCGCTGCGTTGTCCAGCTCCAGATGCTGATGTGAAAGTGCTTTCTGGTGGTGAGAGACGTCGCGTTGCTCTATGTAAATTGCTGCTGCAAAAGCCAGATTTATTACTTTTGGATGAGCCCACTAACCATTTAGATGCTGAGTCTGTGCTCTGGTTAGAACAGTTCCTTTCCAAATATGAAGGAACCGTTGTTGCGATTACCCACGATCGTTACTTCTTGGACAATGTTGCACAGTGGATTCTTGAGTTAGACCGAGGTCGTGCTTATCCATACGAGGGTAATTACTCCACCTATCTAGATACAAAAGCGCAGCGTTTGAAAATTGAGGGCCAGAAAGATGCAAAGCGAGCTAAACGCCTAGCTGAGGAGCTTGATTGGGTTCGCCAGAACGCCAAGGGTCGCCAAGCTAAATCAAAGGCGCGTCTTGCTAGATATGAAGAGATGGCAGCGGAGGCCGAGAAAGCACGGAAACTTGACTTCGAAGAGATCCAAATTCCAATGGGACCACGCCTTGGAAACATTGTTGTTGATGTAGAGAATTTGAGCAAAGGCTTTGGCGAGCGTTTGTTGATCGACAACCTCTCTTTCTCTTTGCCACGAAATGGAATCGTTGGTGTCATTGGTCCGAATGGTGCGGGAAAAACCACGCTATTTAAGATGATTCTTGGTTTAGAGAAGCCAGATTCGGGAAGTATCAAAGTTGGTGAGACAGTAAAGATTTCCTATGTTGATCAATCTCGCGCTGGTATAGATCCAAAGAAATCACTCTGGGAAGTTGTCTCAGATGGTTTGGATTTCATGAAGGTCGGCCAAGTTGAAATGCCCAGCCGAGCGTACGTATCGGCTTTTGGATTTAAAGGTCCAGACCAACAGAAAGCGGCGGGTGTGCTTTCAGGTGGAGAGCGGAACAGATTGAATTTGGCGCTCACTTTAAAGATGGGCGGAAACTTACTTTTGCTTGATGAGCCAACAAATGATCTTGATGTTGAAACTCTAGGTTCGCTTGAAAATGCGCTACTTGATTTCCCAGGATGCGCTGTTGTTATCTCGCATGATCGATGGTTCTTAGATCGAGTTGCTACTCACATCTTGGCTTATGAGGGCGACTCCCAATGGTTCTGGTTTGAAGGTAACTTTGAATCATATGAAAAGAACAAGATCGAAAGACTAGGACCTGAAGCTGCGCGTCCACATCGCGTTACATATAGAAAGTTAACTCGATGAAATATTCTCATAAAGCATTTGTTCGCTGGGATGACTTAGATGCGATGGGTCATGTTAATAATGCTAAGTATTTGACCTTCGCTCAAGAAGCGCGCTTTGAATGGTCTTTTATGCAACATCACTCCAAAGGCGAGATGCCTGGGCTTATGGCTATGGTCGTTGCTCGAGCCGAGGTGGATTTCTTCAAAGGAATCATGCTCGGTGGGATATTTGTGGATGTAGATCTCTGGGTCGAAAAGATTGGAAACTCCTCTTTCAATATGGTCTATGAAATCCGTAATGGCGATGAGCTCTGTGCGAGGATTCGTACTGTTCAAGTAGGCGTTGATGAATCAGTCTCAAAGTCGAGACCACTTAATGAGGATGAACGTAAGTTCCTCGAGCAATACCTAATCCAGGAGGGTTAAGTGGCAAGCTCAATTCCGCGCAGCATGCGCCCTTGGTGGCGCGATGCCGTTACCTACCAGATTTATATTCGATCGTTCGCTGATTCAAATGGCGACGGCAAAGGCGATGTTGAAGGCATTCGTTCACGTCTTCCTTACTTGAAGCGACTAGGAATTGATGCGATTTGGATAACTCCTTGGTATCCATCGCCCCAAAAAGATCATGGCTATGACGTCTCGGATTACATGAATATCGAACCAGATTACGGAACTTTGAAAGATGCAGAAGTTCTAATCAAAGAGGCGCACGCGATGGGAATCCGCGTCATCGTCGATATCGTTCCAAATCATTCATCTGACCAACACGTCTGGTTCCAGGAAGCGCTACGTGCAAAGCCTGGTTCGAAAGAACGCGATCGCTATATGTTCCGCGACGGCAAGGGCGCAAACGGTGAGCTTCCGCCGAATAATTGGCAAGCTGTCTTTGGTGGGCCTGCTTGGCATCGCATAACTGAAGCTGATGGAAAACCTGGCCAGTGGTATTTACATTTATTCGCAGTCGAGCAACCAGATTTTAATTGGGAGAATCCTGAAGTACATGAATACTTTGAGAAGACGCTTCGTTTCTGGCTCGATCGTGGCGTAGATGGATTTCGAATTGATGTCGCCCATGGAATGGTCAAGGCTGAGGGCCTACCCGATGTATTGGATAAAGAAAATGCAACGCCTGAGATGTTGGCGGCACAGCGGATGCCATTCTGGGATCAAGAGGGAGTTCACGAGATTTACCGAAAGTGGCGGAAGATCTTTGATTCTTATGAAGGCGATCGAATGGCTGTTGCTGAAGCTTGGGTTTCACCGGCCTCTCGAATCGCGCTCTATCTTCGTAAAGATGAGTTAGCGAACTCCTTTAACTTTGATTTCCTTACTTCTAAGTGGGAAATAAAGGATTTAAAGAAGAATATCGATTCTTCGCTCCAAGCAATTCAAGATGTTGGTGCTCCGGCATCCTGGGTTTTCAACAATCATGATGTCGTTCGTTCAGTTGATCGTTTCGCGCTAGGGCTGCAGCCTGGAACTGGCGAGACAACTCTTGATCGCCACGGTGATGTGAATAAATTAGATCTTGAGTTAGGAAAGAAGCGCGCCCGCGCAGGTGCGCTCTTGATGCTGGCGCTGCCCGGCGGTGCTTATATTTATCAAGGTGAAGAGTTGGCTTTGCCTGAGGTGCGTGAAATTCCAGAGCATCGTTTGGAGGATCCGCGTTGGAATATGTCTAACAACATAGATAAAGGCCGCGATGGTTGTCGCGTTCCGCTTCCATGGCGGAGTTCGTCCAATTCTGCTCATGGATTCTCCGGTAATGCACCAGTTTCCCCGGATGAAGCCTGGTTACCGCAACCAAAATGGTGGGGAGATTACTCAGTTGAATCACAAGATAAAGATCCAGCATCAACTCTAAATATGTATCGAACTGCCCTTGAGATTAGACATAAGGAAGCTGGTCTTGGCGATGGGGATATGGAGTGGGTTGATTTTGGAGCTGATGTTCTAGCTTTTCGTAGACCTGGAAACTTCCTTTGCCTAGTTAATTTTGGTGGCGAGATCAAACTTCCAGAAGGAGAGCTTCTAGTTTCGAGCTCACCAATTCGAGATTTCACACTTCCCTCAGATACGGCAGTCTGGTTGCGCACCAAGTGATTGCAACACAGCAAGCAAAGACCGTAAAGGTTCTTGCATCTGCTCAAGTTTTAAACGGCCTTGGTGTTGCTGGAACAGTTGCTGCCGGATCATTGCTTGTTGCTTCGATTACTGATTCAGAAACCCTTGCTGGGCTTGCGCAAACTTCCTCAGTTTTGGGTGCGGCTGCACTTGCACTTCCTTTAGCAAGGCTCACCGCTCGGGGCGGAAGAAGGCTGGCGCTATCGGTTGGTTATGTAGCTGGCGTGATTGGTTCACTATTTGCAATCCTCGGTGGCGCTGAAGAGAACTTGCTTCTCATGCTTCTTGGAACTTTCTTTGTTGGAGCCGCCTCCGCCGCCGGATATCAAGCGCGTTTTGCTGCAATTGATTTAGCCACAAATGAGACGCGCGCTAAACAACTATCGTTTGTTGTCTGGGGATTAACAATCGGTGCCGTCGCTGGACCTAATCTGATGGAACCGTCTGGAAACCTCGCCGAAGGAGTTGGCCTGCCGAGGTTGGTTGGTCCTTATTTAATCTCAGCTGTTGCACTATTCCTCGCAACCTTGGTAATTCAAATCTTCTTACGGCCCGATCCGTATCTCTTGGCGCAGAAAGAATCAGCTTTAGCAGCAACTGCAAAGCGTTCCACTAAGCAAGCTCTTGCTCACATACGTGGCAATGAGAGAGCGCTATTTGCGATTCTCTCGATTGCTATCGGCCATGTCGCAATGGTCTCAATCATGGTTATGACACCGGTTCACATGGCCCATGTAGATGTAACGCTCACCATCATCGGTCTGGTGATAAGTATCCATGTTGTTGGAATGTATGCCTTTTCGCCGATTGTGGGATCTGTTAGCGATCGAATTGGACGGATAAACACGATAAAAATTGGCGTTATTACTCTGTTGCTCTCCGCGCTGATCTCGGGTTTCGCAGCCGCTGATGACGCGATCACACTTGGTATTGGACTTTTCTTACTTGGACTGGGTTGGTCTTTTACTTTGATTGCGGGCTCAGCATTTCTAACCGAATCGGTAGCTCCGGAAGTAAAAACTTCAGCGCAAGGAGCGAGTGATCTAGTTATGAATCTATCCGGAGCTGGTGGGGGAGCGCTTGCCGGCGTCATTATCGGAACGCTCTCTTACGGATGGTTATGCCTCTTTGCTGCGATACCGGTCTCGCTACTTGGTATCTGGTCGCTTAAAATTAATAACAAATGAGCCTTTATGAAGAGATGGGTGGACGAGCAACTTTCGAAAAGTTAGTCTCGCATTTCTACGCTCTTGTTTCTGTTGATCCAGTTTTAAGACCGATGTACCCAGAAGATGACATCAAAGGCGCTGCTGAGCGGTTATTGATGTTCCTTGAGCAATACTGGGGTGGTCCGAGCACTTATAGCGAGCAACGAGGTCATCCAAGACTTCGGATGCGCCACGCTGCATTTCGTATTGGTGAAATGGAGCGGGATGTTTGGTTGCGGCATATGAAATCAGCCGTCGATGAACTAGAAATGCGGGATGACTTAAGAGAAGAGCTCTGGAGTTACTTAGTTATGGCTGCGAACTCGATGGTAAATCAGCCGCGAGCTTTTTGAGATTTGTTTCCAACTTTTAAGATTTCACCATTTCGCAAATACCATAATGTGCCTTGGCGATCACGAATAGTTGTGATTCGAAGGCCTACCGTCTCAACTCTTCCCTTTACATCTAGAACTTCAACTTGATCACCTACACCATATTGGTCTTCTACCAGCATGATGATTCCGGAGAAGACATCACGGACGATTGTTTGTGCGCCAAGACCAACAGCAAATCCAACAACGCCCGCGGAAGCTACAAGAGGACCGAGATCAACTCCTAATTCACCGAGGATCATTGCTCCGGCTATAAGACCAATCAGAGCCTTAGAGGAACTCTTTAGAACTGAAGCAGCAGTACGCGCACGCTCGCGTTGACGAGTGGCTTGGGTTCGTTCTCCAGGAATGAAATCTGCATCAGCAACTTTTGAGAGCGCCTTCATGATTGCCCTTGATGCGACCCGTTGCAGAACTATGGCGATAAGAAGGATGACCAATATGCGGACAGGGGCCCCTAAGAACCAATCAAGGGCTTCCTTTGCGCTGAAATTGAGCTCCATTTGAGCGGGACTTTATAAGAATTTAACCCGAATTCCGCACAATTCAGAGAGAGTTCCGGCAGGATTTCCCCCACGACGCGAGCCACGCGTTGCATAAAGGGGTTTAGCAAAGTGTCGGTGACGACGAGAAGGACTTTAGTTCTAAACGCCACCTACGAGCCACTAGGTGTCGTTTCTGATAGACGCGCGCTCATTTTAGTTTTGAATAATCGCGCAACAATGGTTGAAGAGTCGGGCGTTGAATTTCGTTACTCATCAGGTTCTTTTACTCTTCCTGCTGTGATCCGTCTACATAAGTTTGTAAAGATTCCGTATCGCCACACAGTTCCGCTCTCTCGAAGAGCAATCTTTGCTCGTGATGGTGGCCGTTGCGTTTATTGCGCCGCCACTGCAACTTCTATTGATCATGTTGTTCCAAGAAGTCGTGGCGGTGATCACTCTTGGGATAACGTCGTAAGCGCTTGCCATCGTTGCAATCATTTGAAAGCTGATAAGACTCTTAAAGAACTTGGTTGGAGATTGCGGTCTTTGCCACGCGAACCAGTCGGCGCTGCTTGGAGAATTCTTGGAACTGGTAGAGCTGAGAAGCGCTGGGTTCCTTATCTAGAACCATTTGGCGTCGTAGCCGCAACTGCTTAGACTCCGCTCATGATTCTTGCGTTAAATGAAGATGGTTCGCTGCCCGGAGATCCGTTACCGTTTCTGGAAGGCTTTCTCTGGTTCTTTGTTGCACCGACTGCAATATTTCTCGCAGTCTGGGTGCTCGTAGTCGCTTCCGAGAACTTAAAGAAGTCAAAGCGCAATCGCTACAAACAAGATGTAATCACTCGTATCAACGAGTAATTAGCGATCTACTGCTTGAACTTTAAGCGCTCGTACTAACGAATCCTTAGCCTCTAAAACATGGCGACGGAGCGTTGGATGTGCATCCTTGCCCGTTGAAGTTAGCCAACCTTCAGTCTTTGCTAAGGTCTCACTAGATACGACATAACTTGGGAAGAGTAAGTCGATAATGTTCGAAGAATCCTCGTATGACTTGGTGTTATAGATATTTAGGATTAGGCCGAAGTAGCGATCGATAAATTTCGCATGGAAGTCACGGTGCAGTGGGCGGGCAAAGCCTTGAATTGCAGATAAACGCATCCAGTTCGAGATCTCGAAGTTCTCAGTTGCAGTTTTAAATGCTTGCTCTTTCGCCTCAATATTTGGCTGGGCTGCGATACAACGCTCACGAGCGAGTTGGCCGGTTAAGGTGTTATCGCGCTGCAATTCGGCATCAATCTCACTTACTCCAGCAAGACCTCGCTCAACGAGGCAAATAAGTAGATGCCAACGAAGATCTGCATCAATGGTTAACCCATTTAATTTTCCATCAAGGAGTTCGCGAATCTTTGCACCTTGCGATGGGGTGTGAGCTAGTGAGGCGAAGATACGAGCAAACTGAAGTTGTAAGTCGCTTCCTGGCTTTGCCTTAGCCAAAAGATCACCTATGACAGTTGCAATCTTCTCTCGCAGCGAGTCACGATTCTTCGGGGCGGCATAGACCTCGATCGCAGATGTAAGTTGATTACCAAGTGCGGTAACGGTGGTGATGTCATCTTCACCAGGCAAACCAGCGATTGCGATATCAGCAAAGTCGGAGGAAGAAATTTCCGCATCACGGAGCATGTCCCAGGCAGCTGACCAACAGAGCGCTCGGGATAAGTTGTCATTTAATTTTCCAAGGTGCGATTTCAGAGTCTCAATCGAACGCTGATCGAATCTAATCTTTGCGTACGAAAGATCTTTGTCGTTTATAAGAAGTAAGTCTGCGACTTTTTCGCCCTTCAACTTTTCAACAGAAGTGAGACCTCCAGCAACATCGAGCTCAACAGATGTGCGCCGCTCTAAAACACTTCCTTTAAGGTCATAGAGACCGACTGCCATGCGATGTGGTCGCAATTCATTTGAACCAGAAGGAATTAGTGGCGGTTCTTGCTTGATGGCGATTGATTCGTAGCTTTCGCCACTTACTTTTACTTCTGGGCGAAGTGTGTTTACTCCAGCGGTTTGTAGCCAGGTAGCAACCCAGGAATCAAGTGAGCGACCACTCTTGGCCTCTAGTTCATCGAGAAGATCTTTAAGTGTGGTGTTCTTGTAGGCATGTTTTGCGAAGTAAACCTGGAGCCCAGCGATGAAATTATCGCGGCCCACGTGGGCAACTAGTTGATGAAGAACAGAAGCGCCCTTTGCATAAGTAATTCCATCGAAGTTCGCCTTTACCGTTTCAATATCAACCATATCGGCTGCGATTGGGTGAGTGGAGCTAAGTTGATCCTGGCGATACGCCCAGTTCTTTCGTTCTGCATTAAATCCAGCCCAGGAATTCTTAAATCGGGTGGCCTCAACAAGGGCTAAGTAAGAAGACCACTCAGCGAAGGATTCATTTAGCCACAAGTCATCCCACCACTTCATGGTGACTAAGTCTCCAAACCACATATGTGCCATCTCATGAAGGATCGTGTTAGCGCGAGCGTTATACATCCGCTCGGTGACTTTGGATCTAAATACAAGAAGCTCTTCTCGGAATGTGACACAACCAGCGTTCTCCATTGCGCCCCAGTTAAAGTCAACGACTGCGATCTGGTCATACTTATCGAATGCATACGCGAGTCCAAATACGCGCTCAAAGTACTCAAAGCCCTGTTTGGTAACAAGGAAGATTTCATCAGCATCTAAATGCTGGAAGAGTGACTTACGGCAATAGATTCCCATCGGAATTTTCTTCTTACCGTTGTACTCATCATGAACATGTGCGTAGGGACCGGCAACCACAGCTGTTATGTAGGTAGACATGATTGGCGTTGTGGTGAACTCCCATTTCTTCTTCCCGTCTACATCGCTCTTGTTCTTTACCGGATTATTTGAAATTACTTCCCAATGGGCAGGCGCAATCACGGTAAAGTCAAAGGTCGACTTCAAATCAGGTTGATCAAAGCAGGGATACATGTTTCGGATAAAAGCAGTCTCACCTTGTGAATAGAGATAAACTTCGTTATCTACCGGATCGACCGAGCGTTGTAGACCTTCACCGGTCTTTGAATAAATTGCTTCGACTTCGACAATCAACTCATTTTCTGCTTGGAGATCTTTCAGAAAGAGTGATTGACCGGTGAACTCACTCGCGTCAATCGACTTGCCATTTAGAGTCGCAGATATCAATCTCTTTCCAACGGCATCGATGAATGTGGAATAACCCGGCTTGGCGCAGGCAAAGGTCACCTTGGACTTGGAATAGAAGGTCTCCTCACCGGTTGTGACATCGAGGGTGACGTCGTAGTGATGGATCTTTAGATGTGCTGAGCGATCTGCGGCTTCAGCGCGCGAGAGATTGTTTCCTGGCATGCGCCTATCCAAGCAGAGATGGCACTCTTTGCCACTATGGAGCAGGTCACTCCCAAGAACTTTAGATTAAGAAGTTTTCGCCTCAGGGGTGAGCGGATGACTAATGCCCAGTCTGACGCGCTAGTCAATCATTGGAATAGATTTGAGATTCCACTTACGGGAACCATCGACCCCCACACTCTTTTCTTTGCAATTAAACCGAAGGAAGTTATCTTCGAAATTGGAAGTGGAATGGGGGAGGCAACTGCACAGATCGCCGCCGCTAATCCGGAGAACGGATACGTTGCTGTTGAAGTGCATAAACCCGGAATCGGCGCACTGATTATTCGAGCTGAGAGTTTGGGCCTTAGGAACTTGAAGATAATTAATGAAGATATCTGGGATGTACTAAGTGAACATATCGCGGATCACACTATCGACAAGTTCCATATTTTCTTCCCAGATCCATGGCCTAAGCGCAGCCAATCAAAACGACGACTTCTGCAACCGCCTTTTATCTCGCTACTTGCTAAGAAGATAAAAAGTGGCGGGGAAGTCTGTATTGCAACGGATTGGCTCCCTTATGCAAAAGATATAGAAAAGAATTTTTTGGAAGTTCCGGAATTCAAAGGTGGAGTTGTCCCAAGGCCGCAATGGAGACCAATCACAAAGTTTGAAGGCAAAGGAATTTCGAAGGAGCATGTTGTAACAGACTTCTGTTACCGAAGGGTTTAGAGCTTTCCGTCCATTTCATACTTAGAAATCAATCCAATTCTTCGCACGTGCCGTTCGTCACCGGGGAATGGTGTCGCGAGGAAGATGTCGACTAATTCAAGACAGAAAGCTTCATCATGCATGCGACCCCCAAGTGAAATCACATTTGCGTTGTTATGTTCGCGGGCAAGCTTTGCGATTTCCTTACTCCACACAAGTGCGGCGCGAACACCCTTCACTTTATTTGCCGCAATCTGTTCGCCATTTCCTGACCCACCAAGCACAATTCCAAATGATCCAGGCTCTTTGGCTACGGCTTCAGCGGTGGGGATGCAGAAAACTGGATAGTCATCTAGCGGATCAAATGTATGTGGGCCATGATCGACAACAGTATGACCCCTTGCCTCTAAATGTTTAACAATCTTATTTTTGAACTCAAGGCCGGCGTGATCGCTTCCGATGTGAATCTTCATAACCGAACCCTCTCAAAAAATCTGCAACAAATGAAAGAACCACCGGCTCTTTAACCGGTGGTTCTTCCCTGTCTAGGAGGTTTTATTTCGAAGGGGGTTTAGCGAAACTATGCCCTTGGTCCGTGGCCGAAGCCCTTGCCACCTTTATGGCCGAACTTCTTACCTTCACCGGGACCATCCTTTGGACCCTTGACGCGCTCAACCATCTTGGTCACATGATCCTTGAGGTTAGCTTTCATTTTCGTAGCTCTCTCTGATGAAAGTTTGCCAGCGGCAACTGCATCATCAATCTGCTTGCCATGAAATGCGACAAGTGCATCAATCAAGGCATCTTTCTTTACTCCAGCAATTGCAGCAAGAGTCTCGCCCGCCTTTAGGCGAGTGGTCAAGTCTGCTTCAGTGATTCCTAGAGTGTCAGTGATGACTTTGAGATGTGCTGCGCGTCGCTCATCAAGATCAGCTTTGAAAGAAGCCCTCGCATCTTCCATCGCTTTCTTAATTGAATCGACCTGATCTTTGGTGAGTGTTCCCTTGGTTACTAGGCCATCAAGAACTTTAGAAATTCCTGCGCCTCTTTCACCTTTGCCATCGTGAGCAACTGCGCCAGAGACAGATCCAAGAGTAAGAGCAACACCAGCAACCACTGATGCCGCGACTAACTTTTTCTTCATTTACTGGATACTCCTGTCGTTATGTAAAACACCGGGCACATCAATGTCCGATGTTGCAATAGAACTCTCAGTTCCTGAATACCTTTGACGGTATTCATCTGAGACACCTGAGAATCTTTTCATCTATGGCCAGGTTATACGCGCTAAACCTGTGAATAGATAGAGAAAAACTCCTCTGTTTTATGCACAATTCAGACATCACCATTTAGCTCCACATCCCTATTCGAGGGGTACTAACCCCTCAAGGAGGGGTGTCATGCGCTCAAAACTTCCCATCAATCTATTTCTCTCAATGGCTCTCATAATGTCATCTTCATTGGCACCGGCTATGGCCGCAGGCAGAACTAATCAAAGTGTTGCGAATACCGTACTGAACGGAAAAGGAGCGCCCACATCAAAGATTGGCATCAACGGTGACTTCTACATCGACGTTCTTAACTTAAATATTTACGGACCAAAGGAAAAGAATCGTTGGCCGGCCGCAGTCAGCTTGAGAGGTCCATCGGGCAATGACGGAAAAGATGGCGAGAAAGGCGCAGCAATTAGCGGTGCAGATGGTTCACGCGGTGCAAAAGGTGAATTGGGACCGCAAGGTTTACAAGGCGAAAAAGGCGAGAAAGGCGAAAAGGGAGATAAAGGTGATCCTGGCGAACGCGGAGTAACTGGCGCACAAGGACTCACTGGAGCAACTGGATTAACAGGCGCAACTGGTTTAACTGGTGCGCAAGGATTAAAAGGCGACAAAGGTGATATCGGATTGACAGGTGCAACTGGTTTAACAGGCACAACAGGAATAACGGGTGCACAAGGATTAAAGGGCGATAAAGGTGATACCGGCGCAACAGGATTAACTGGTGCCGCCGGAACTACTGGCGCAACGGGTGCACAAGGATTAAAGGGCGACAAGGGCGATACTGGTGCAACTGGATCAACCGGCGCCAAAGGAGATAAAGGTGACACTGGATCCACGGGTGCAACTGGTGCGACTGGCGCAACTGGTCCGTCTGCAGTTTCATTTGTAACCATACCTGCTTTTTCTCTATCTACTGGGACACCTAATGTTTCGGCAATCTCATCTAGTTTTGGAGTTTTGGAACCTAATAAGAGTTATAAATTTGAACTGAAAGTTCGTGGTAATTCAAATCAAACAGGTGGAGTTTTTGCACTTGTGGTGAACACGAGCGGAACTGGAAATTCGCTCAAGTATGACTATACGAGCGCTTTTATTACAGAGTTTCAAAGTGGTAACGAGGTTCGCTCCTATCACTTCAATGTAATAGGGACAGTTGTTGTCGGCTCTTTAACAAGCTCTTTGAGCGTTGCAATTACTGACGGAACTGCAACTACTCAAGCTTTCCCAATGAGCATTAAGGGCTCCGGAGTAATTACATTGGTTGGCAGTGTTACGAGTTGATATTGCTAATCAATTAGTGGAGCGGGTGACGGGAATCGAACCCGCATAGCTAGCTTGGAAGGCTAGAGCTCTACCATTGAGCTACACCCGCATTTGTTGCTTCCTTAGGGCGGATACCGTCCTAAGGGGGCATACGGTATCGGCTGAGGTAATCAGTTGTGAATTTTTCATCTAGACTCTGCCACCTACGCCGCGGGGCGTAGCGTAGTGGCTAGCGCGTCTGCTTTGGGAGCAGAAGACCGTGGGTTCGAGTCCCTCCGCCCCGAC
>VERH01000048.1 GCA_018882735.1 Candidatus Nanopelagicaceae bacterium
TAAATGCAGCAGATGATGGATTAGCTGGAGTTCAACAATTAGCTGGCGATGCAACCTTGCTCTTCTATTTAACTGAAGAAGGTCAAGAAGGTCGCGATGCATATAAAGAGAAGCGCGCGCCTGATTTCGGTAAGTTCCCAAAGCGCCCCTAAATGGATCTCAATCAGATCCTAAATTCGCTTCGGGTAGTACAACTCCCGATGCGAACCAAGTTCCGTGGAATCACAACGCGAGAAGTGGCGCTCTTCGAGGGCCCGGAAGGATGGGGCGAATTCTCACCATTTCTTGAATATGGCGAGGCTGAATCAGCTAGTTGGTTGAAGAGTGGAATCGAAGCGGCTACGACTAGAGATTTTCCTAAGTTCAGAGATTCAATCAAGATAAATGGGACTATTCCAGCGACTGATTCCATTGAAGAAATTGAGAACCTTGTATCCCTCTACCAGGGTGCTGAGGTTTTTAAAATAAAAGTTGGAACTGATTTGAAATCAGATCTGGCAAGACTTGAACAAGTAAAGAGATTAGTCCCTAACGCAAAACTTCGAATTGATGTAAATGGAAGTTGGGTAGTAGATGAAGCTATTTTCAACATCCGGACAATTTACGGCGAAATTGGCGAACTTGAATACATTGAACAACCTGTTGCTGAGGTAGAGGATCTAAAGAAACTCAAGGAAAACCTACGCGTGGATGTAAAGATTGCCGGCGATGAGGTAATCAGAAAAGCTAAGGATCCATTTGCGATTAGCCTTGATGGCGCGATCGATGTCTTAATGCTTAAAGTCGCACCACTTGGGGGCATTAAGCGTTCTCTTGAAATAGCGGCTCATCACAAACTTCCAGTCGTTGTCTCTAGCGCTCTAGAGTCGGCAATCGGGATTTCACATGGACTTCGATTAGCCGCAGCACTTCCCGAGTTGAATTACGCATGCGGTCTTGCCACTGGCTCACTGCTTACTTCAGACCTTGCTAGCCACGAAATAAGAGATGGAGCTATCTCTCTTTCCGTACCAACTCCTAATCTTGATGCACTTGCGAGATTCGCGGCGCCGAAAGAGCGATTAGAGTGGTGGCGCGAGCGAATCAAACGCTGTTGGGAGGTCTTGGGATGAGTATCTCCACAAACCTCGCGAGAAAAACAGTTCGCCAATTGATTGAACTTGGGATTGAAGATGCGGTTTTATCTCCCGGTTCTCGTAACGCACCGCTTTCTATCGCCCTCTATCAAGCAGAGCAAAAAGGCCTAATCCGACTTCACGTCAGAATTGATGAACGTGGAGCTGCGTTCTTTGCTTTAGGAATCACTAAAGCGACTGGAAAGTATGTTCCGGTTGTATGTACAAGTGGAACAGCAGTAGCTAATTACTATCCCGCCGTCATGGAAGCGCACCACAGCGATAACAATTTGCTCCTTTTAACCGCTGATCGCCCTGCTCGACTAAGAAATACCGGATCAAATCAGACCACCCTGCAGGCGAAAATCTTCGGGGAGTTTGTCCGCCACAGCGTAGATACTCCGGCGCCAATTGATTTAGAGAATCTCTTGAATGGATCAGGCCCAGTTCATATAAACCTACAATTTGATGAACCACTGCTTCCAGAAGATTCACTTGATTGGTTAGCCGGAATCCACCACAAAGAACTAGCGCCAACCCCAACTCACAAAACTCAGATTGATGTAGCAGGCAAAAGAAACATCGTAATTGTTGGCCATGATCGTGCTGGGTTTTCAGAGCGTGAAATTGAGAAATTGGCTCACGATCTAGGCGCACCATTAATCACCGAGGATCCACTTCGTTTTAAAGATGCAATTGCGCACTCACCGATATTGCTATCCGATGAACGGGTAAGAAAGGAATTAAAGCCCGATCTAGCGATTGTTATCGGTCGCACGACGCTTTCTCGCTCCACAAATGCATACCTTGGGCTTGCTGAGAAAACTCTCGTTATCGACCCGCGAATAAAAGTTATTGATACCGCACGAAGTGCAGATCAAATTCTGGAAGCAATTCCAACTATTAGGAGTAGAACAGATGCTGATCAGAGTTGGATCCAAACTTGGCGTAAGTATGAAGCTCTTGCGAAGGAGGCGTTAACTACATATCCAGATTGGTCAGAGGGCGCACTTGCATCGCTAGTGGCAGCTGATTTAGAAAATGAGTCTGCGCTCTTTGTTTCATCATCGAGGCCAATCAGAGATCTAGAAGCATTCGCGATCCCAAGAGCAGATGTGACCACTTATGCCAATCGTGGCCTAGCTGGAATAGATGGAAATATCTCAACAGCAATGGGCATCGCGGCTCATCATGATGAGACCTTCGCGATAATTGGGGATCTTGCATTTCTTCATGACATCTCGGCGCTGAGTAATCCGATAAAGGATGTACTTACAATTATCGTTGTCGATAATAATGGTGGCGGAATATTTTCCACATTGCCCCAACAGGGCGTAGAAGGTTTTGAGAGGATCTTTGGAACCCCGCACGATAGAGATATAGCGAAAATTGTTACTGGCTTTGGAATCTCAAACGAGGTGGTTGCTTCGGCCAAGGAATTGCATATAGCGCTACAACGGATTCACCCAAATGTTCATGTCATTGTTGCAAAGATGCCAGATCGGGAGGCTAACGCTGATTTCTTAAAGAGCGCTATTGAGCGTTACAAGAAATCAGTGGTTCTCTAGCGCACTGCGCATCGGAAGAAGTTTTGCCTGGCTCTCGGCGTACTCGCGCTCTGGATCAGAACCGGCGACGATGCCACAACCAGCATAGATTCGAATTGATTTACCATCGTTTGCGATCTGGCCACAACGAAGAGCGATTCCCAATTCACCGTCACCATTTGCATCAATCCAACCGATTGGTCCGGCGTAACGACCGCGCGAAATACTTTCTATCTCATCGATAGCGCGTTTTGCGATCTCGGTAGGTGTTCCACAGACAGCGGCTGAGGGGTGAAGTCTTGATACCAAATCAAAGATATCGGCTGGGGATGAGTTATCGCTAAGCACCCCAGTCACATCGGTAGCAAGATGCATGACATTAGAAAGGTGAAGCACAAAAGGTGATTCCGGAACATTTGTGGAAGAGCAAAGTGGCGCAAGAGCATCAGCGACTGAACGCACCGCGTATTCATGCTCTTCGAGATCTTTGGATGATCTAGCTAGCGAACCTGCGAGCGCAAGATCTCTTTCATCATCACCCGTCTTTCGGATAGTCCCAGCAAGAATTCTTGAGGTAACGAGAGACTTACTCAGTCTTACCAATAGCTCAGGAGTTGCGCCAACCAATCCAGTATTTGAATAGACCCAAGTAGATGGATATTCATGGGCTAGCTGTTTAAGAAGGTTTCTTGTCTCGATTGGTGTGTCAGATGTAGCGCTAGCAAAACGGGCGAGGACTACTTTTTCTAGTTGATTTTGTTTAATCTTCTCAACAGCTCGAGCTACTCGGTCCTGCCAAACATCACCATTGCTTCCACTCCAACTTAAGTTAAGCGGCTTCTTTTCTTGTGATGCTTTTTGTAGCCCCGGTTGAGCCTTATCCCCAATCCAAGTAATCCAAGATTTTCCATTCTTCTGGCCAATCACTACTTGTGGGATTACCAGTACTGACTCCTCGGCAGGGTCGAAGGAGAAAGAAGTGAAGAGAATTGGGCCAGTTCCAGTGCCATGTACATTATTACGAATATCTAGGGTGCTGATTTCATTACGCCACCATTTTCTCGCTTCAACAAAGCGATTTGTGCCGGTAACAACATGGCGCTTATAGATTCCAATTCCAACTAACCCATCACCGCCACGTACCCAAGAAGTGAGATCTTGGCTTTCGGCAAATTCAGGGATAGCGATATCGAGGAGGTATGGGTGTTCACCCAAGAGCTCTGTTGTGATTGAGATATGCATTGACCTCACCTCGACTTGTGAAGATAGCGTACCGCTCGGGATGATGAGCCGGTGAGTCGAGCAGATTTAGGTAAGGATCCCGAAGCGGTCGCAACGATGTTTGATGCCGTTGCGCGGCGCTACGACCTTGTTAATGATTTATTGAGTTTGGGTCGGACGAAAGCTTGGCGTAAGAAAGTTGTGAAGATAATCAAACCGAGTTCTGGGATGAAGATTCTAGATATCGCAGCCGGCCCTGGTTCATCTAGCGAACCACTTTATAAAGCCGGTGCAGATGTAACTTCCCTTGATTTCTCAGATGGGATGTTGGAGCAAGGAAGAAAAACTCGTCCATACTTAAAGTTCGTTAAAGGCGATGCGTTGAAGCTACCCTTTAAAGATAATGAGTTTGATGTAACAACGATTTCTTTTGGTTTAAGAAACACTAAAGATTATGAAGCAGCTCTTCGTGAGGCGCTTCGAGTCACAAAAGTTGGTGGCCGAATGGTAATTGCTGAGTTCTCAACTCCAACATTTCCACTCTTTCGCAAGATGTACATGAACTACTTGATGAAATCGCTTCCAAAGATTGCGCGGAAGACCTCATCAAATCCAATTGCATATGAATATCTAGCGGAATCGATCCGCGCATGGCCGGATCAGGGCGAGTTGGCTCGAAAAATGAGTGCTAATGGCTGGAAAGACCCCATATGGAGCAACCTCACCGGGGGCGTTGTGGCAGTTCACACAGGCACTAAGCGCTCCTGATTTCGCCCCTTTTATCGGGCTCACTTAGGATTACATGTTGTGAATCCCTATATCCCGATTATCGTAATTGGAGCTATCGGCTTCGGATTCGCAGCATTTTCGGTCGTTGCAGGAGCTTTGGCAGGACCAAAGAGATATAACCGCGCCAAGTTAGATGCATATGAGTGCGGTATCGAACCAAGCCCACAGGCTCAAGGTGGCGGACGGTTTCCTATCAAGTACTTCTTAACTGCGATGCTCTTTATTATCTTTGATATCGAAATCGTCTTCTTATATCCATGGGCAGTTGCCTATGATGAACTTGGCTTATTTGGACTAGTTGAGATGATGATCTTCATCCTCACTGTATTCGTTGCATACATATATGTATGGCGACGTGGCGGATTGGAGTGGGATTAATGGGTCTAGAAGAGAAACTCCCCTCAGGCTTTCTACTAACAACAGTAGAGAAGCTCGCGTCTTATATGCGCCGCAACTCATTGTGGCCGGCAACTTTTGGTCTTGCATGTTGTGCGATTGAGATGATGGCGATTGGTTCAGCGCAAAAGTACGACATCTCTCGATTCGGAATGGAAGTCTTCCGCGCTTCGCCGCGTCAGGCAGATTTGATGATCGTCGCCGGACGAGTTTCACAGAAGATGGCACCAGTCGTTCGCCAGATTTATGATCAAATGGTCGAACCAAAGTGGGTTCTATCGATGGGTGCATGTGCGTCATCGGGTGGAATGTTCAATAACTATGCGATTGTCCAAGGCGTGGATCACATAATTCCGGTTGATATTTATCTACCCGGTTGCCCTCCGCGTCCTGAAATGTTGATGGATGCAATCATCAAACTTCATGAACAGATTAAAGATGAGAAGCTCGGTGTGAATCGCAAGAAGGTAATAGCAGAAGTCGAAAAAGCTGCTCTAGCTTCACTTCCGACCCACCAAATCCCAGTCTTTGGAAAGGCTGAGTGATGAGCGAAGATACAAATAAGGGCATGTTCGGCGTTAGCGGAACCGGAGATACCTCAGGCTACGGCGGTTTAGTGCGCCAGCAATTAAGCGCGAGTTCGTCCCAGCGCCCATATGGCTCTTATTTTGATGATGTTGCCGATGAGCTAGAGCGCGCTTACCCAGAATTTAGCGATGCGATTGAAAAAGTGATTGTCGATCGTGGTGAGTTAACGCTTCATGTTAAGCGCGAGAAGTTGGTAGATGTCGCTCTTGTGCTTCGCGACAAGTTGTTATTTGAAGTATGTCTTGGAGTAAATGGAGTTCACTATCCAGAAGATAAGGGTCGCGAGTTGCATGCGGTCTATCCATTACTTTCAATGACACATAATCGCCGTATCCGTCTTGAGGTTTCAGTTCCGGATAGCGATGCGCATATTCCATCTTTAGTGGAGGTATGGGCGGGAAATAATTGGCATGAGCGCGAGACCTATGACATGTTCGGAATCATCTTCGATGGCCATCCCGCGTTAACTCGAATTTTGATGCCAGATGATTGGCCCGGCCATCCTCAACGCAAGGATTATCCACTCGGTGGAATTCCAGTCGAATATATCGGCGCAACTGTTCCCGCTCCTGATGAGAGGAGGTCGTACCGATGAGCACATTTGCATCTTCACGCGAAACTACTGAAGGTCGTATCTACTCCGTAACTGGTGGCGACTGGGATGAGGTCGCGCGCGAAATCGGTAGCGCAAAGGAAGAACGTGTAATTTTAAATATGGGTCCACAGCATCCATCAACCCATGGAGTTCTTCGCCTTATGTTGGAGTTAGAGGGCGAGACGATTACTGAACTCCGCTGTGGAATTGGCTACCTGCACACTGGAATTGAAAAGAACACCGAGTTCCGCACTTGGACTCAAGGCGTCACATTTGTAACTCGTATGGATTATTTGTCACCGCTATTTAACGAGACTGCTTATTGCTTAGCAGTAGAGAAGCTTCTAAATATCACGAGCGATGTACC
>VERH01000049.1 GCA_018882735.1 Candidatus Nanopelagicaceae bacterium
CCCGCTTTTCTTTTGCCCCCCTAGCTCAGTCGGTAGAGCGTTTCCATGGTAAGGAAAAGGTCATCGGTTCGATTCCGATGGGGGGCTCGCAAGACTTGGCGGGGTAGCTCAGCCTGGTAGAGCAAGCGGCTCATAATCGCTGTGTCGTGGGTTCAAATCCCGCCTCCGCTACCAAGTCTTATTTTGTTTATTAAAGCGGAGTAGTTTCTCTTTCTTAATTCTTCTGCAGCAACGGGATTTACATCAACGAGTATTTGCTGAGCGAAGTCAACTATCTCGATTAGCGGATAGTTATAGATGATTTCATGATGAGCGATTCGGTTCCTTACCCTCACAAGTATCTTGAATCTCTCGTGTAGCGCATATCGGGTATTACCCCAGCTGGGAAATGCTGGCTTAAGGCAGGGTACCCAGAGGCGATTGTGGTAACGATTCGAGAACAATAAACAGAGATATCCCAAACTTATGGACTTATGGATTTCTCCGCGCCCCGGAGCTCGATTGATGTGCTGGGGTAGTATCAAGGCAGAGTCCTGTAGCCAAGCTTTATTACCAGTAAACGCTGATATTTCTTTATCTATATAAAACCTTAAATTTAGCTCAAAGATTTTCAATTGCTTCCACATAATCTCTGAAAGCCATTCATCGCGATACAAAAGCTCATGTACAGACAGTTCATTTCTTTTCGCAATATGTACAAGTTGCGCGACGGTAGCTGCTGGAAAACATTGAATTTGCATCATTGGCATGGTAGTTTTATCGCGGATCCCCCGGGCGGGTTGTCCACAACTTTGCGCCCGGGGTATTTTTTATTGATTTATAAGCTCATACAGCCTTAATCGCTTATGCAATACCTTTGCGGAGTTGGCTTATTTGTATATTTCAAGCTTGATTTCATATCTTCGCGAAGAGTAACTTCCAGCAAACAATTATGAACCCAGAGAGCACCACTTAATTCAAGAATTTGAATAATTCGCTTACTAATCTGTGATTCGTATAGAGAAGTTGAATTCATGAATATAGAATTCTTGCAGAGCCCCGGGCGGATTTATTAGAATAAATGGCTGCCTGGGGACATTAATGGCTTGGCAAGGATGTTTTTGCTAGGGGCGAGCGGGAGAAATCCCTTTTTTTGCCATAGGTGGGACCGCTGGGTATTCTCACGCCCCTGCTCGTAAACAAATAAGTAAGGAGTCACCATGGCCAGCAAGAGTGCGGATGTCCGCCCAAAGATCACTATGGCATGCGTTGACTGCAAAGAGCGTAACTACATCACCAGGAAGAATCGCCGCAACGATCCAGATCGTATGGAGCTAAAGAAATTTTGCCCACGTTGCAAGGCATCAACTCTTCACCGCGAAACCCGTTAATTAACCGCCAGCTATGGCTGGGTCAATCCGTATCTGTCTCATCGCAGACGGTTTCTTTGATGACTTCGGTAAATGCATTGATTCGATAAAGAAGTTCACCGATACGCCTATTTCCGTTTTTGCTTCTGGAAAAGAAAATAAAGCGGCCGAGGAGTTATTCGGCGCGAATTGGCAGAAGAACAAATTGGGTTGGGGACACTCGGTAAATCACTTTTTGAACACGGTAAGTGAGAAGTATGTGGTGATTATGGATCCATCAACTAACTTCTTAGGCGATGCAATAACTCCAACACTTGAGAAGCTAGAGAGTGGTTACGAGGGCGCCGGTTGGCGTGGTGGGCTAGTGAATGTTGAAGATGATTGGCGCAGCGTTGATGATCGCGGCGTCGGAGAAGTTGATGTTCTCTTTAGTTATTTCTTTGCCTTTGATCGCGAGTTTGCTTTGAAGGCGGGAGGCGCAAATCCCTCGGCAACTTATTATCGAAATGCGGATATTGAACTTTCGCTTGCTATACGCGCGGCGGGTGGGAAGTTGTGGCAACTTGATCTACCACTGGAGCAAGGTCGCCATCATGGGTATCACGATGCTGATGCTGAGTACCGCGAGAAGAAGTCGAAGGAGAATTACAACCGGATTCTGGAGAAGTTTCGCGGACGTAGCGAGATTTTGAGTCCCCGGAGATAGCCTTTACTTATGAGCGAAGCGTTACGCGATTACACCAGCCTTCACATCGGTGGGCCGGCGAAGAAATTCGTTCATGCAAAGAGTGAAGAAGAGTTGATTGCCGCAGTTAAAGAAGCTGATGCTGCGGGTGAAAAGTTATTGATTATCGGTGGTGGCTCTAACGTTTTAATCGGTGATGAGGGTTTTGATGGAACCGTTGTTCGAGTTGAGACAAAGGGAAATAGCTATCACGTAGATGCATGTAGCGGGGGAATGATCACGGTTGCCGCCGGTGAAGATTGGGATGAGTTTGTTGCTTGGATTTTAGGTAAGGGATTTGTTGGGCTGGAGACTCTCTCGGGAATTCCCGGAACCGTGGGCGCTTCACCGATTCAAAACATTGGCGCTTATGGCCATGAAGTTTCCGAAGTTATTGCCCGGGTGCGGACATGGGATCGCATAGCTGGCGCATATAAAACTTTCTCTAACTCAGAGTGCGGTTTCGAATATCGCTCATCAGTATTTAAGCGCGAGAAGGATCGATATGTGATTATTGATGTGACCTTCCAGCTAAAGAACGGCGAGATGAGTTTGCCGATTAAATATGAAGAGTTGGCTCGGGCTTTAAATGTGAAATTAGAGGAGCGGGTATTAGTAGAACAGGTACGAAAAGCGGTCTTATCTCTCCGGGCTTTGAAGGGAATGTTGCTTGATAAGAAAGATCATGACACTTGGTCGGCTGGTTCGTTTTTTGTAAATCCGATTGTCAGCGCGGACGTTGCGGCAACCTTGCCTGCGGATGCGCCTCGTTGGCCACAGAGCGATGGTCGCGTAAAGACTTCGGCGGCGTGGTTGATGGAGCGCGCTGGAGTTAAGAAAGGTGATTGCTTTGAAGGAGCAGGCGTAAGTAGGAAGCATGTTTTGGCTTTGGTAAATAATGGAAGTGCGAAAGCCTCGGATTTAATTGAGTTAGCGCGTTCGTCTCGCAAAGCAGTCAAAGATAAATTTGGAATAGTTTTGGAACCAGAAGTTCAGTTCGTGGGGATTACACTTTGAAGAAGTTTCTAGTACTACTTATTTCACTATTTATTGTTGCTCCAGCTTCGGCTCATACCTCGTTAGTGAGTTCACTTCCTGATTCTGGTGCGGTTTTAAATGAGGTCCCGGCTGAAGTGAGGCTTAAGTTCAATGAATCTCTACTTCTTGTAGATGATAAGAATCCGAATCGGATTGAAGTTGTAAATGGCGTTGGCCAAGTCATTAGTGGCATGACGGTTGTGGAAGGACCAGAGATTTACACGGCGCTAGATTTGAGTTTTGAGCCAAGCGGTGAGTACTTGGTTAAGTATCGAGTTGTATCAGCGGATGGCCATCCGGTTGAAGGCGAGTATCAATTCACCGTTGCTTCGCCAGAAGTTATCTCAGCTCCGGTTGAGGCGGGTGGAGATGAACGCGGAATCGTTCGGATTATCTGGGTATTGCTGGCGCTATCTGGTGTTGGGATTTTGGCTTTACTTCGCCTCGGAAAGTAAGTTCTTTATCCGAGTAACGCCTTCAATGATGTCTTCATCGGATGTTGCGTATGAAAGACGCACGTAGCCGGAGGGGCCAAATGCCTCGCCAGGAACTACTGCGACTTCCGCTTCTTCAAGTATGAGCGAAGCAAGTTCAGCAGAAGTAGCTGGACGGCGGCCGCGAATTTCCTTGTTAAGAACACCTTTAACAGACGGATAAACATAAAAAGCTCCTTGTGGTGTGGGGCATTCGACTCCGGGAATCTCGTTGAGCATCTTTACTATTAATTTTCTTCGTCGATCAAAGGCCTCGCCCATCTTTTTTACCGCGGAGAGATCGTTATTTAGCGCGGCGATAGCAGCGCGCTGTGAGATGTTTGAGACGTTAGAAGATAGGTGTGATTGTAAGTTTGTGGCGGCTTTGATTACATCCTTTGGACCGATCATCCAGCCAACTCGCCAGCCCGTCATTGCATACGTTTTAGCGACGCCATTTAAGATGATTGTTTTATCAGCCATTTCAGGAACGAGTACCGGGATTGAGGGAGCGGTTGCGCCTTCATAGAGAAGGTGTTCGTAGATCTCATCGGTAATTATCCAAATATCATTCTTCAGCGCCCATTCGGCGATTGCTTTTACTTCTTCTTTTGAATAGACCGAGCCAGTTGGATTAGAGGGGGAGCAGAAAAGTAGCGCTTTAGTTTTTGGGGTTCTTGCTTTCTCAAGTTGTTCAACGGTTACACAGTAATTTTGAGATTCATCAGCGAATACTTCAACAGCGGTGCCGCCAGCTAACTTGATGCATTCGGGATAAGTCGTCCAAAATGGCGAGGGGAGAATTACTTCATCGCCTTTATCGACGATGGTTGCAAAGGCTTGGTAGACGGCTTGCTTTCCGCCGTTGGTAACTAGTACTTGATCAGCGGTGATATCAAAATTGGAATCGCGTTTGGTTTTTTTAACGATTGCTTCGCGAAGTTCGGGAAGTCCGGGAGTTGGTGAGTAGCGATGATTTGCGACAACTTTTGTGGCATCAGCAGCGGCTTGCACGATGTAATCAGGAGTTGGGAAATCTGGTTCACCGGCGCCGAATCCGATTACTGGTCGGCCAGCTGCTTTTAGGGCCTTTGCCTTTGCATCGACAGCCAAGGTCGCCGACTCGGCAATAGCTGCGATTCGTGCGGAGATTCGGCTTTTTGTCACAGGCGGGAGTCTTCCATACGCGTGGATTTCGGGGGATTTAAGCGAGTTAGACCTAAGTGGGGGTCCTAACCTAGACTTCCCCGTCCTGGCGCTTGATTGATCGGGTAAATAAAAAATTCGATTATGAAAAGGTAATGCTTTCGCATGTCTGAAAGTGCCACGAAGGGCAGTAGCTCAACTGGCCAGAGTTCCGGTCTCCAAAACCGGCGGTTGGGGGTTCAAGTCCCTCCTGCCCTGCGCAGTAGTTGAAAGACGGAAGTAGTAACGAGAAAGGGAACGAAATGAGTGAGGACTCAGAGAAAGAGTTAAACATCTTTCAACGTGTTGCTCTTTTCTATCGCCAAGTTCTCAATGAACTTCGTAAGGTGGTCTGGCCTTCACGAAATATGTTGACGACTTACACGGCGGTTGTGCTCGTGTTCGTTACCTTCGTTATCGCTGTCGTATCGATTTTTGATTTGGGAATTACCCAACTAGTTCTATTTATTTTTGGTGAGTAATTTGGATATAACGGAAGGAGGAGAGATGAGCGAAGAGCAGGTAATTGAAGCGTCGGTTGATACCGAGCTTGAACTTGATGAGGAAGAAGTTCAAGAGGAACAGGTATCGCCTGAGGTTGCTGCATTCCGCGATGAACTTCGCGCCAAGCCAGGCGACTGGTTTGTCGTTCACTCCTACGCCGGTTACGAGAAGCGTGTTAAAGGAAATCTCCTTCAGCGCATCCAGTCCTTGCATATGGAGGATTACATCTTCGAGATCCAAGTTCCAGAAGAAGAGGTAACTGAGGTTAAGAACGGCCAGCGCAAGCAAGTTAAGCGCAATGTTTATCCTGGTTATGTATTAGTCCGTATGGATCTAACTGATGAGTCCTGGTCTTGTGTACGCAATACCCCAGGAGTTACTGGTTTCGTAGGAAACTCACATCACCCAAGCCCGCTACCAATGAGCGAGGCTGAGAAGATGTTGATGCCACGTGAATTGAAGAAGACTTTGAAGCCTGAGATTAAGGTTGTTGATTTCGCAGTAGGCGAGTCGGTCACCGTTATGGATGGCCCATTTGCAACGCTTCCAGCAACTATTTCCGAGATCATGCCAGAACAGGCGAAATTAAAGGTTCTGGTATCAATCTTTGGTCGTGAGACCCCGGTAGAACTTTCATTCCACCAGGTACAGAAAATTTAAGTAGAAAAGACGAAGGAGAAAAAAATGGCACCGAAGAAGAAGGTCCAAGCACTTATCAAGCTCCAGATTCAAGCTGGCGCTGCGACTCCTGCGCCACCAGTTGGTCCGGCGCTTGGTCAGCATGGTGTCAACATCATGGACTTCGTCAAGCAGTACAACGCTGCGACTGAGAAGCAAAAGGGCGAGATAATCCCGGTTGAAATTACCGTTTACGAAGATCGCTCATTTACATTCATCACAAAGACTCCGCCAGCATCTCGCTTGCTACTTAAGGCAGCCGGACTTGAGAAGGGCTCATCAGTTCCTCACAAGGACAAGGTTGGATCTGTAACTTGGAAGCAATGCGAAGACATCGCGACTTTGAAGAAAGATGATTTGAACGCCAATGATGTTAAGGCGGGCTCAAGAATTATTGCTGGAACTGCACGTTCGATGGGAATCGTCGTAAAGGACTAGTAATAAAAACAAATAAAGAAAACTAAATAAAAAAGAAAGAGTGGGAGGACCGCGCTGGTCCGCTAACACCACAACTTCAATAGCTCCACTAATAGAAAGAAGAAGAAATGAAGCGCAGTAAGAAGTACAAGGCCGCCGCGGC
>VERH01000015.1 GCA_018882735.1 Candidatus Nanopelagicaceae bacterium
CATCGGGACCATCGACGATACGAAGTGTGCGAATACCCGCATACATAGCGGCTAGCGGGGTGTCTTGGCTGACGCCCGCACCACCGTGGGCTTGAATCGCGTTATCAATTACGCGCTGGGCCATCTGGGGAACAGCAACCTTGATTGCGGCGATCTCTTTGCGCGCGGCCTTTGCACCTTCCCGGTCGATAATCCAAGCCGCCTTCAAGACAAGTAAGCGCGCCTGTTCGATTTCGATCCGAGCCGAAGCGATCCAGTTTTGGATCGTTCCTTGACGGGCCAACTCTTTACCAAAAGCGCTCCGCGAAAGTGAGCGCTTGATCATCAAGGAGAGCGCGCGCTCAGCCATACCGATAGCGCGCATACAGTGGTGGATACGTCCCGGTCCGAGGCGGGCTTGGGCGAGTGCGAAACCTTCGCCCTCGTTACCGATGAGATTAGCGGCTGGAACTTTTACATTTTCGAATGAAACTTCGGCATGGCCGTGTTGATCGATGTGACCCAAGACTTTGAGGTTTCGCTTCACAGTCACACCGGGAGTATCAATAGGAACGAGAATCATCGATTGTTGGTGATGATCATCGGCATCTGGATTGGTCTTTCCCATGACGATGAGGATCTTGCATCTCTCATCCATCGCACCAGTTGTCCACCATTTACTGCCATTGATTATGTAATTATCACCAGCGCGTTTGATTTCAGTGCGGATATTGCGGGCATCGCTGGAGGCGACATCAGCTTCGGTCATTGCAAAACCAGATCGGATCTCACCGGCTAAGAGTGGCTCGAGCCAACGCTTTTTCTGCTCAGGAGTGCCAAACATCTCGAGCAACTCCATATTTCCAGTATCTGGAGCGGAGCAATTAAGTGCTTCCGGCGCGATATCTGGCGACCAGCCAGTTATCTCAGCAAGGGTCGCATAATCAGTAACAGATAAGCCATGTTCCAAATGCGGCAAGAAAAGATTCCAAAGACCCAGGCGGCGCGCCTTTTCCTTCAATACCTCAACTATCGGTGGCAGTTTGTGTGGCGTGCCCGCAGCGAAGAACTCTTCGCGTTGTGCAAGGTAGATAGATTCGGCGGGGAAGACTTCCGAATCCATAAAGGCTTGCAACTTTGCGGCATATTCGGTTGCCTTGGGGCTGAGGCTGAAGTCCATGCGGATACCGTACGCATACTTTGCAAAATTGAGGAGAGGGAAGATGAGTGTTCTTGACCGTTTTCGTTTAGATGGAAAGGTCGCCGTCGTAACAGGAGCCTCATCGGGTTTGGGCGTTGCATTTGCCAAAGCGCTTGCTGAGGCTGGCGCTGATGTCGTACTTGGTGCGCGCCGTGAAGATCGCCTCTCCGAAACTGGAAAGTTAGTTGAAGCCACTGGCCGTAAGTATGTAGCAAAGCGAACTGATGTATCAAAGCCAGACGAGTGTGATGCGCTAATCGCAGTTGCGATTGAGAAGTTTGGCAAGGCCGATATTTTGGTAAATAACGCTGGAGTTGGAACTGCAGTACCGGCAACTAGAGAGACTCCAGAACAATTTAGAAGTGTGCTCGATGTCAATCTGATGGGCGCTTATTGGATGGCCCAAGCATTTGCGCGGGTAAATAAAGATGGTGGTGTGATAGTAAATATCTCAAGTATTTTGGGAATCAAACCGCAAGGGTTGCCACAAGCTGCTTATGCCTCGAGCAAAGCAGGTCTAATTGGCTTGACTCGTGATCTTGCCGCGCAATGGACCGGACGCAAGAAGATTCGGGTGAACGCGCTTGCCCCCGGATTCTTTCCATCTGAGATGAGCGATGAGTTGCCCAAAGATATGGTCGAGATGCTAAAGATGTTCACCCCAGCCGGGCGCCTCGGAGACCCCGAAGAATTGGCAGCAACTTTGATCTGGCTAGTTAGCGATGCTTCTAGTTATGTAACCGGAATTACCGTGCCAGTTGATGGCGGATTGGTGATGCCGTAAGACAAAAGTCAAGTGAACTAGAAGTTAACCAAAAATAGATTTAAGTCTCTTTTGACTAAGTTAACCGAAAGGCTACTTTAAAGTCGCAGAGAGTACTTTGTAGCGGAATTGAATCACGCCAATTCCCCTAAAAAAAACTAGCGTGAGGACAGTAATGAAATCGAAGAGATTCAAGGTTTTTGGGATTCTTGCTATTGCTCTAGCCCTCGTAGCCTCAACCGCACCGGCAACTTCGGCAAAAGTTGCTCCGGCTAAGGCGAAGTCAGCCGTTGAAGCAGGCGGACTAAAGGAATTGATAAAGCTGGCCAAGAAAGAGGGCGAGGTCAACACTATTGCCCTTCCAGATTATTGGGCGAATTATGGTGAAGTTAAGAAGGCCTTCGAAGCAAAATATGGAATCAAAGTCAACTCCTTTGATCCGGAAGCTAGCTCCGCTGAGGAGTTAGTTGCAGTCCGAACCCTTAAAGGTCAAGACCGTATGCCAGATGTTGTAGATGTTGGACTTCAATTTGCGGTTCAAGGAGCTCAAGAGGGTCTATGGGCTCCATACAAAGTATCCACATGGAATGACATTCCAAATGATGCCAAGGAGGCAAATGGTCTCTGGTACTCCGATTACGGCGGGTACATTGCAATCGGATATGACGCGAATTTAGTAAAGACTCCTCCAAAGAGTTTTGCAGATTTACTAAATCCAGTTTATAAAAATCAAGTTGCGCTTAATGGCGACCCAACCGCTTCAAACTCAGCATTCCTTTCAGTGCTGGCTACTTCCGTCGCGGCTGGCGGGGGCGTCAAGGGCGCAAATAACATCAACTTTGCGTTGGAGTACTGGAAACAGATGAAGGCTTCCGGCAACTTCGTACCTGTTGCAGCAACTCCCGCAACTGTCGCATCTGGCCAGACACCGATTCTTTTGGACTGGGATTATCTCCATGCCAAATATAAGGATCAAGCAGGTCGAGTGGATTGGAAAGTAGTCGTTCCTAGTGACGCAGTCCTTGGAGGCTTCTACGCCCAAGCAGTTGTGAAGAACAGCCCGAATCCTGCAGCCGCTCGTCTCTGGCAAGAATTCTTGTACAGCGATGAGGGTCAGAATCTCTGGCTAAAGGGTGGCGCGCGTCCGATCCGGCTAGACGCAATGGTTAAGGCTAAGAAGCATGATCGAACTGCTTTCGCCGCGCTGCCCGCAGTTCCAAAAAGCGCAAAGCCAATCTTCCCTTCATTACAGCAACAGCTTCTAGCTAGAGCCCTGCTCACCCCAGCCTGGCCAAAGCTCTAAGCGACTTCTTCAAGAGTGCGGAGGTTTTCGAGGGTAAACCTCCGCACTGTTCTCCTAGCTAGATAGGCAACGATGAAGCGGTATGCGGATTATGTTGGTCTCTTTCCGCTATTTGCTTTCATCGTTGCTTTTCTGGGTCTTCCTCTAGTTGCAATTTTACGTTTTTCACTTCAGGACTCGAAGGGCAATTTCACTCTAAATAATTTTTCGAACATTACTACTGGTATTTATCGCGATGCCTTTTGGTTGAGTTTTCAGCTCTCCCTCTTTTCAGCTGCTATCTCGCTGGTCCTGGGATTTATTTTTGCAATCGCAGTAACAAGATTGCCCATTCCAATCTTAAAGGGCTTGATATCTACCGCTTCTGGAGTCTTTGCGAATACTGGGGGAGTCCCCTTAGCTTTCATGTTTATCGCGTCTCTCGGAACTTACGGACTATTGACGGATTGGTTGAGGAAGATCGGAATTGATTTGTATGCAAATTCCTGGACGCTCTATTCGTTCTCTGGACTGTTGGTCGTCTACCTTTACTTTCAAGTTCCGCTAATGATTCTTGTCTCTTTACCGATTATTGAGGGTATAAAGCGAGAGTGGCGTGAAGCGGCGCTGACGCTAGGAGCCCCCTACGGTTTCTTCTGGCGAAAGGTGATCGCGCCAATAATCGCCCCACAATTGTTCGCAACCTTCCTGCTTTTATTTACGAATTCTTTTGCGGCATATGCAACAGCTGCCGCTCTTACTAGCGGCTCGCTAGCACTAGTACCCGTCCAAATTGCATCTTTGATTGCCTCAAACGTCCAAGTTGATGGAGCCAATACGGCGATGGCGCTCGGTGTGGGGATGGTCTCTATTGTCGCTATTGCAATGACAACTTATGTTCTCCTAGAGCGAAAGGTAGTTAAGTGGCGAAGTTAAAGGCGTTACTTAGAAATTCCTTTTTGTTCTTAGCGCTGGTTATTGGTGTTCTGTTTTTCTTACTACCAATCTATGCATCAACTATCTTTGCATTACAGGATGTGGATGGGGGTTACTCGCTAGATCCAATTGGAAGAGCCTTTGAAAACGAGGAGATTGTTAGTTCCCTGCTGCTGACTCTTCGGATCTCAATCTTTACCGTAATTCTAACTTTACTAGTTCTAGTACCTACTGTGGCCTGGTTACACATTGTGGTGCCAAGAGCACGGAAACTAGTGGAGTTTCTTTCACTGCTGCCTTTAGTTGTTCCACCGATTGTTCAAGGCGTGGGCTTCCTGTATTCAATGCCGAGCTTTTTGAAATCAACACCCTATGCACTCGTGTTTGCTTACATGATCTTGGCCCTGCCCTTCACTTACCGATCACTTGATGCAGCGTTCTCAGCGATTGATACGAGAACGCTCTATGAAGCTTCATTAACTCTTGGCGCCAGATGGCGTACTTTGGTCTTCAAAATCTTGATACCAAATGTGCGCACCGGAATTTTTGCCGCAACCTTCCTCATTTTGGCCCTGGTATTAGGCGAATTTGCTTATGCCTCACTACTTCTTTGGGACACATTCCCAACAGTTCTTGCTGTTGCCGGAATGGGAGATGCATCAGCAGCCGTAGCGCTCTCTGTTCTTAGTCTTCTTGGAGTTTGGCTCGCCTTAAACATTATTAATTTGCTCAACAAATCTAATCGCAGCGTCGTGAATGTAGGGGTGAGATAAATGTCCAGAGTGCGATTCTCTAGAGTAAGTAAGAAGTACGGAAGCACCGAAGCGCTTCGTGACTTTAATATGACAGTTGAAGATGGTGAATTTGTAACTCTGCTTGGACCATCAGGTTGTGGCAAGACCACCGCACTTCGAATTCTTGCTGGGTTGATTGAACCGACCCGTGGCGAAGTCTTTTTCGACGATTTAAATATGACAACCGAGTCGGCATCTAAGCGAGATATCGGCATGGTCTTTCAGGCTTATTCACTTTTTCCCAATCTGACGGCGCGCGAGAACATGGAGTTTGGATTACGAGCTCGGAAGACGAGCACGCTCGAAGTGATGAATCGCGTAAATGAATTGATGGAGGTAACTGGCCTTTCGGAACATCGAGACAAATACCCTCATCAGCTCTCGGGTGGACAGCAACAGCGAGTCGCGCTGGTTCGAGCGCTTGCAATACGCCCTCGAGTGCTCCTATTGGATGAACCACTCTCAGCTCTTGATGCCCAGGTTAGAGTGCAAATCCGTGAAGAGGTACGGAGATTACAACGAGAGTTCGGTATTACAACAATATTTGTGACCCATGATCAGGAAGAGGCGATGTCGATCTCCGATCGAGTAGGAATTATGGAGAAGGGTGAATTGCTGCAAATCGACCAACCGAGAAAGCTTTACGACAGGCCAGAGCATGCCTTTGTGGCGAAATTCTTTGGGAAGGTAAATTCTCTCGAAGTTCAACCTATTTCCTCAACCCGGGTAAGACTTTGGGATAAGGAGTTTAATACCTCTTCTGGTTCATCGCGTCGCGGAATTGCAACAAAATCCTGGGCTTTAATACGCCCAGAATCAATTGTGGAGACTAAGGATGGCCGTGGCGCACAAGGTCACATCCAAGAGATTTCTTTTTTAGGTCCAATAACTCAACTTCAGATTCTGATTGGAAAGGGCGAGTCAGTAACTATGACCACTACTAGTAGTAACGTCGCCAATAGGAGAGTTGGAGATCAGATTTGGGTAAGCGTAGAAGCAGAAGAGCTCTTTGTGGAGGTGGAGTGATGCATCTCGTTGAGCGGTCGCGAATCGTCCCGACTAGTTCTGGCGAACAAGGCTGGCGAGACTTGTTATTGGATCGGGATAACAAATACGTTGGCGAGCCACCGACTGGAATTGTGCGAGTAATCGCAAACTTTATTCATATTTCTGATACTCATATCTGCGATGCCCAATCCCCCGCAAGAGTTGAATTTTTAGATCGATATGCAGATCCACACAATCCGTTCGCTAAAGTAATCAATTCACTCGTTGGTACGTATAGAGCTCATGAAATGTTTACAACGCAAGTATTGGAGAGCATGATTCAGCGCATCAATCGAATAAGAAAGGCTCCCATTACATTAGAAGCGATTGATGCAGTCATTGCCACAGGTGATTTAACTGATAATGCTCAATCTAATGAGCTGGATTGGTTTATGAGGATAATGACGGGCGAGAAGATACGTCCCGACTCGGGAGCGAGGGATAAGTGGGAAGGCTTTGGCGGCAGCATCTATTCGGAGCATTTTTGGAACCCAGAAGGAACACCGAAGGGTGAAAAAGAAGACCTGCCGCGCTCAAACTATGGTTTTCCAATAGTTCCAGAACTAACTCATGCAGTTCGAGCACCATTCTTTGCGTCCGGGTTGGAAAAAGATTGGCTTGCTGTCCATGGTAATCATGACGCACTTCTGCAAGGCACTGTTGTGCCAGATGAAGAGCTACGCAGGATTGCAATCGGGGATAAAAAGTTTACCGATTTGCCAGAATCAGAAGTAATCAAAACGCTTCAAGCAATTAGTGAATCAGGTCCGGCAAGTTATCCAGACAATTCTTTAGCAAAGTCGGTACAAGTAACACCAGATGGACATCGGGATTTTCTCGGCAAGAATATGTTTGCCCACGCAATGTCAGCGCATGGAAATGGCCATGGGTTCAATCAGGAACTAGTTGAAAAAGGAACTAGATATTGGACACGTAGAGTCGGAACTGCGATTGTGATCTCCATAGATACAGTTAATCCTTATGGTGGTTGGCAAGGCTCACTTGATCTAGCGCAATTTGAGTGGCTAAAAGAGACAATCTCTCAGAACCGAGACAGTTATGTAATCATCGCCTCACATCATCCATTACAAGATTTAGTAAATGGTTACTCACCCAATGGATTGAAGCGGATTTTAAAAGAGGATCTGCTAGTTGAGCTCTCGAGATTCTCAAATGTGATCCTCTGGCTTGCGGGTCACACTCATAGAAACAGAATCACTTACTTTGGTCCAGATGAATGTCGTGGTTTTTGGCAGATTGAAACTTCAAGTCTCATAGATTGGCCCCAGCAAGGTCGCATCGTTGAAGTCTTTGAGGACAAAGATGGGGAGATGTGTATCGGTACGACGATGTTTGATCACGCGGGAAGTATTGGGTTAGACCCATCCCACATAAAACTTGATGATGTCCATAATTTGGCTGGCCTTTCAAGGCTCATAGCGGTCAATGATTGGCAACGCCGAGGAGGCCCCTTCGCAATTGAAAAGAATGAGGGCCAAGCAGAGGATCGCAATGTATTTCTTCGCCTACCCGCGCGCCTGGCTCAAACTCAACGAGCGGTCTCGGCCTAATTCATCCCTTTATTAGCGCGTGAAGCCCAACTTCGACCATGTCATTCAAGGTCCGCTCGCGGGCTTCGGAATCCATCGCTTCATGGGTAAAGACATGATCGCTAATAGTCATAATCGCGAGCGCACGTCGGTTCTTTCGGGCGGCGATTGAGTAGAGCTGGTTGGCTTCCATTTCAAGGGCTAGTACGCCATGTTGTTGGAGTTTCTTAGCTGAATCAGTCTCGTCATAGAAGAAGTCCATTGAAGATACGCCTCCGACATGGACTCTCTCAAACTTCTTACTCGCTTCGTAAGCAGCCATCAGAAGATGGAAATCGCAATGTGGCGCAAAATCAAGGCCATTAGTGAAACGGCGATTGATGTTGGAGTCAGTAGATGCAGTCATAGCAAGAACTAGGTCACCGACTTTGGTCTTATCTTGGATACCACCGGCCGTTCCGATTCGGATTGCGACTTGGACATCGTATTCATTGAAAAGTTCAGTTACATAAATAGAAGCAGATGGGAGTCCCATTCCAGTTCCTTGAACAGATACTCGTTCACCTTTGTAGGTTCCGGTAAATCCAAACATGTTTCTTACCGAGTTGTATTGCTTCACATTCTCTAGATAATTATCAGCAACCCATTTAGCTCTAAGTGGGTCACCAGGAAGAAGGATTCGTTCGGCGATCTCGCCCTTTGCTGCTCCGATATGTACGCTCATAGTTAGCGAACAATAACAAGGACGGCCGCAATAAAGTGCGAGATGAAGGCTGCGGCGGTTAAAGCATGGAATAGCTCATGGAAGCCAAACCAATTTATTGAGAAGTTCGGCTTCTTCACGGCATAGATGATTGCGCCTGCTGAATAGAGAACTCCGCCAAGGGCAATTAATGAGAAGACCAATAGACCTCCCGACTCGTAAAAGTCAGGGAAGTAGATGAAGGCTGCCCAACCCAGAGCCAGATAAATCGGCACGTAGAGCCACTTCGGCGCATTAATCCAGAAGACGCGGAAGATGCCAGAGAGCAATGCCCCGCCCCACACGAGCGTCAAAAGTATTACCGCTTGCTGCTTTTCGAGCAGATAGATTGAAAAGGGAGTGTAAGTACCGGCGATCAGTAGCGGAATATTGGCGTGATCGATCCGGCGCCAGACCGCTTTAGCCGCGGGGCTCCAGGGGACTCGGTGATAGATAGCGCTACAGGTAAATAATGAGACCGCGGTTAGAGTGAAAATTGTGAGCGTTACTCGGCCACGTAGTTCAGATGTAATAGTTACGAGCGTTAGGCCGGCAACAAGTGCGAGTGGTGACATCACCAAGTGAATAATGCCGCGCAATTTCGGTCTACTTAATACGTTCATATGTGCCCATCATCTTTCGATCAAAGGAGACTAGTTTACTTCCGGTAAGAACAGCGGTTGCAATAATTATTGAATCAGAGATTCTAGTTTTATTGGCAGAACGAATTTTTGCTGCAAGGCTTGCTGTTTCACTTTCAAAAGAGTAAATGGTCCCAATTAAATCTCTAATTTTGGATTCAGCTCTAGCAGCATGGATAGCTCCCAGCGAATGAGGTCTTATCAATGCTTCCGTAAGAGTTATTGCGCTTATTGCGAGAATAGGTCTGCTGCTATTCATGAAGATTTCTTTCGCTTCTTCAAAGTGAGTGTCGGTTTCGCGCAGAGCTGCTATAACCACTGTGGAATCTAAAAGTATTTGCTGTCCCACTCATCCCTTTCCTTGATCAAGTCGAAACCCTCATACACCTCAGTCATACTTCCGAGAACTTCATCAAGAGTTTTCAGCCATTCCGAATCAACTGGAGTAACTACAAGTCGATTATCTTTGTTGATATGGAACTCAACCTGATCTCCTGGCTTTAGGGACATCTCTCGCAACACCTCTACTGGGATTGTGATCTGGTTCTTCGAACTTATCCGAGAAGAAGTGGCCCTTCCGCGCCTCGGGCGGGGAGATGTGGATTTCTTAGGGCTCCGCTTAGCCTTTACTTTGTTAGCCATAAGTAAAGGCTAACCCCTTTTTCGCCGGCGTGTCGGGGGCTCAAAAGCGGCGTGTTTGGCTCACTTACCCGTTTTGACCGTCTCGCGGGGCTTCCTATAGCCTCGCGCCCTTGTGTCCACAGGAGCGACACACCCGACCGCGTGGGTCGGAGATTGAACGAGATGGAGATACGTAGTGCCAACAATTCAGCAGTTGGTCCGCAAGGGTCGCGTTGATAAGTCTGACAAGACAACAACGCCTGCTCTAAAGGGAAGTCCACAACGTCGCGGTGTTTGCACGCGCGTTTATACGACAACGCCAAAGAAACCGAACTCAGCACTTCGCAAAGTTGCACGTGTTCGTCTCACATCCGGAATGGAAGTAACTGCTTACATCCCAGGTGAAGGCCACAATCTTCAAGAGCACTCCATCGTTCTTGTTCGTGGCGGCCGCGTTAAGGATCTTCCTGGCGTTCGTTACAAAATCGTTCGTGGCTCCCTAGACACGCAAGGTGTGAAAGATCGTAAGCAAGCTCGTTCACGCTACGGAGCAAAGAAGGAGAAGAAGTAATGCCACGTAAAGGTCCCGCTCCGAAATCTCCAGTCGTCGCAGATCCGGTTTATAACTCACCGGTTGTAACTGCGTTAATTAACAAAGTTCTTTCCCATGGAAAGCGTTCAACTGCAGAGCGCATCGTTTATGACGCGCTAGAGAATTGCCGCGCTAAGACCGAAGTTGATCCAGTCATCACTTTGAAGCGCGCACTCGATAACGTAAAGCCAGCCGTTGAAGTTCGTTCACGTCGCGTTGGTGGAGCTACTTATCAAGTTCCTGTCGAAGTCAAAGCTGCACGTTCGATGACTCTCGGTCTTCGTTGGTTGGTTGATAACGCCCGCCTCCGTCGCGAGAAGTCAATGGCAGAACGTCTTGCCAATGAAATGATTGATGCATCAAATGGTTTGGGCGCCGCCGTTAAGAAGCGCGAAGATACTCACAAGATGGCTGAAGCAAACAAGGCGTTTGCTCACTACAGGTGGTAATGATGGCGACCGCAACCGCACTTGATCTCACAAAAGTCCGCAACATCGGCATCATGGCTCACATCGATGCTGGTAAGACGACTACTACCGAGCGCATCCTTTTCTACACCGGTATTAACTACAAGATCGGTGAGGTTCATGAGGGCGCTGCAACCATGGACTGGATGGAGCAAGAACAAGAGCGCGGTATCACTATTACCTCAGCTGCAACTACTTGCCAGTGGAAGAACTACACAATCAACATCATCGATACCCCCGGACACGTTGACTTCACAGTTGAAGTTGAGCGTTCACTCCGCGTTCTCGATGGCGCCGTAACAGTTTTCGATGGCGTTGCCGGCGTTGAGCCACAATCAGAAACAGTCTGGCGCCAAGCTGATAAGTACAACGTCCCAAGAATTTGTTTTGTAAATAAGTTAGACCGTACCGGTGCAAGCTTCGATCGTTGCGTTGAGATGATCGGTTCACGCCTTGGCGCGACTGCGCTCGTTCTACAAATCCCAATCGGCGTTGAAGCTGATTTCATCGGAGTCGTTGATCTAATCGCAATGAAAGCTCTTACCTGGAGAGGCGAGACTCAAAAGGGTGAGGATTATGTTGTCGAAGAGATCCCAGCCGATCTCAAAGAGAAGTGCGATAAGGCCCGTCACGATCTCATCGAAACTCTTGCTGATTGCGATGACGCGATCATGGAGAAATATCTTGGTGGCGAAGAGCTAAGCGAAGAAGAAATCATCGCTGGTATCCGTCGCGCAACTCTTGCTTACAAGCTAACCCCGGTTCTAACTGGTTCTGCATTTAAGAACAAGGGCGTCCAGCCAATGCTCGATGCTGTTACTCGCTACCTCCCAAGCCCACTTGATATCGATGCAATCGTCGGTTCAAAGATGGGAAATAAGGAAGTAGAGATTTCACGTAAGCCTGATGCAGCCGAGCCTTATTCATCACTTGCTTTCAAAATCATGAGCGATCCACACCTTGGAAAGCTCACCTTCGTCCGTATCTACTCCGGCGTTCTTGAGGCTGGTACTGCTGTTCTTAACTCCACAAAGGATCGTAAAGAGCGGATCGGAAAGATCTATCGCATGCACGCTAATAAGCGTGAGGAAATCCCACAAGCCTCAGCCGGCGACATCATCGCCGTGATGGGCCTCAAGGACACCACTACCGGTGACACCCTCTGCGATATTGATAATCCGGTAATCCTCGAGTCGATGGACTTCCCAGATCCAGTCATTCACGTTGCTATTGAGCCGAAGACAAAGGGCGATCAAGAGAAGCTTGGCGTTGCAATCCAGCGTCTAGCTGAAGAAGATCCAACTTTCCATGTTCGCTCTGATGAAGAGACCGGCCAAACAATCATCGGCGGTATGGGCGAACTTCACCTTGAAATTCTTGTTGATCGTATGAAGCGCGAATTCAAAGTTGAAGCAAATGTCGGTAAGCCACAAGTTGCTTATCGCGAAACACTTCGCAAGCCAGTTGATCGTTACGACTACACCCACAAGAAGCAGACCGGTGGTTCTGGACAGTTCGCAAAGGTCCAAATCGCACTCGAACCACTTCCTGTTGGCGCAGTCGAAGGTGGATACGAATTCGTTAACAAGATTACGGGTGGACGTATCCCGAGGGAGTACATCCCATCAGTTGATGATGGTTGCCAAGAAGCAATGGCAAGTGGACCACTAGCTGGTTACCCACTAACAGATGTACGTGTAAGTCTTCTTGATGGCGCATACCACGATGTTGACTCATCGGAGTTGGCCTTCAAGATTGCTGGAATCGCGGCGTTCAAGGAAGCGGCAAGACTTGCCGGTCCTGTTCTCCTCGAGCCAATGATGTCCGTTGAAGTCACTACCCCTGAAGATTTCATGGGCGACGTCATCGGCGATCTCAACAGCCGTCGTGGCCAAATCCAGGCCATGGATGAGCGAGCCGGTGCTCGCATCGTAAGGGCGCTTGTTCCGCTATCGGAGATGTTCGGCTATGTCGGCGATCTTCGAAGCAGAACACAGGGTCGCGCGAGTTACAGCATGCAATTCGATTCCTACGCAGAAGTTCCTGCAGCGGTATCGAAAGAAATCATCGCGAAGATTCGCGGCGAGTAGTTCAACCTAAAGAAAAGAAAAAGGAGAAACCACAGTGGCAAAGGCAAAGTTCGAGCGGACAAAGCCGCACGCAAACATTGGCACCATTGGTCACATCGACCACGGTAAGACCACTCTTACTGCTGCGATTTCCAAGGTGCTTCACGACAAATACCCAAACCTCAATGAGGTAAGCGCATTCGATCAGATCGATAAGGCCCCTGAAGAGAAGGCCCGTGGTATCACCATCTCGATCGCACATATCGAATACCAAACAGAAAAGCGTCACTACGCACACGTTGACTGCCCAGGTCACGCTGACTACATCAAGAACATGATCACTGGTGCAGCACAGATGGACGGTGCAATTCTCGTAGTCGCAGCAACTGATGGCCCAATGCCACAGACCAAGGAGCACGTTCTCCTTGCACGCCAAGTTGGCGTTCCTTCAATCGTCGTTGCTCTAAACAAGTCCGACATGGTTGATGATGAAGAAATTCTTGCTCTCGTTGAGGAAGAAGTTCGCGATCTTCTAAGTAAGTATGAGTTCCCAGGTAAGGACACCCCAATCGTCCGCATCTCAGCTCTTAAGGCTCTCGAAGGAGATGCTGCATGGGGCGAGAAGATTATGGAACTTATGAACGCTGTAGATACATTTATTCCACAGCCAACTCGTGAAGTTGATAAACCATTCTTGATGCCAGTCGAAGATGTATTCACCATCACCGGCCGTGGCACCGTTGTTACTGGACGTATCGAGCGCGGTATCGTCAAGGTAAACGAAGAAGTTGAAATCGTTGGTATCCGTCCAGATTCACAGAAGACAGTTATCACCGGTGTTGAAATGTTCCGCAAGCTCCTCGATGAGGGACAAGCTGGAGAGAACGTCGGTCTACTTCTCCGTGGTTTGAAGCGCGAAGATGTTGAGCGCGGTCAGGTTGTATGTAAGCCTGGCTCCGTTACACCACACACTGAGTTCGAAGCTTCTGCTTACATCCTTTCAAAGGATGAAGGCGGTCGCCACACTCCGTTCTTCAACAACTACCGTCCTCAGTTCTACTTCCGTACAACTGACGTAACTGGCGTTGTAACCCTTCCATCCGGAACCGAAATGGTTATGCCTGGCGACAACACTTCAATGTCTGTTGTCCTCATCCAACCAATCGCTATGGAAGAAGGACTCCGCTTCGCTATCCGTGAAGGTGGCCGCACCGTTGGTGCAGGTCGCGTCACCAAGATCAGCAAGTAATAAATAGATAAGTAAAGAAGTAATAGATAGGGCGGGATAAGCCCGCCCTGTCTAGAGAAGAAACGAGGAAACGAACATGGCGGGACAAAAAATCCGCATCAGGCTCAAGGCCTATGACCATGAGGTGATCGACACCTCGGCGAAGAAAATCGTCGAAACAGTCGAGCGCACTGGTGCAACGGTCGCGGGCCCAGTTCCGCTACCAACAGAGAAGAACACCTATTGTGTGATTCGCTCTCCTCACAAATACAAAGACAGCCGCGAACATTTTGAGATGCGCACCCACAAGCGTCTAATCGACATCATCGATCCAACGCCAAAGACTGTGGATTCATTGATGCGCCTCGATCTTCCTGCTGGCGTCGATATTGAGATAAAGCTCTAAGGGAGAACTGAGATGACTACTACACAATCTAAGGGCAGCACGATCAAGGGAATCCTTGGCGTGAAGCTCGGTATGACTCAGGTCTTCGATGAGAACAACAAAGTTATTCCTGTGACTGTCGTTGAAGCTGGTCCATGCGTTGTTACCCAAGTACGTACTCTTGAGAAAGATGGCTACGAAGCAGTTCAACTCGCTTTCGGCGCAATCGATCCAAAGAAAGTAACCAAGCCACAATCTGGACAGTTCGCAAAAGCTGGCGTTACTCCTCGCCGTTATGTCGGCGAAATCCGTACCGCTGCTGCTGCCAACTACACAGTCGGACAAGAAGTTAAAGCGGATACTTTCGCTGCTGGCGAAGTTGTCGATGCCCAAGGCGTCTCACTCGGCAAGGGAACTGCTGGCGTTATGAAGCGCCACAACTTCCGCGGATTTGGTGATGGCCACGGTGTCGAGCGTAAGCACCGCACCTCAGGTTCTATTGGTAACCGTACAACTCCTGGTCGCGTATTTCGCGGAAAGCGTATGAGCGGTCGCATGGGTCTTGACACGGTCACGCTTCAAAATCTCACCATTCATTCTGTTGATGCCGAGAAGAATCTAATTCTTGTTAAGGGTTCAATCCCTGGCCGCAATGGTTCAAAAGTTGTCATCCGTACCGCTTCAAAGAGCGTTGCGAGTGAAGTCATGAAGAAGGCAGGTGCGTAATGGCTCTTACAGTTGAAATTAAAGATGCAAAGGGCGGCAAGTCCGGAACCTTCGATCTTCCTGCTGAGATCTTCGATGTCCAGGTAAATGTCCCACTAATTCACCAGGTCGTAACTGCACAACTAAATGCAGCTCGCCAAGGAACACATAAGGCGAAGAACCGCGGCGAAGTGAGTGGTGGTGGAAAGAAGCCTTTCAAGCAGAAGGGAACCGGTCGCGCCCGCCAAGGTTCGACACGTTCACCTAACCAGCGTCATGGTGGCGTTGCTCAAGGTCCAGTCCCTCGTAAGTATGACGAGCGGACCCCAAAGAAGATGATCAAGGCTGCGCTTCGCGGAGTTCTATCTGATCGTCAACGTAATGAGCGAATTCATGTTGTCTCCGAAGTTGTAACTGAGATCAATACAAAGTCTGCGCTCTCCGCAGTCCGTCAATTCTCAGATCGCGCTCGTCTTCTAGTAGTTCTCGCTCATGGCGAAGAGGCTGCTTGGAGATCACTTCGAAACGAGACCGATCTTCACCTAATCCGTCAGGATCAATTAAATGCTTATGACGTTGTCGTAGCCGATGACGTTGTCTTCTCCAAGAAAGCAATCACTGAGTTTGTAGCAGGTCCAGCAAAGGGCGCTTCTGCAAAGGCTGTTGGTCGCGAATCTGAGTTAGTTGAGGTGTCAGCATGAGAGACCATCGCTCCGTTCTAATCTCCCCAGTCGTATCTGAAAAGTCATACGGCATGCTCGATGAGAACAAGTACACCTTCATTGTTGCTCCGGATGCGAATAAGACCGAGATCAAGATCGCGGTTGAAAAAGTTTTCAAAGTTCGCGTTCTCAAGGTCAACACAATGAACCGTGAAGGAAAGCGAAAGCTGACCCGTTTCGGAATGGGAAAGAGAAGTGACACCAAGCGTGCGATCGTGCAAGTTGCGCCTGGCGACCGTATCGACATCTTTGGAGGTCCCGTCTCCTAGTCGCTCGCGATTAGGTATAGGGAGAAGGGATAAAACATGGCACTTCGTAATCTAAAACCGGTGACACCAAGCTCACGTGGTCGCATCGTTCCGGATTTCTCTGAGGTAACTCGTAGTACACCTGAGAAGTCGTTGATCCGTCCGATCAACTCAAAGGGCGGTCGTAACGCAGCTGGTCGCATCACCACACGCCATCAAGGTGGCGGACATAAGCGCGCATATCGCGTAATTGATTTTCTACGTAACGATAAGGATGGAGTTCCAGCCACCGTTGCCCATATTGAATATGACCCAAATCGTTCTGCTCGTATCGCGCTCCTTCACTTTGCTGATGGCGAGAAGCGCTACATCATCTGCCCAGATGGCGTAGTACAAGGTACAAAAATCGAAAACGGTCCTTCGGCAGATATCAAGCCTGGCAACAACTTGCCGCTTCGCAATATCCCAGTCGGTACAAATATTCACGCAATCGAAACACGTCCGGGCGGTGGAGCACGTATTGCTCGCTCCGCTGGCGCCGGAGTTCAACTCGTTGCAAAAGATGGTCCATATGCACAACTACGTATGCCATCTGGTGAAATCAGAAATGTTGATGTTCGTTGCCGCGCGACCGTAGGCGTTGTCGGTAATGCTGAACAATCAAATATCAACTCCGGAAAAGCTGGACGTTCCCGTTGGAAGGGTCGTCGCCCAACAGTTCGCGGTGTTGTTATGAACCCAGTCGATCACCCACATGGTGGTGGAGAAGGAAGGACCTCGGGAGGTCGCCATCCTGTTTCACCTTGGGGTAAGCCTGAAGTTCGCACTCGTAAGAAAAAAGCGAGCGACCAACTCATTGTCCGTCGTCGTCCAAGCAATAAGAGCCGATAGGAGATCCTTAAGTGCCACGTAGTTTGAAAAAGGGTCCATTCATAGATCATCACCTTGAAAAGAAGGTTGATGCTCAGAATGAGAAGAACACCAAGACCGTAATAAAGACTTGGTCCCGTCGCTCAATGATCACTCCTTCGATGATTGGCCACACCATCGCGGTACACGATGGTCGTAAGCATGTTCCGGTCTACGTAACTGAAGCGATGATCGGCCACAAGCTTGGCGAATTTGCACCAACTAGAACATTCAAGGGCCACATCAAGCAAGAAGATCGGACGGTGAAGCGTGCCGAATAACACTCCGTTAATCGCGAAAGCTTCAGTAACTAACGTTCGCGTAACACCTCAAAAGGCGCGTCGCGTAGTTAACTTGATTCGCGGACAACGTGCTGACGAGGCGATCCGCATCGCTAAGTTCTCACCACAAATCGCAGTCTCAGAGAGCGTCTATACGCTCCTTAACTCTGCTGTCGCTAATGCAAAGCAGAAAAACCCTGCGATCCGCGATGCTTCTGAACTCTGGGTCACCGAAGCGCTCGTTGATGAGGGTTACACAATGAAGCGTTATCGCCCACGTGCCCAAGGTCGTGGCTACCAAATCTTGAAGCGTTCTTCTCAAATTTCAGTTGTGCTCTCGGATGATAAGAACTATCGCCCGATCTCTAAGGCTGAACAACGTAAGCGCGCTAAGGCTGCTTTAGAAACTGCAGTAGTTGAAAAAACTGAAGTTGCCGCTGAAGCCGCCCCAGCAAAGAAGGCGCCGGCTAAGAAAGCAACAGCTAAGAAGGCTGCTGCAAAGAAAGCTGCACCTAAGAAGGAGGCCAACTAAATGGGTCAAAAGATAAATCCACACGGCTTCCGCCTTGGTATCACCACTGAATTCAAGTCACGTTGGTATGCCGAGAAGCTCTACAAAGATTATGTAAAGGAAGATGTCGAAATCCGTCGTCTCATGGAGAAGAAGATGGAGCGCGCTGGCGTATCTCGAATTGAAATCGAGCGTACTCGTGAGCGTGTTCGTATCGATCTTCATACTGCACGTCCTGGAATTGTGATTGGACGTCGCGGAACTGAAGCAGACCGTCTCCGCCTTGATCTTGAGAAGATGACTGGAAAGCAAGTCCAGCTAAACATCCTCGAAGTTAAGAATCCAGAAATTGATGCCCAACTCGTCGCCCAAGGAATCGCCGAACAGCTCGCTGCTCGTGTTTCATTCCGCCGCGCGATGCGTAAGGGAATGCAGACTGCATTTAAAGCTGGCGCTAAAGGCGTTCGCGTTCAATGCGGTGGCCGTCTTGGTGGCGCTGAAATGTCACGTTCTGAGTTTTATCGCGAAGGTCGAGTTCCATTGCACACCCTCCGCGCCGATATCGATTATGGCTTCCATGAAGCACATACAACTTTCGGTCGCCTTGGTGTGAAGGTTTGGATCTACAAGGGCGAAGTTATTGAGTCTCGCGCAGAGCGCGAAGCTGCTGCACTTGCTGCTGCAAAGGCTCAAAAGTCTGACCGTCCACGCCGCGCACCACGCGCACCGCGTGGCGAAGTCACCACAACAACTGTTGAAGCGGCAGCCCCAGTTGAGTCAGCTCCAGTTGATTCAGCTCCAGCTAGTACTACAAGTAGTGAAGGAGGCGAGGCGTAAATGTTGATTCCACGTCGCGTTAAGTTCCGTAAGCAACACCGCCCTACCCGTTCTGGCAAGTCCAAGGGTGGAACTGCAGTTGCATTCGGTGACTTCGGACTTCAAGCAACTGAGGGTGGTTATGTAACCAACCGTCAGATTGAAGCTGCTCGTATCGCAATGACCCGTTACATCAAGCGCGGTGGAAAGGTTTGGATCAATATCTATCCAGATCGTCCACTAACTAAGAAGCCTGCTGAAACTCGTATGGGTTCCGGTAAGGGTTCACCAGAATTCTGGATTGCAAACGTCAAGCCTGGCCGAGTTCTCTTTGAGATTTCTGGCGTAACGCTTGAGACTGCAAATGCTGCGCTATCTCGCGCCGCTCACAAACTTCCAGTCAAGTCTCGCTTGGTATTACGCGAGGAGGCATAACGATGTCAAAGATAACGAAGGCTGAAGAATTCCGCGGTAAGTCAACCGAGGATCTCCAAGAGAAGCTAAAGGAGTTGAAGGAAGAACTCTTCAATCTCCGCTTCCAGGCCGCAACTGGCCAACTTGAGAGCCACGGTCGTCTAACTGCGGTACGTAAAGAGATCGCTCGCCTCTACACAATTTTGCGTGAGCGCGAACTAGGCATCGGAGGTGCTGCATGAGCAATGTCGATAACGGACAGGATCGCAACTTCCGAAAGACTCGCGAAGGAATCGTCGTAAGCGACAAGATGGATAAGACCGTCGTCGTTAAGGTCGAAGACCGCGCGAAGCATGGCCTCTATTCAAAGGTCATCACAAAGAATAAGAAATTTAAGGCGCACGATGAGACTAACTCCGCTGGTGTTGGCGATCGCGTACGCATTATGGAAACCAGACCACTCTCTGCAACAAAGCGTTGGCGAGTAGTAGAGATAATCGAGAAGGCGAAGTAACCATGATTCAAGCAGAATCAAGACTACGTGTAGCGGATAACACCGGAGCTCGTGAGCTTCTCTGTATCCGCGTTCTCGGTGGCGCAAAGCGCCGCTACGCTGGCATTGGCGATGTAATCGTCTGCTCCGTAAAGGATGCAATCCCTGGCGGTCAGGTAAAGAAGGGCGAAGTCGTTAAGGCTGTAATCGTCCGAGTCGCAAAAGAGAATCGTCGCGCTGATGGTTCTTACATCAAGTTTGATGAGAATGCCGCAGTCATCATCAAGGATGATAACGAACCACGCGGTACTCGTATCTTCGGACCGGTTGCCCGCGAACTTCGCGACAAGCGTTTCATGAAGATCATCTCACTAGCCCCGGAGGTGCTCTAAATGCGTATTAAGAAGGGCGACAAAGTCCTAGTTATTGCTGGAAAAGATAAAGGCCTAACTGGAACTGTCCTAAGTGTGAACACCAAGACTGCTCGCGTTACTGTCGAAGGTGTCAATCGCGTAAAGCGCCATACTAAAGAAGAGCAATCACAGCGCGGTGCAAAGGTCGGAGGAATCTTGACCGTTGAAGCGCCGATTGCCTACTCAAATGTCATGCTGCTCGCAGATGACGATAAGGCGACTCGTATTGCTGTCCGTAAAGATGAGGATGGAAAGAACATCCGCATCGCACGCCGCACTGGAGGGGATATCTAATGACGACCGCTACTGCGCCACGTCTTAAGTCTCGCTATAAGAGCGATGTTGTAGCTGCGCTACAAACGCAATTCGGTTACAAGAACCGGATGCAGATCCCAACTCTCTCCAAGGTCGTAGTAAATATGGGCGTCGGAGAAGCTGCAAAGGATTCGAAGTTGATTGAAGGAGCGGTTCGCGACCTCACTGTAATCACCGGCCAAAAGCCAGTCGTTACCAAGGCTCGCAAGTCAATCGCTAACTTCAAGCTCCGTGAGGGACAACCGATCGGTGCACACGTCACACTTCGCGGCGATCGTATGTGGGAGTTTATGGATCGACTTCTATCAGTATCGCTACCTCGTATTCGCGACTTCCGCGGACTCTCACCAAAGCAGTTCGATGGAAGTGGTAACTACACCTTCGGTCTAACCGAGCAGGTCGTGTTCCCAGAAATCCAGCAAGATAAGTTGGATCGCGTTCGCGGAATGGATATCACAATCGTTACATCGGCCAAGAATGATGATGAAGGTCGCGCGTTGCTACGTGCGCTCGGATTCCCATTCCGGGATTAATAGGAGACCAAACTAAATGGCAAAGACATCACTTAAGGTCAAAGCTAGCCGCAAACCTAAGTTCAAGGTTCGCGGATACACACGCTGCCAACGCTGCGGTCGTCCTCATTCGGTCTATCAGAAATTCGGCATCTGCCGAGTCTGTTTCCGCGAGATGGCTCACCGCGGTGAGCTACCTGGCATAACAAAAGCTTCCTGGTAACAACTATTAGGTAGGTCTCGAAAGAGAAACCACCTGAAGAAAGGCGATAAGCCAAATGGCAATGACAGATCCGATCGCAGACATGCTAACTCGTCTGCGTAACGCGAATACTGCGTACCATGAAACGGTTGCAATGCCGTCGTCATCGGTAAAGACACGTATCGCAGAAATCCTTCAAAAAGAGGGATATATAGCTGGTTACAAAGTAACCGATAACCAAGAAGGTTTCGGCAAGACTCTTGTGATCGATTTGAAGTATGGCTCAAACCGCGAACGTTCTATTGCAGGACTTCGTCGAGTTTCGAAGCCAGGACTTCGTGTCTATGCAAAGTCGACTGGACTACCAAAAGTTCTTGGTGGACTCGGCGTTGCAATCATCTCGACATCACAAGGTCTATTGACCGATCGACAGGCAAACAAGCAAGGCGTAGGCGGAGAAGTTCTCGCCTACGTATGGTGATCACTATGTCACGTATTGGAAAGATGCCTGTTACTGTCCCAAGCGGCGTTGAGGTAACTCTCAATGGCCAAGACCTATCTGTTAAAGGTCCAAAGGGAACGCTTACCCATAATTTCCCAGAATTAATCAAGGCTGTGAAAGAAGATAGCTCGATCGTCATTTCGCGTGCGAATGATGAGCGTCTTGCGAAGTCTCTTCATGGTCTCTCACGTACTCTCGTCGCGAACATGATTACTGGCGTAACCCAGGGTTACTCCAAGAAGATTGTGATTACCGGCGTTGGTTACAAAGTTGCGGCAAAGGGTAAGGATCTTGAGTTTGCACTTGGATACTCACACCCAGTCGCATTCCCAGCTCCTGCTGGAATTACATTTACAGTCGAGTCACCAACCGAATTGGTTGTTGGCGGCGTCGATAAGCAACTCGTTGGAGAGACTGTTGCGAAGATCCAGAAGTTACGTAAGTCCGATCCTTATAAGGGCAAGGGCTTGCATCTTCTCGGACAGCGCATTCGTCGCAAGGCTGGAAAGACAGGTAAGAAGGCATGAGTATCGCTAAGAAGATTGTTAAGGGATCTACTCAGATCGCGCGCGCTCGTCGCCATTTCCGTGTTCGTAAGCGGATTTCTGGCACAACAGAGCGTCCTCGTCTTGTCGTAACTCGCTCTGCGCGCCATCTTGTCGCCCAGATCGTTGATGACACCAAGGGTCACACTTTGGCTTCCGCTTCGACAATGGAAAAAGATCTTCGCGCTCAATCAGCAGATAAGACAAAGAAAGCTCGCACTGTGGGCCAACTTGTTGCTGATCGCGCAAAGGCAAAAGGAATCACCCAGGTCGTATTCGATCGCGGTGGTAACCGATACACCGGACGCGTTGCTGCACTTGCCGATGGTGCTCGCGAGAATGGATTGGACTTCTAATGGCAACCGAAGAAATCAAGACAGCTGAAGCTGGCGAGAAGCCAAAGCGCGGTCGCGATAAGCGCGAACGTCGCGAGGGCGGAGATACTCGCGAGAAGTCTCCTTACATCGAGCGCGTTGTCTTCATCAACCGCGTAGCAAAGGTCGTATCTGGTGGTCGTCGTTTCTCCTTCACCGCACTAGTTGTTCTAGGCGATGGAAATGGAACTGTCGGCGTTGGTTACGGAAAAGCAAAGGAAGTTCCACAAGCGATTGCAAAGGCTGTCGAAGAAGCAAAGAAGTCCTTCTTCAAAGTCCCACGTATCCAAGGAACAATTCCTCACCCAGTACAAGGTGAAGATGCAGCCGGCGTAGTTCTACTTCGCCCAGCTGCTCCTGGTACCGGTGTTATTGCTGGTGGTCCAGTCCGTGCAGTTCTTGAGTGCGCTGGAATCACTGATGTTTTAACTAAGTCTCTCGGATCAAATAATCCGATCAACATGGTCCACGCAACTGCAACAGCGCTAAAGAATCTTGAAGATCCTGCTGCGATTGCTGCACGTCGTGGTCTTCCACTTGAGCGCGTTGCTCCAGCAGCAATCATCCGCGCTATGACAACTACGGCAGGTGCGTAATGCCACGTTTGAAAGTAACTCAAGTTCGTTCCAAGGTCGGCAACGCCCCAGACCAGCGCGAAACACTTCGCTCACTTGGTCTAAAGCGAGTCGGCGATGTCGTCGTTAAAGAAGATCGCCCGGAAATTCGTGGCATGGTCTACAACGTCCGTCATCTCATCAAAGTTGAGGAGGTCGAGTAATGGTGCTTAAGGCGCATCATCTCCGTCCGGCACCAGGTGCTAAGAAGGAGAAGACTCGTAAGGGTCGCGGTGAAGGTTCTAAAGGAAAGACCGCAGGTCGTGGTGGAAAAGGAACGCGTGCTCGTAACGTAGTTCGCGCTGGTTTCGAAGGTGGCGCAATGCCGCTCGTTCAGCGCCTTCCAAAACTCCGTGGTTTCAAGAACCCAGAGAAGATTGAGTACCAAGCCGTTAACGTCTCGACCATAAACGCGCTCTTTCCAAAGGGTGGCGATGTAAGCGTTGAAGATCTCTACAAAGTCGGCGCTGCGCGCGCTGGCCATCCAGTAAAGGTCCTTGGAAATGGCGATATCTCAGTTAAGGTAAATGTCTCTGCACATAGCTTCTCCTCATCAGCATCTGAAAAGATCGCTGCTGCTGGTGGAAGCGTAAAGACGCTATAGATTAAGAACTAGATCAAGAACTAGCTCAAGAACTAGATCGAGGAGAAGAGAGTGTTGCTTTCAGTATTTGGTAAGGCATTTAAAACGCCTGACCTACGTCGCAAGATCTTCTTCACTCTCTCGATCATGGCGCTCTTCCGTTTTGGATCAGTCGTCCCAACCCCAGGCGTTTCATATGTAGCGGTCCAAAAGTGTCTCGCTAATGTTGATACCGGCGGATTGTTGGGGCTGGTAAATCTCTTTAGCGGCGGCGCCTTGCTACAGCTCTCGGTCTTCGCACTTGGAATCATGCCTTACATCACGGCATCGATCATCGTTCAACTTCTAACCGTCGTAATCCCAAGATTCGATGCGCTTAAGAAGGAAGGACAATCCGGAACTGCGAAGCTCACTCAATACACTCGTTATCTAACAATCGGTCTAGCGATCCTGCAAACCTCTGGTTTGATCGCGGTCGCTCGTACTCCAGGACGTTTGATCCAGGGATGTAACGAAAACATCATTCCCGATACTTCTTGGATAAGAATTCTTACCATGGTCGTGGTTATGACCGCTGGAACATCAGTTGTTATGTGGCTCGGTGAATTGATTACTGACCGCGGTGTTGGTAACGGTATGTCGATCTTGATCTTCACCTCGATTGCGGCGACCTTCCCATCCCAACTTTGGGCGATCCGCTTAGCTCGTGGCTGGTTCACCTTCGCATTCATCATGGCCGTTGGTGTTCTTATTGTTGCTGCGGTTGTCTTCGTCGAACAATCCCAGCGACGTATTCCAGTCCAATACGCCAAGAAACAAATCGGTCGCCGTGAATATGGCGGCACCACTACCTATATTCCAATCAAAGTAAACCAATCTGGCGTTATCCCAGTCATCTTCGCATCTTCACTTCTCTATATCCCATCGCTCGTTGCTAACTTCACCAACTCACAAGCCCCATGGGCGGTATGGATTAGCACCAACTTTGTGACTGGTGATCACCCGATTTATATTGCCGCTTACGCGCTATTGATCATCTTCTTCGCCTACTTCTATGTTGCGATTACTTTTAACCCAGAAGAGACCGCTGAAAATATGCGTAAGTATGGTGGCTTCATTCCGGGTATCCGTGCTGGAAAACCAACTAGCGATTATCTTCAATACGTTCTAACTCGTATCACCGCACCAGGTTCGCTCTATCTCGCTTTAGTTGCAATCATCCCGATCATCGCGCTGATTCTCTTCGGAGCATCACAACAATTCCCATTTGGCGGAACGGCGATTTTGATTATCGTCGGCGTCGGTCTTGATACTGCCAAGCAGATTGAGTCCCAGCTGCAACAGCGTTCATACGAGGGATTCCTCCGCTAATGCGCTTAGTCCTGGTTGGACCACCAGGTGCAGGAAAAGGAACGCAAGCAGCTCTCCTCGCCGATAACTACAAGATCCCACACATCTCAACCGGTGACATCTTCCGTGCAAATTTAAAATCAGGTACCGAACTTGGCCTCCAGGCAAAGAGTTATATGGATAAAGGTGAGTTGGTTCCAGATTCAGTCACAAATGCGATGGTTAAAGATCGCCTCACACATAGCGATACTGAGAATGGATTCTTGCTCGATGGGTTTCCACGTAATGTCGCACAAGCCGAAGTTCTTCGCGCATTCTTAGGAGAACGAAGCAAGCCACTTGATGCGGTAGTTGAGTTCTCAATTGATAACAATGAAATCATCAAGCGCTTATCTAGCCGTCGTACCTGTAAGGGCTGCGGCAAGATCTTCGCCGCTCATCTTGATAAGTGTGATGCATGTGGCGGCGAGCTCTACCAACGTGATGACGATAAGGAAGATGTGATTGCCCGGCGCCTTGAGGTTTATGCTGAACAGACTGCCCCAATCGTCTCTTTCTATCGCGGGGAAGGGCTATTAATAACGATTTCTGCACTGGGCGATGTCAGCGCCATCACCGATAACGTGGTTCGCGCGCTGAATTCAAAGGTAAATTAATTTATGGCGATCCAGATAAAGACTTTGGATCAGCTAAAGACAATGCGTCGCGCCGGACTCCTTGTCCGAAGCACCTTGGATCTAGTTAAGTCTCAAATCAAAGCGGGAATAACAACAAGCGCGCTCGATGCGATTGCAGAAGCAAATATTAAGCGTGGTGGTGGAACTTCAAACTTCAAGGGCTATCACGGATTCCCAGCAACGATATGTGTCTCTATAAATGATGAAATCGTTCATGGAATTCCCGGCGAACGGATGATTATGCCCGGTGACGTGGTCTCAGTTGATTGCGGTGCCATCGTTGATGGCTGGCACGGTGATGCTGCATTCACCGTGATTGTTGATCCGGTAGATAAGGATCAACAGAAGATGTTGGATGTATGTGAAGAATCTATGTGGGTTGGAATTGCTGCTGGAGTTGCGGGTGCAAAGCTCTCTGATATCGGTCATGCAATCGAGAATTATGTTAACTCCCAAGGTAAGTACGGAATCTTGCGCGAATATGGCGGCCATGGAATCGGTACGGCGATGCATATGGAGCCACATATTCTTAACTATGGAAAACCTGGGAATGGTCCAAAAATTGAGGCTGGAATGGTCTTTGCAATCGAGCCGATGATAACCATGGGCTCAGAGCGCACCCGGGTCCTTGAAGATAATTGGACCGTAGTAACCGTAGATAGATCGCGCGGTGCGCACTTTGAAAATTCATATTGCATCGCACCTGACGGAAAGCCTTTTGTCCTAACTTCAATCGATGGCGGAAAAGTAGATCTCGCAAGATTTGGTATCGAAGTTTCGGAGTTGCTCTCATGAGCCAAGTCGAACAGCGCGAAAAGCGAGCCAGAATCAAGGCTTTATTGGTCGAAAAGGAGCTAGATGCCGTAGTCCTTCGCAAAGGCGCAAATGTCGCTTGGATTATTGGTGGCCGAGCCCATATTCCAACCACACTTGAGCTCTCTTGTATGGATGTCATCGTTTACCTGGATCGAATCGTTGTAGTTACAAACAAGATAGAGGCGCAGCGCCTTAAGGATGAAGAGTTAAGTGGTGATGAAGAGTTAATTGTTGTTAATTGGTTCGAGGGGAGAGATGCCCAACTTCCTAAAGGTCCCAAAATTGGCGTTGATGGAGTTGATGGTGAACGTATAAATCTTCAAGGTGAGATTGAGAACTTGCGGAGAAAGTTAAATGAGTTCGAGGTAGCTCGACTTAAAGAGATTGGTCGTGATGCGACTGAAGCGCTAGAAGAGGCGATGCTTGATATCGATAGCAAAGATAATGAAGTAGAAGTTGCTGGTGAGATAGCCGAAGAACTTTGGGAACGGAATCTCGAGCCAGTCGTACTCCTTGTTGCTGGGGAAGATCGCATTAAGAAGTATCGCCACCCGCTACCAACAACATCTAAGGTTGGAAATTTGGCCATGGGAGTGATCTGTGCGCGAAGGAAAGGGTTAATCGCTAGCGTTACGAGGCTGGTTCACTTTGGGGAGTTATCAACTGAGCTAAAGGAAAACTATGAAAAGCTTCTTAATGTTGAAGCGGCATTTCTAAGTGGAACTAAACCTGGCACAACTCTTGCGGAAGCTTTTAAAGCCGGACAAGTTGAGTACTTAAAGCAAGGCTTTGATCGGGATGAGTGGACTAATCATCACCAAGGTGGACCGACTGGTTACCTTC
>VERH01000016.1 GCA_018882735.1 Candidatus Nanopelagicaceae bacterium
TTGCCGCGCCGAGATAGATCGCAGAAATGGCAGGCTGGTTGCCCATCAACGAGCCGCGGCTAGACTGCATCAACTTGACAAATGCACCCGGCATGGCAAGCGATTCATTATCAGGCACAAAGACATTTTCAAGGATGATGCCATGTGACGCCGTGGCGCGCATGCCAAGCGCATCCCACTGTGGACGTTCCTTCACGCCCTCCGCCTCACGCGGGACGAAGAACATAACCAAGCCTTCCGCCGTGTCATACCCTTTGAGCTTTGCCGCCACCAAATACGCATCGGCAACGCCAGTGTTACAGCCGAATGATTTCACACCGTTGAGCTTCCAGCCACCGTCCACTTTTTCTGCTTCGGTGGAAATGAAGACAGCACTCTGTGATGACTTGGCGGTTTCGCTGGCGAAATTCCCAAGCAGTTGATTCTTTGTTCCCATGCGGTGTAGAACATTTTCCGCAAAGGCTCGCACCGCAGGGATCTCTTCTGCGCTGAACTTGCCTTCGTCAATCGCGTCGAGGGCGAGTAATCCACGCGAGGAAGTGGAGCAATGAAAGAAATACGCCAACGCCGTAGACGGACATGCCGTGCCCATCGCAAAAGTCGCGGCGGCAAGGTCGCGTAAATTGCCGCCCAATCCACCATACTCCACTGGAATGACCAACCCCAGCAAGCCAGCCTTCGCCAACGTCTCACGATGCGGCTCGTAAAATCGTCCACTCGCATCGGCTTCTTCGGCATGTGCGCGCAATTCAGCCAGCACAGACTCCACGCGCTCGGCGCGGGCACGCTCGGCGGGCGTCAGGTCGTCAAATAAAAATTCGGCGGTAAGTTTGGTCATATATTTTCCTTTTCTCATTTTCCGTCATTGCGAGGAGGGCGATAGCCCGACGAAGCAATCTCGTATACTGCAAACAAGATTGCTTCGGGCGGAAGTTCACCGCCCTCGCAATGACGGAGTTGTTTATTTAAATTGGTCTTTCAACTCGCTCAACAATTCCAACGTTTCCACATCGTTCTGATAAATACTACAGATCAACATCTGCACGCTCGCCGCTTGATATTCGTTAAATAATTTCTTTGCGCCATCTACCGTCAAACCGCGCCCCTTGAACAATGTCGCTTTTTCCAATTTGGATTGGATGGTTGACTCGTCTTTGGCAATGAGGACATTGCAAAGCACGGTGCGCTCGATATCGTTGTAAGGCGTCCTTCTTTAACACAATGCTGATTCAGCACTTCGAACTTGTGTTTTACATCCTCAGGCGAACCGATGAAGTTGCACATATTCCCAACCCGTGCCACCGTGCGCAAGGTGAGTTGCTCACCCGCCCAGCCGATCAGAATTGGCGGATGTGGTTTCTGGCTTGGCTTCGGTTCAAGGATGGCATTCTCCACGTGGAAGTATTTGCCGTGAAATGTGGCGCGTTCCTCCGTCCACATGGTTTTGATCAACTTGATGGCTTCTTCGAGTCGATAGATCCGCTCGGCGGGTTTCTCTTGATATTCAAAGCCGTACTGCTTGTATTCCGCTTCATACCAACCTGCGCCGATTCCAAGTGTGACTCGTCCGTGGCTGATGAGGTCTACATTGGCAACCATCTTTGCGAGCAGTGCGGGGTTGCGATAGGACGTCGAAGTGACCAGCGTGGATAATCTGATTCGGTCAGTCACCGCCGCGAGCGCGGAAAGAAGCGTCCAGCCTTCCATGAATGGCTCTTCGGGAAGTCCATGCACGGGAATCTGGATCATGTGATCCATCACCGAGAACCAGTCAAAGCCATGTTGTTCGATCCAAATCACTTTTTTCTTAATGCCGTCAAAGATGTTGGCATCGTTATAAATGAAGGAGGGAGAATGGATTCCGAATTTCATAACGCGGGTCTCTTGATGTATTGACCCTTTGCATCACCGATGACCTTGCCATTCTCAAAAACTTTATTCCCGCGCACAAACGTCGCTTTAACTTTGCCTGTGAGTTCGTGCCCTTCGAACGGCGTATACCCCTGCCCTGACTCAGACTCAGCCGCGCGGACAACGAACGACTCGTTCGGGTCGAACAGAACAATATCTGCGTCGTAGCCTTCGGCAATGTCACCCTTTGATAAAAGTCCATACCGTTGGGCGGGATTCCAACAGACGAGTTCCGCCATACGATTCAAGGACAATCCGCGTTTGGAGCCTTCGCTGTGCAATCCGCTCAACATGTATTCGGTACCGCCAAAACCAGACTTCGCCATCCAAATATCATCGGGATGGTCGGCGTTGTATTTCATCTCGGTCGAACAGCAGGCATGGTCACTGACCACCCAATCCACATCGCCGCTCAACACCTTCTCCCACAAAAATTCCACATCCGCACGCGGACGAATCGGCGGGTTGACCTTCGCGAGCACACCGTTGGGCTCGTCGGTGTCGAGCAGTAAATGTCCGATCGTCACTTCGCGCCTGAAGTTGATATGCGGGAACAAGTCGCGCATCATCAATTTCAGTTGGAACGATTGTTCCGGCGGAGACATCTTCTTTAGTTACGCGAGCGCTGTAGGGAATCCATTCGGGTGCACGGAGTGAATCTGGTCCAGGAAGAAGTACAACATCACAGATAGTCGGAGAGCTTTCGCCATCGACCTTTGCAACTGTTACCGCCCAACGCCAGTCAACATATCCGGGAAGGAGTGCTTGAAACAAGTATGTAGAGACGTGCTCATCATCAGAATCTATTGAGATTAATGAACCGACGAATTTTTCATCTTTTGAATCTTCAATCGCCGCGCTACGAGCAAGTTCAGCGGCGCCGAAGTTATCGACGCCGCTACTTGCTTGAGAATTCTTCGACTTCTTGCGGGACATGAAGCCGATTCTAACTCTCTTTCTAGAAGTCCATATCTCCGCCGCCAGGTGCTGCAGGCATTGCTGGCTTAGGTTCTGGCTTATCTGCGATTACCGCCTCGGTTGTGAGGAAGAGCGCCGCAATTGAGGCCGCGTTCTGAAGTGCGGAACGTGTCACCTTTGCAGGATCAATAATTCCGCTCTTGATCATGTCGACGTACTCGCCGCTTGCTGCATTTAATCCATGTCCCGCTTCGAGGTGACGAACTTTCTCAACAACAACTCCACCTTCGAGGCCAGCGTTAACAGCGATCTGTTTTAACGGAGCTTCGACTGCGTATTCAACAATCTTTGCTCCAGTTGCTTCATCGCCAGATAGCTTCAACTTATCGAATGCTTTCTTAGATGCTTGCAGAAGTGCAACGCCACCACCGGCAACGATTCCCTCTTCAACGGCAGCCTTCGCGTTTCGGACAGCATCTTCGATGCGGTGCTTGCGCTCCTTCAACTCAACTTCAGTTGCAGCGCCTGCCTTGATAACAGCAACGCCTCCGGCAAGCTTGGCAAGACGCTCTTGTAGCTTCTCGCGGTCGTAATCCGAATCGCTCTTCTCAATCTCAGCGCGGATCTGGTTGACGCGACCCTTAATCATCTCGTCATCGCCAGCGCCCTCAACGATTGTGGTCTCATCTTTTGTGACGACAACCTTGCGAGCCTTACCCAAGAGATCAACGGTGGTCGCATCTAGCTTCAAACCGACTTCCTCAGAAATAACAGTTGCGCCAGTAAGAATCGCCATATCTTGGAGCATCGCCTTACGACGATCACCAAAACCTGGAGCCTTTACTGCCACCGAGCGGAAGGTTCCGCGAATCTTATTAACAACGAGAGTTGCAAGCGCTTCGCCCTCAACATCTTCCGCGATGATTGCAAGTGGCTTTCCACCCTGCATCACTTTTTCAAGTAGCGGGACGAGATCCTTGATATTTGCAATCTTTGAATTTGCAATCAAGATATATGGATCTTCAAGAACTGCTTCCATTCTCTCGGTATCAGTCACCATGTAAGGTGAGATGTAACCCTTATCGAAACGCATACCTTCGGTTAGCTCTAGCTCAAGGCCGAAAGTGTTGCTCTCCTCAACGGTGATTACGCCTTCCTTGCCGACCTTATCCATCGCTTCCGCGATCATCTCGCCGATTGTTGAATCAGCCGCCGAGATTGAGGCCGTTGCAGAAATCTGTTCCTTTGTCTCAACCGGCTTCGCCATCGAAGACAATTCATTTGAAATCGCTTCGACTGCCTTCTCAATACCGCGCTTTAGCGACATCGGATTTGAACCGGCAGCAACGTTACGAAGGCCCTCGCGAACTAGCGCTTGAGCAAGAACGGTTGCGGTAGTTGTTCCATCGCCAGCGACATCATCAGTCTTCTTCGCTACTTCCTTTACAAGCTCGGCGCCGATCTTCTCCCATGGATCATCAAGTTCAATCTCTTTAGCGATCGATACGCCATCGTTTGTGATTGTGGGTGCGCCCCACTTCTTCTCTAGAACTACATTTCGACCCCGTGGTCCGAGGGTTACCTTCACTGCATCAGCCAAGGTATTCATTCCGCGCTCAAGTCCGCGGCGCGCTTCTTCGTTAAAGGCAATCATCTTTGCCATAGTTTTTTAACTCCCTGTTGCTAGAGGTGGTTCAGGCGACTTATCACTCTCGCCTGGTGAGTGCTAACGCCAAGCCTAGGGCGGAGTATTCCCGGGCTCAAATCAAAGTCACCCCAGGCTCCTTCCAGCGCGGTTAACCCCGGCTTGGCGTGAAATATCCTCAAAGTTCTCCCACTATTGGCTTCCAACCCCTACCTTCTATTTGTGAACTCGCCGGAGCGAAGAGCGTTGTCCCGGCTCTCCCATCGAATTGGATTTGGGCCTCGGCCGGGAGAATTCGAACGTATTTTGAGTTTGGGTTTCGATCGAGCTAGCAAAGAGTTATTGAGCGCCGTTTCAACCTACAACCCTGACCAAGCAAGGGCTCTGGGATTATCTGATTTGGGAACACAGCCAAAACCAAATACTCCTGAAATTGTTGAATACGCTGAGAAGAAAAGATTTCAGCTTCGCACAATGACACTCTGGTGGCTCGATCAGATGGTCGAACTAAGTAATCCATTTATAGAGCGAATGACATGGTTTTGGCACGGACATTGGGCTACCTCATATGCCAAGGTTGATGAGCCGCTTGTTATGTTTGAACATGTAAATAAATTACGTAAAAATGCAATTGGGAATTTCGAGGCGATGTCTAGGGATATGGTCCTCGATGGAGCGCTCATTTTTTGGCTAGATGGACAAAGGAATACTGCACTGGCGCCCAATGAAAATCTATCACGAGAGCTTATGGAGCTATTTATTCTTGGAGTGAATAGATACACCGAGAGCGATGTCAAAGAAACCGCCAAGGCGCTTACGGGCTATAAAGTACAAAAAAGTTCTGGTTTAGTGACGAGAAATGTAAAACAAGTACATAAGGGAGCTATCTCGTTTTTGGGAACAAGCGGTTCCTTTGATGCTTTATCTTTGACTGAATTCCTTGTTAAACGTTCAGACTGTCAACGCTTTATCCCAGAACGTCTTTTCTATCGCTTTGTAACTTCAAATGCTGTGCTTGACGGCAATTCACGCATTGAAGGAGCTTTTAGTTCACGTGAAATTCTTCCTACTATTCAAGCACTCGTCGCAAGTAGCTATTTCCAAGCCCCAGAAAACTCTCAAGTACGTTCACCTATAGAGTGGCTGATAGGAATTTTGCGAGCGATTAGAGTCACCCCCTCTAAATTCGAACGCCCCGACTACCTAATAAATCTTCTAAACGGGCTAGGGCAACGCCCCTTTTTCCCGCCAAATGTTGGTGGTTGGCCCGCGGACGAGGCTTGGCTTTCAGCAGCTTCAACACAGACCCGAATCAGCGCTGCTGAGTACTTAATGAAACAGGGTGACCTTTCCCCAATTAGCCAACTACCACAATCGGCACGAGTTGATGGGCTTGCCAATTGGCTAGGGATTAGCTCATGGAGTGAGCGCACAAAATTGGCTTTTTCAGGAGCAATAAAAGACCCCCAACGTCTGGCTGTTCTAGCTGTTTGTAGCCCTGAGTATTTGGTAAACGCTTAGTGGAAGGATGAGATAAGGCGAATCTATGGACACAATGACTAGACGCAAGTTCATCCAGATGACTGGTGCTGGTGCAATGGCTACAGCCGCACACTCGCTTTCAATTGAGGAAATCGCTGACGCTGCAATAACTCGGCCACTTCCACTAGGCACACCTATTTTGGTCGTCGTAACTCTCTATGGTGGCAATGATGGATTAAATACTGTCGTTCCATTTCAAGATCCGATTTATCACTCCCTTAGACCTCAACTGGCTTACGCAGAAAGCGAAGTAATTCCAATCGGTGATGGGCTCGCTCTAAACGGTGCGATGACTGGATTTAAATCTCTCTGGGATAAACAGCAATTAGCAATCATTAGAGGGGTTGGTTATCCAAATCCAGACAGATCTCACTTTTCTTCCATGGCAATTTGGCAGAGTGCAGAATTAAATGCGAGCAAGAGTGGTTGGTTAGGGCGCTGGGTGGAAACTCAGCAAGAAGATCCTCTGCTTGCCATAAGCCTAGGTTCGGTTTTGCCGCCCTTATTGGCCGGAAATCGTCGCTCTGGTTCCGTGTTACCACTGGGCGGTTTCAAAGTACCAGGAGGTTCGCTAGCAAGTGATTGTGCAAAGCTCTCAATAAGTAGTGCGGAGGATAATAGGTTGACGGCTATCGCGGCTAGAAGCATGCGAAATTTATTCGAAGTATCTGGTCAAGTCACACCCATTTTGAAGGAGCCTGCTCCGCCCGCCAATGATTTGCCCACTGCTGTTGGCGGAAATGCCGGGGGAGATTCAAATCTTTCAGCTCAATTAGAAATAGTAGCTAAATTGATTGCTGCAGGCTCACCAACAAAAGTTTGGTCAGTCTCTCTTGGTGGCTTCGATACTCACGCGGACGAGCACACTGCTCAGTCAAGATTGTTAGGAGCGCTTTCGCAATCTATTTCTAAATTCATGTCTCAAATGCGTGCCACAAATCGCAGCAAAGATGTAACGGTGTTGGTTTACAGCGAATTTGGACGCCGAGTTAGAGCGAACGCATCACAAGGAACAGATCACGGCACTTCCGGCCCCGTTTTCTTGTTGGGAGAGCGAGTTATAGGTGGATTCCATGGGGATCAACCATCACTAAATGATCTAGAGGATGATGACTTAGCAACAACTACAGATTTTAGAGATATTTACGCGGAAGTATTAGGGAAAGTTCTCTTAACTGATGGCGAGCAAGTTTTGACCAAATGGAAAAGCAAGTTAGATCTAATTAATTGATTCTTCGGGATAGTCGGGCTTCGCGCAGGCGACGAAGGCGCTTGATGAGTAGCGGTGATGCGGCGAGGGCATCCTCGCGGTCAATCAGGTTGTTAAGAAGCTCGTAGTACTCGCGGGGAGATAGGTTGAACTGATCTTTAATTCCGCTCTCTTTAGCCCCGGCATAACGCCACCATTGCCGTTCAAAATCCAGGATCCGGACCTCAAGGTCGCTCAGGGCAGCCGAGGTCTCAATCTTTAACTCTTCCATGGGGGTAATTGAACTAGAGAGTCGGCAAAAACGTGGGATTTAGAGGGTAGCGAGAATCACCTTTATATCGGTTAGCGATGTCCATGGATTCACAATTGCAAAGCGGAGGATTGGTTTTCCGTCATGGGTAGATGGCGTTACAAAACCAATCTGGTCATTTAATAACTTATCGCTCCATCTCTTGTAGTCAGATGCGCTCCAACCTTTCCTAGTGAATGCAACGATTGATAACTCTGGTTCCATCAGTAGTTCTAGACTTGGATGTTCCTTAACTAATTCAGCGCTTTGACGTGCAATGTCCATCGTCTTATCCATCGCTTCTGCGTATTTCTTTGTGCCATGTGCTGCAAGTGAAAACCAGAACGGAAGTCCACGAACTCGACGCGTTAAATGAATTGCATAATCCGATGGATTCCACTCTCCGTTTTCAAGGGCTTCTAGGTAGCCAGCGTGCTGGGTATGTGCAGCTCTGGCAATCTCTGGATTTCGATAGATAAGCGCACAAGCATCAAATGGTGCAAATAACCATTTATGTGGATCGACGATAAATGAATCCGCTAACTCCACGCCGGAAAACAAAGGTTTAGTTTTAGGAGAGGCGAGCGCTGCTAGCCCATAAGCGCCATCGACGTGATACCAAATATCGCGCTCCTTGGCTGCTTTACCAATTCCCTTTAGGTCATCAATGATTCCCAAATTCGTTGTTCCTGCAGTAGCAACTACAGCAAAGACCCGCTTGGTGGGATTTTTTCTATGAAATTCATCGATTTCACTTGCTACTGCGGCGCCTTGAAGCCTGTGGTTGCTATCGCATTTGATGTTTAGGACTTCGACATCCATCACACTTGCAGCACTCTTAATTGATGAATGGGCTTGATCGCTACAAGCAATCACCCACTTGCTTATCTCGGAGTATCTAGCTCGCGCATCATGTCTTGCTGCAACAAGGGCCGAGAGATTTCCTACCGTTCCCCCTTGGACAAAGACACCGCCCGAAGTAGCCGGAAATCCAGCTAAATCACTCAGCCAGCGAAGCGCTTGATTCTCAGCAAATACCGCACCGGCGCCCTCCATCCACGATCCACCATAAAGCGATGAAGCGCCCACAACTAAATCAAATAAGTTTGAAGATTCTGTTGGAGCAGAAGGAATGAAAGCTAAGTTCCGGGGGTGATCAGTTGAAATACAAGCTTGGGCTAAGACATGCTTAAATAAATCAAGCGCCTTCTCGCCACCGAGTCCACCTTCGGTAATCGTCTCGCCCACTTCTGCGTACAACTCATCATAAGTCCATGGTCCATCAAGTGGCGGATCTTTCTTTAATCGGATTAGCGAATACTCGAGAATTTTTGCAGCAAGTGCATCAATCTCTTCATCAAACTCATGCATCCCCGAATAGCGCCTTTCGCTTTGAACTTCTCACAATGTTACGGAGCATCGTTGGAAATACAAATGCATGTAGCGGGAGAACTAGATACCAATACAGCTGTCCCCCAAGTCCGCGCGGAGAAAATGTTGCCTCTTGAGTGATTCGAACTTTTCCATCTTCTGGTGCAATTCGAAACTCAAGCCACGCCTTTCCGGGAAGAATCATCTCAGCATAGAGACGAAGAACCTTCTCTTTTTCAATCGCCTCTACTCGCCAAAAGTCCAAACCATCCCCGACTCTCAATTGTTTTGGATCGCGCCGGCCGCGCCGAAGTCCAACGCCGCCAACAATTCGATCAAGTACTCCTCTTGCCCACCATAAGAAATCAGCGCCATACCAACCGGTTTCGCCGCCAATCTGTTCAATTGATTTCCAAACACAATCAATCGGCGCATCAGTCAAGACATCTCTTTTATCGCGGTGGGTTATTTCCCCCGCCCAATCCGGATCGCTCTGGGCTTTCTGCCATGGCGCAGTAATTGCGGTCGCATCTGACCAACGCGTCTCAACTTGGTTACTTGTTGTGCGCGAAAGGGCGAGATTTATTGCGGTAGTTACATCAATTAACCCTTCTGGGGGCTTCGGAATAATCGCATCGATGCTCTTCTTTGGATCTGCAACGGTCTCATTAATGAGTGAGCCAATTAGCGGACGAGCCAATCGAGTTGGAACTGGGGTAACAAAACCGATCCAGAGCGAAGATAACTTTGGTGTAAGAACCGGGACCTTAATTATCCAACGCCTTCTCAAGCCCGAACACTTAGCAAATTTCTGCATCATGTCGGCATAAGAGAGAATCTCTGGACCGCCAATATCAAAGATCCCACTTACTGGTTCTTCTAATTTCGCAGCGTTAGATAAATACCAGAGCACATCACGAACTGCGATTGGATGCGTGCGATTTGAAACCCACCTTGGCGTTGTCATAATCGGAAGTCGATGCGTTAAATGTCGGAGCATCTCAAAAGATGCTGAACCTGAGCCAATCACAATTCCGGCACGAAGTTCGAGGACTGGCACTGATGTTGAACTTAACTCAACTCCAGTTCGCGCGCGCGAGGCAAGATGCTTGCTCTGTTTTTGATCATTAGCAATTCCGCCAAGATAAACAATCTGCTTTACCCCAGAAGATTCCGCTGCTTTAGCAAAGTTACGAGCCATCTTTGCTTCGAGTTCATCAAAGTCGGCTCCAACGCCAATTGAGTGAAGTAGATAGAAAGCAGTGTGCACACCATCTAGAGCACTCTTCATCTCATCGAAGTTAGTTGCATTCCCTACGGCAACTTCAACTTCATTTGCCCAAATCTGGCCAGAAATCTTCTTCTCGTCGCGTACCGAAACTCGTACTTTCAAACCTTCATTTAACAACGCGCGCACTAATCGACCACCCACATAACCAGAAGCTCCAGTTACGAGTATTCGACGCGAGTTATTCATGGTTCAACACTAGACTTTCCTTTATGTCTCGGCCAAAGGTAGTTGTATTGGGCGCCGGTTTTGGCGGTTTAACTGCGGCTAAAGCCCTCGATTCCATCGCGGATGTCACCCTCGTGGATCGCCACAACTTCCAGACCTTCTTGCCACTTCTCTACCAAGTCTCAACCGCTGGCCTTGCCGCTGACCATATCGCTCACCCGATTCGTGGCGCGCTCCGTAAGACGAAAATCAAATTCCGCATGGGCTCACCTATCACCATTGATCACAAGAACAAGTCGGTGAAATTGGATTCCAGCGAAGTCCTAGATTTTGATTACCTCGTTGTTGCGCTCGGCTCTGCTACTAATGATTTTGGGGTCAAAGGCGTAGCGGAAAACGCTCTAGGCATGAAGAGTGTTTCTGAGGCTCTTGAGATTCGATCTTCAATTTTGCGCCGCTTTGAAGATTTGTGTCGCTTTGAAGATGACACAAAGCTATCAATCACCGTTGTTGGCGGTGGTCCGACCGGCGTTGAGATGGCCGGTGCAATCGCTGAGTTGAAGAAGGGACCTCTTAAATCCGACTTCGCTTCTGCTGCGAAAAATATCCAAGTTAATCTCGTTGAAGCAGGTCCGAGAATTCTTCCTTCCTTCTCTCCGCTCCTTTCAAGTCGTACAAAGAGAGATCTTGAGAAGTTAGATGTGAAAGTTTTGGTAAATACATCAGTTAAAGAAGTAAAGCCACGCGAAATTATTCTTGGCGATAAAACTAAGTTAGCTTCTGAAGTCACGATCTGGGCAGCCGGTGTGACTGGGGAACCAGTTATGAAGAAGTTGAACCTCCCCATCGAAAACGGTCGCATCGCCGTTGATGAAACTCTGCAAGTAACTAACTATCCGCATATTTTTGCAATCGGTGATATCTCGGGCGCGAAAGGTAAGGATGGAAGGTTCCTTCCAATGGTCGCACCGGTTGCGATGCAACAAGGTCGCCATCTAAAGGTTCAAATCGCAAATTTGATTGCTAATAAGCCACTTCTACCTTTCAAATATCGCGATAAAGGTTCAATGGCCACTATCGGGCGCCACAAGGCCGTCGTTGAAGTTGGTCCGCTAAAACTAGCCGGAATTCCTGCTTGGTATGCCTGGCTATGGCTCCATCTCTTCTATCTATTGGGTGGCCGAAACAAGATTGGAACGATGGCGGATTGGACTTGGAATTATTTAACCTTTGATCGCGGCAATCGCCACATCATGGACATCAATTAACTTTTAGCGCTCCAAAAGCATGTTCTGGAACAAATGGTGAGTTGGGTCGTACCCACTCAATTCTCTCGTAGCTACTCCCTTGTGGTGGACGTGGATCGCCTTCGCCTTTATTTGGCCAAAATGAGAATGCGCGTTCTGCCTGAGCAGTGATAGTTAGAGAAGGATTAACGCCAAGGTTTGCAGTAACGCTTGCACCGTCGACCACGTGAAGCGTTGGATAATTCCAAACGCGGTGATAAGGATCAATCACTCCCTTATTTGGATCATCGCTAATGACACAACCTCCGACAAAGTGAGCGGTAAATGGCGCGCTAACTAAATCTCCAATATGTCCACCAGGAGTACCATCATAATTCTTGGCAATCTTTCGAACTACTTCATTTGCTGCCGGAATATATGTTGCATTGGGATGTTCGCTATCGTTCTTAGAAGTTAGGCGCCAGCCAAATAATCCACGTTTTCCTCGCACAGCAATTGATGAATCAACGTTCTGCATGACAAGTGCGATAACAGTTCGCTCACTCCACTTTCTAACATCCAAGATTTTGGCAATCATCGACGGTTTTGTTACCAAAGTCTTTACCCATTGCCTACGGCGAACCTTTGCAGAGTGCCCATCGGTCATGACGGTCTGCAATAAACCCATGAAATTCGAGCCTTTGCCATACCGAACTGGCTCCACATGGGTGTGTTCATCTGGGAAAAATGAAGAAGTAATAGCGGCACCTTTAGAAAAATCAATCTCACCGCCATGGGGCATTACCGCTCCTACTAGAGATTCTGAATTGGTTCTAGATAACTTTCCGAGCGCGGGCGATAACTTCGGTAATTTCTTGGCGCCTTTCATCTTATGAAGGAGTTTCTGGGTGTTGTAGGTACCAGCCGCTACAACTACTTCACCCGCAGTAAAAGTTCGTTTTCCGCCAAACCAGGCGCTGCTCTTGCGAGCACTTATCTTCCAACCACCATTGGGAAGTTCCTCAATCGATTCAACGGTGTGCTCTGGAAATACTTTTGCGCCAGCGCTTTCGGCCAAGCCCAAATAATTCTTCGGAAGGGTGTTCTTCGCATTGAAGCGACAACCAGTCATGCAAGCACCACATTGTTGGCAACCATGGCGATCCGGCCCAACTCCACCAAAGTAAGGATCTTTCTCTATTACGCCGGGCCCTTTTCCAAAATGCACACCAAGTGGCGCCATTTTGAAAGTCTCGCCGACTCCCATCTCTTCTGCGACATCCTTCATCGCTTGATCAGAAGGTGAGAAGTAAGGATTCTTTGCAACTCCAAGCATTCGAGATGCCTGGTCATACCAAGGAAGTAATTCGGATTTCCAATCGGTGATGTGGCGCCATTGTTCATCTTCAAAATATGAATCGGGAGGTTGATAGAGAGTGTTTGCGTAAACAAGAGAGCCACCACCCACTCCGGCTCCCGCTAAAACTAGAACATCAGGTAGCGCATGAATTCTCTGGATTCCACGCAAACCAAGTCTTGGCATAAAAAGAAATCTAGATAATCGCCATGAAGTCTTTGGAAAATCTCTCTCCGTAAATCTTCGCCCAGCTTCAAGGACAGCTACTCGATAGCCTTTTTCAGTCAATCGCAGCGCCGCTACTGAACCACCAAAACCGGATCCCACAATGACTACATCAAAGTCTCGCTCCGCCACATTCCGAATCTAGACCCAGAGCGCTTCTCTGCGCATCAACTTTGGTCGAACTTTTGCAGCCTCTATCGCAAACCAATAGAGAGTGGTGAGGGCAAAAACCGTAAGTAGATAAGGGGTAGAAACGCTAGGAAGACCTACTTGGGCCAAGATTCCAGTTAGAGGTATCAGCCAAGCGATCACGACAACTACTAATGAGATTAGAAACAATGTCCTACTTGGTTGACTCGCCCACGAAGCGCGCTTGGTACGCAGTACCAAAATTGCAATCACCTCAGTAATCAAAGATGCGGCAAACCATGAACTTCTTAGTTCGCCCTTAGAGCCTTCAAGCCATGCGATGGATAGCAAGAAAAGAGTCAGATCAAAGATCGTCGAGATTAAGCCAAAGAAGACCATGAAGTGACCAATCCCCCTCATGCTCCAATGAGCGGGACGTTCTAAATCTTCACGATCAACTTTGTCTGATGAGATTGCGATTGCGGGTAAATCACTTAGGAAATTTAGTAGCAGAATCTGGGTTGGCAACATTGGTAAGAAGGGTAAGAAAAATGATGCGATAGCCATCGAGAGAACATTTCCAAAGGATGCGCTTATTGTAATTCTGATGTACTTCATCGTGTTCTCAAATGTTCTTCTTCCCACTCTCACTCCATCGGCTATCACAGCTAAGTCTTTTTCAAGTAGAACTATCGAAGAGGAACTCTTCGCTACATCTACCGCATCATCAACGCTAATTGATACATCCGCGTTCTTTAGTGCAAGTGCATCATTGATTCCATCGCCAAGAAATCCAATTGATTTACCCGACGCCTTAAGCGCAGTTACGATTCGGGCTTTTTGGATTGGATCTACTTCGGCGAAAACGCGCGCGCTAGAAAGCGACTTAGATAACTCTGTATCACTCAGTCCATCTAATTCCTTACCTGTTAAACACTCGCCGCTACCGATTCCAACAACTTCAGAAATGTGGCGAGCGGATTCAGCGCTATCCCCACTAATTAGAACTACATCAATCCCTAATCGAGAGAGCTCTTTTAGTGATTCCGTTACGCCTTTTTTCGCTGGATCCTCAATCAGAATGAATCCCTCAAAGTTCATCTCTATTTCGGTATCACCCTCTTTGGAAGCCACAGCGATAATCTTGAAACCCTGTGCTGCCTTCTCTCGATAGAGTTGCTCTAGGTTTTCAATTTCCAATTCCTTAGCGCGTAACTCATTGCCAACTCTTACTAATGTGCAAAAGGTGAGAATCTCTCGAAAAGCGCCTTTAGAAATGAGTTCGCCATCTTCTAATTGGATAGAAACACAACGTCGCTCAAAGCTAAAGTCGATTTCCTTAGCCTTTTTACGGGGAGTAGCAACCACTCCAGTCTTTACCAAAGCAAGGTCAACAAAATTCGCAGAACTCTCTTGAAGAAGGGCGTTCTCATAGGCAAGCTCAAGAACTCTTAGGTTTGCATTACCTCCGGCATCGATCGCTCCGCTGACAACAAGTTCACCAGTCGTAAGAGTTCCGGTTTTATCAGTACAGAGAATTTCAAGTGTTCCTAGATCTTCAATCGCATCAAGTCTTCGAATCAACACCTTCTCATCTGCAAGATGGCGAGCGCCGGCAGATAAGCAGACCGAAATAATGACCGGCAACATCTGAGGTGTTAGCCCAATGGCCAGCGCTAACGAGAAGAGGAGTGAGTTAAACGTCGGTCTATCTAGAGCAATGTTCCCAAAGAAAACGAAGACGACAAGAACCAAAATCGCCCTTGCAACAAGTAGCCCAAAACCCCTTATGCCTCGCTCAAAGGTAGTTTCGATATCGACCTTCGATAAGCCAGCTTCCATAACGCCATATTTTGTTTTCGCGCCAACTCGAACTACTTTCGCCGTACTGCTACCACTAACGGCGTAAGTTCCCATAAACAATTCGTAATCCCCCTTCTCGCTCTTTCGCTTTGGAAACGCTTCGCCGGTAAGGACCGATTCATCTATTGAAAGATTCTCAGATGTGATTACCTCAAGATCTGCGGGGATCACGTCACCGGGATTGATATGGATGACATCACCTAATTCCAAATCCAACGCGGATATCTCAATAACCTGCCCGTCACGAACTACCTCAATGCGCAATTCCAATCTTTTTTGCAGCGCACGCAAAGTGTTCTCGGCCCGAAATTCTTGTATGAATGTGAGTAATCCACTTGGAACGATTATTGCTAGCAATATCAAGGCATCATGTACATTTCCGACTAACCCATAGATTATTGCCGAGACCAAAAGTATGAGAATGGCAGGACTGGTAAATTGCCGGAGGAAAATCCGAAAAGTTGATTTCATCAAATTGTTCTACAAATAAATCGCGGGGCAACGCGGATAGTTCGCGTTACCCCGCTTTACCTACAATCCGGGAAGGCTTGTGCCGTTGAACTACCCCGCACATACCCACTGCGTATCAAGCACCTTTGCAAAGAACACCGCTTAATCGCTATCAGCTAACAGGTTTGATCGGTGTCAGCTGGCGAGCTACGTTGACGAATCGGAAAGGACTTACGCCACCTCTTAGACGCCCACGCTCTCTCTCCGTTGTAGGTAATCCCCTTTCTCGTTACTGGAAACTTATGGCCGTATATTTACAAAGAAAATTGCGCTACAAATCTCACTTATCTCAATCACGAATCAACATTGCCTCGCGAATTTAATAAAGGTACGCTCAACTCATGTCGAATGAGAAGCGCGAGATAAAGCGAAAGCCACATCGCAGCGTTGAAGAACTCGATGAGATCTACGCGATTCTCGATGAAGGAATGGTCGCTCACGTTGGATTTGTTGATCCTGAATCACAAGAGCCAGTTGTTATCCCCGTTGCTTACGGTCGCGATGGCAATCGCATTCTCTTTCATGGCTCGACCGGATCGCGGATGTTTATGGCTTTGAAGTCTGGCGTACAAATCTGTGCAACGGTAACTCTTCTCGATGGAATCGTCTCAGCCCGCACGCCCTTTAATTCTTCAATGAACTATCGCTCAGTCATGGCCTTTGGCATTCCAAAAGTCTTAGAGGGCGAGGCTAAAGAGCAGGCGCTCTACGCAGTTTCTGAGCGATTGATTCCAGGGCTCTGGGATGCGGGGCGCGAGCAGACAAAGAAAGAATTCGCGCAAACAATGATGGTTGAGTTAACTCTTGATGATGTAACAGCTAAGAAGCGAAGCGGCGAGGCGTTAGATGATGAGGAAGATAAATCACTTCCAATTTGGGCTGGTTATATTCCTATCGAGACTACTTATGGCGAACCTGTTACAAATGAGAATGCCAAGCATCTCCCTATTCCCGATTACATTAAAAACTTGGTGAAATGGAAGGCAAAGTAGACCAAGGAAAGTTGATCCACTTATCGGTCTTGCGCCACGAATAATCGGGCTTAATCACCGATTGTGGCTTCTCATAAAGAACCGCTGAACGCGCCTCCCGCACATGCGGAGCGACGAATTCCTGTACCAATTTAAGAGTCTCGCCGGTATCGGCAACATCATCTGCAATCAGGATAGTTAAGCCTTGAAAGTCAGAGACTTTGGGAATTGGCGGTAGCACGACGGGGACTGGGAGTCTCTGGTTTTCACCGGTGTAGAACTCGACGCTCATCGCAAGTGTGTTCTTTACTCCGAGTGCATAACCGAGTGCGCCACCGATTAGAAATCCACCCCGCGCAATCGAGAGTATGGCGTCGGGTTTAAATCCAGAATCGGCAATTGATTGTGCAAGCTCGCGAATTGCTAGGCCAAAGCCCTCATACGTGAGCGTTTCCTTATCGGTGCTCACTTACCCAGAAGAGCTTTCATCGCCGAAATTTCGGCGGTCTGAGACTCAATGATTGCTTTACCTAGTTTTGCTACTTCTGGATTCTTTGAGTCCGTGATCATCTCAGCCATATCAATTGCACCCTCATGATGCTTAATCATGCCCTCTAAAAAGAGTCGGTCGAAGTCGGCACCGGTTGAGACGCGCAACATCTCCATCTCGTTTTCATCGAGCATGCCCATCATGGTGTGGCCCGCATGCCCCATGGAATCCACTCCCGGCCAACTCTTCATAAATTCGATTTCCGGCTCTTGGGCGCTACGTATTTGTTGGGCTAGCGCTAAAACATCAGTATTAGTTGTATTTGTTAGCGCGAGCTCAGACATCTCTATCGCTTGTTCGTGATGAGGAATCATCATCTCGGCGAACATGATGTCCTGTGAGCTATACGTACCGTTTGAATTTTCAGAATTAGTTGCACAGCCGGTAAGTATCAAAAATGAGATCAGAGCCAAAACAAGGCGTTTCATAGGTGTGAGGATACCTTTGCTCTACCTTGAATGGTAAGTTTAAGTTCTCAATGATGGTCAGGAAAACAGGGTCTAGTTAATCTAGATCCTGTTTTCATATACGCATTAGGCGATTCCCACAATTAGTTTTCCAAATCACTTTTTATGTCAATTTACCTTGAGCATTTGCCAAGGCGGTAATGGTGTAAAGCAGCACGTGATGACTGACCATCGTTGAGGTGCGGGTTCAAGTCCCGTTTACCGCTCATGAGTGGCGATATTCAGATTGATGTCAGTTGGTCGAGACTCTAGAAATCTGGATATCGCGCACTTTCGAGTACTAACTTTCTCTAGAGCCCCCCGTCAGGATTGAACTGACGACCTTCCGCTTACAAGGCGGATGCTCTACCACTGAGCTAGGGAGGCGTGATGCAGTCGCCAATTATGTCAGGCAGTACGCAAAACTATGACCGATAGATTCTCCTCGTGAAAACCCCAGTCTGGATTAGCCCCGAGACCACCTCGATAAATCGCCTGCCGATGCTCAATATCGGCCACTTGATGTCGATCTCATTAGATGGCGATTGGAATTTCCAGCTTCTCGATAACCCTGAACAAGAGCCAAGTAAGCGTTGGCAGACCATTCCGGTTCCCGGTCTTTGGACGATGATTAATGGTGAGCAGCCATTTGGCGATAAGCCCATCTACACAAATGTCCAGATGCCATTTGAACAACTTCCGCCACTTGTCCCGCAAGAGAATCCGACGGGAATCTATGAACGTGAGTTTTCACTTCCAAATACTTGGAAGAACAAGCGCGTAGTGCTCTCAATTGGTGGATTTGAATCCGTCGCAATTCTTTCGATTAATGGAAATGAGGTTGGAGTTGCTAAAGATTCTCGGTTAGCGGCTGAGTTTGATATCACAAACTTCATCAATAACGGCTCTAATCGAATCCAAATCAAAGTTATTAAGTGGTCGGATGCAACATTTATTGAAGACCAAGATCAATGGTGGCATGGCGGGATCACTCGCTCGGTGAAGCTTTATGCAACTGAAGAAGTTTTTATCGAGCGCCTTTACCCAACACCGGGACTCTTGGCCGATAATAAAACCGGCACGCTCCATGTCCGTGCACATATCAATTCCATAAATGACGTTTCGATTGATAATTACAAACTACGTGTAAAAGTTGTAGGCGTAAAGGGCGCGAGTGAGGTTGCGCCGGTTATAAATAAAAAAGCTCCACAATGGACCGAGAAGAGCGCTGAGGAGAAACGCGCTGGTGATGAATACTTCCTTGGTACATATTGGGATGGCAGCATGCCTAAGTCGAAGTTTGAGGCTTTTCTAGCAACCGAAAACATCATCCCGGGGCCTCTTGAGTTCACAATAAAGGTCCCAAATATCGCGCCATGGAGCGCGGAATCCCCGACTCTCTACGATGTCGAATACGAATTAGTTGACCCAACCGGCCAGGTAATTGAGATAACCAGCCAGAAAATTGGCTTTAGAAGGGTAGAAATCAAGGGCAATGAGCTCTTGGTAAATGGCCAGCCGGTCATCTTCTACGGGATAAACCGCCATGATTTCAACCGCGAGACGGGTCGAGTACTAACTAGAGATTTGATGCGCCAAGATTTATTGGAGTTAAAGCGTTGGAATTTCAATGCTGTCCGCACTTCGCACTATCCAAATGATCCTGCCTTCTTAGATCTCTGTGATGAGCTTGGCTTTTATGTAGTTGGTGAAGCAAATATCGAATCACATGCTTTCCAGAACACGCTTTGCAATGATCAGAAATATCTAAATGCTTGGGTGGATCGCGTCGCACGGATGATTCAGCGCGATATTCATCATGCTTCCGTTGTTCTATGGTCGCTAGGTAACGAATCTGGTGCTGGTTTAAATCATCGCGCGGCTGCACAATATGCCCGATTCTTTGACCCAACTCGCCCACTTCACTATGAAGGGGCCATCCGCGGGAATTGGACTATCAACCAGGATTTAACTGATGTGGTCTGTCCGATGTATCCAGAAATATCCGCAATCATTTCTTACGCTAAGTCAAAGAAGGCAACTAGGCCGTTAATTATGTGCGAGTACTCGCATGCGATGGGAAATAGCAACGGCACGATTGCCGAGTATTGGGATGCGGTGCACTCACTAAAGGGCCTACAAGGTGGCTTTATCTGGGAGATGTGGGATCACGGATTAAATCAACGCCTCGAAGATGGAACTATCCGTGCAGCATACGGTGGGGATTACGGTGAAGTGAAGCATGATAATAACTTCGTCTGCGATGGCATGTTCTTCCCAGATCGCTCACCTAAACCAGCTCTCCAAGAGTTCAAATACATCGCAGCCCCGGTAAAGATAAGTGCAAAGAATCTTAAAACCGGGCGCTTTGAAATATTTAATAAACAGTTCTTCAACGACCTCCGGGAATTTAAACTCCGCTACGAGATAACCGTTAACGGAAAGGTCGTTCTATCTGGGGATGTGAAATTGCCGGTAGTAAAGGCTAGAAAGAGCGCTATTTTCACCATTCCCGCTAAGTCGCTTAAGGCGGGCGAGGGTATTGGTGAGCGCTTTATCAACTTCAACTTAGAGAGCGCGGTAAGTAAGCCTTGGTCACATATGGGAACAGAAGTCGCTTGGTCACAATTCGCACTCACCTCAAAGCCGCTTCCAAAGGCTAAACCAGCTAAGGAAGGTAGAAACTTTGTCTCGCAAGATGGGCTAATACTTCTTCCAAGTTGTGAGGTTGCTCCGAAATTAACTCTTTGGCGCGCACCAACCGATAACGATCGAATCGGACACATCGAAGAAAAATGGGATAAGTGGGGCTTGCGCGAACTAAGCCGATCAAATGTTCAAGTCACTCATAAAGGCGCCACAACTCGCATCACTACAACATGGAAAACTAGCACTGGAATTACTCTCAAACACCAGCAACTAGTTGAATCAGTTGTAGATGGAATTAGAGTTACCGAGACGGTGATCCTTCCGAAGCAACTAGATGATGTTGCTCGCGTTGGAACTAACCTTGAGTTAAGTGGCGATTTAGATCAACTCGTCTATTTCGGTTCCGGGCCTTTTGAGACTATGCCCGATCGCGCAATCGGCAAGATTCACCGCTGGTCATCAAGTGTGGCTGACCAATATGTTCCATATGTAAAACCACAAGAAAATGGCGGACATGTTGGAGTGCGTTGGTTCTCAATCTCAAATCGCACCAACCACGGCCTCTACTTCCAACTCGATAAGCCGCGCATGGTCACCGTTACTCCGATGCGCTCTACCGATCTTGCCGATGCCACTCATAATGTTTTTGTTAACAAGTGCGGAAACACTGTTGTGACTATCGATGCAGCGCATCGTGGCGTGGGCACTGCTTCATGCGGTCCTGATACTTTGGATAAGTATCGGATTAAGCCGGGCGTTTATAAGTGGAGTTGGACTGCGCTTAGTTTCTAGCCTCAAACTGGATTGGGGTTGGATATTTTGCATCTCGGCCGTCTCCTGAAGACCTACCGCGAATCCTTCTTCCCATCCAAGGCACGGCGTATTTACCAAACCAATTTAGATCGATCTGAATCTTTTCTAGAGCTGTAATTGGTTCACCTTTAGGAAGTGGCTTACGCCAATCTGGATCGTGTGGAAGTTCAAGGCGAGATAAGACTGCTTGGGCAACCCGGCGATGTCCTTCCGAATTTAAATGAAGTCGATCTTCATGGATAAATCGTTCATCTCTCCAAAAATCATCTGGGTTTGGATCAAAGAGAATCGCATCAACGGCGGCCGCTCTCCTTCGAACATTTTCATTAAATACTTTGAAGCGCTCTTTCCAAACTTGGGCGGCACGAGTGGTCGCACCGGAATCCTCAAGAACACAGAACAACATGAGTGTTGCACCGGAGCGAACTAACTCATCAACGCCGTGGTTATAAGTAGAGATAGTTTTTATTGGGTCATACTTCGGGCGGATGACATCATTTGCACCAGCATGAAACGAAACTAGCGTTGACTTTCCTTCAATTAACTTTTTCGCTTCCGGAATCTGTTCTTTTACAACCTGGCCAACTAACTTTCCTCTAATCGCAAGATTTGCATAGGTAAAGCCATCCCAATTAGTACCGGCAACTTCAGCTACTCGATCAGCCCAGCCACGATATTTTCCACCGATTACTTCATCAGACATACCCTCGGTCATCGAATCTCCGAGCGCTATGAAACGTTTATATTGCATGCCGTTTCCTGTCGACTGCGTAAAGAGCAATCGACATCGCCACACTAGCGTTTAGTGATTCAACGGTATTGCTCATCGGTATTTTTATAAGTAAATCGCAATTCTCGCGGACCAACCTTGAGAGCCCGCGGCCTTCGCTTCCAACCACAACATAAAGCGGTTGATCAGCTATCTCCATCGCCTCTACAGCGGTATCGGCATCGCCATCTAGTCCCACGATAAAACAGCCAAATTCCTTCGCATCCTGCATTGAGCGAACGAGGTTCGTAACCTGGGCGATTGGCAATCTTGCGGCTGCTCCCGCAGAAGATTTCCAGGCCGCGGCCGTCAGTGGTGCATTTCGTCGTTCTGGAATCAAAAGCCCATCTGCGCCAAATGCTGCAGCGCTTCGAGCAATTGCGCCAATGTTTCGTGGATCAGTCACGCCATCAACGGCAACAAATAGCGCCGGCTCTTTTGCGCGAGCAAAGATTTCCTTTTGTGATGAGTATTGGAATGGTTTAGCAACGAGGGCGATACCTTGGTGGTTTGCGATACCAGTCATGTTTTCGATCTGGCGCCGCTCAACTTCACGAATTCCAAGTCCCATCTTTTGGGCAAGCTTTACGCTCTCCTCTAGCCGTTCATCGATATCAACGCCAGTTGCAACAATTAATTCTTTAGCAGGGATTCCAGCGCGAAGCGCTTCAACTACTGCGTTACGTCCTGCAATCGTGTCATGGTGCTCACGTGGTTCGCGTCTAAAGTCACGCTTTCTATCACCGCGCTTACTATCAATCCGCTTACGTTCAACACGTTTTCTTCCAAAGTCTCCACGTCCCGATGCCCGACGATCTGAATCCCGACGATCTGAATCCCTACGCTCTGTTTGGTCGCGATCCGTTCGCTTCCGCTCAGAATCTTTGCCGCCGCGATACTTCTTATGGTTAGGACGATTCTCAGCCTTTGGCGTTGGCCCTCTTCCGCGAAGAGCGCGTCGCTTTGGTTGCTTCGCCATTTAGTTCACGCTCCATCTCGGTCCATTGGGTGTATCTTCAATTGAAATTCCCATCGCAGCGATCCGATCTCTAATCGCATCTGCTGCGGCAAAGTCCTTACGGACTCGGGCCGCCTCTCGTTGCTCAAGAAGCAAGGCAATCAAGCCATCTACTGCCTTATCCAACTTCTTATTTCCAGATTCACCAAATGCTGGGTCAAATGGATCGCAGCCCAAGATATCTAGCGCTCCTCGGATCTTCTTCGCGTATGAAAGTGCGCTCGCAGCCTCACTTAGCGCGCTATTTCCAGCTCTTAACCACTCAGATATGTGGGCTAACGCTTGTGGCACAGCAAGATCATCATCAAGAGCTGCTTTGAATTCTGGTGCAATCTCTTTACCAATCTCACCCTCTAACTCTTTAACACGAAGTAAGAAATTCTCAATCCGGCGAAATGCGGTTGCAGATTCATCAAGTGCTTCAAAGGAGAACTCCAACATGGAGCGATAGTGGGCGCTTCCGAGATACCAACGAAGTTCGATTCCGCGCACCCGCTTTAGTACTTCCATAACGATGAGTGAGTTACCGAGTGATTTACTCATCTTCTCACCGCTAGTTGTGACCCAAGCATTATGCATCCATCTTCGGGCAAACTTTTGTCCAGCCGCTTCAGATTGAGCGATCTCATTTTCATGATGCGGGAAAATTAAATCTAGCCCGCCACCATGGATATCAAATTCATCTCCAAGATATGCATGCGCCATTGCGGAGCACTCAAGATGCCAACCCGGACGCCCCGGTCCCCACGGAGTTGGCCAAGAAGGTTCTCCTGGTTTTGAAGCTTTCCATAAAGCAAAATCTCGTGGATCGCGCTTAAAAGTATCTTCAGCATCACCAGCGCTCTGTAAATCATCTAATCTCTGATTTGAGAGCGTTAGGTATCGCTTTAATTTACGAACTTCTAGATAGACATCGCCATTGCCAGGGGCATATGCCGAACCGTTAGCAATTAATCGCTCCATCAATTCAATCATCTGGGTTATATGCCCAGTCGCACGAGGTTCATAGGTAGGTGGCAAGACATTTAAAGCTCTATAAGCATCAGCAAATGCCCGTTCATACTTCATCGCAACCGCCCACCACGGCATTTCTTCATGGATTGCTTTATGCAAGATCTTGTCATCAATATCGGTCACATTTCGCACGAAAGTAACCGCTAATCCGCTTGCCTCAAGCCATCTACGCAAAATATCGAAGTTAACCCCGCTTCGAATGTGGCCGATATGTGGGGCTGCTTGAACAGTAGCGCCACATACATACATCGAAACTTTGCCGGCTTGAATCGGCTTGAACTCACTAACTTCGCGAGTTGCGGTGTCGTATAGGCGAATCACCTTTAAATCCTAATTCCTCTTACTTAATAGCGCCGTTGCAACAGCAGCTATCCCTTTACCTTCACCGGTAAAGCCAAGGCCATCAGTTGATGTGGCTGAAACAGAAACTGGCGCACCACCTAAGGAAGCGGATAACGCGTTAATCATCTCAGCTCTTCGTGCACCAATCTTGGGTCGATTGCAAACTATCTGTACCGAGACATTGTTGATTTCAAATCCCGCTGATGTAATCCGTCCTAAAGTCTCTTTTAAAAGCGCCGAACCTGAGGCGTTCTTGTACTTAGGATCAGAAGTGCCAAAGTTTGAACCTAAATCACCAATACTCGCGGCGGCGAAGAGCGCATCACAGATCGCATGAGCTGCGACATCACCATCAGAGTGTCCATCAACACCAACTTCGCCCGGCCATAAAAGTGCACCAAGCCATAGCTCGCGCGAAGAATCATTCGAAAAGGCATGGGCATCGGTTCCAAAGCCCACTCGTAGTTCTTTCGAATCTGGATTTATTAACGAGACCGCCACCGCGATATCTTCTGGGTTAGTCACTTTCATCGCGCGCGCTTCACCGGCAATCGTCTTTACTTTCACGCCGATAGCTTCAACTAACGCGGCATCATCAGTTGCATCTTCACTCGCCTCATGCGCCCGCTTCAAGACTGATACCGAGAAACCTTGTGGGGTTTGTACTGCTCTTAACGAGTTTCGATCCGGGGTATTTCGAACATAGCCCGCGTTATCGATTTCTTTAATTGTGTCCACGACATTTAGCGCCGGGACTACCGCCACTTCGCCACCTTTCAGTTCGCTCAAGACTCGGCTCGCTAAATCACTTGTGGCAAGGCCGCGGGCGGCATCATGGACTAATACATATTCAACGCTTGGGGAAAGTGATGCTAAAGCTAACTTCACCGAATCGCTTCTAAGTACCCCGCCAGTAATGACCTTCGCAGAATCACCAACAATCTTGCGAAACTCATCAGCAAAACCTTCTGGGGCAGTAATAACTATTTCATCGACAACAGTAGAGAGCGATGCAAAAGCGCGTTCAACGAGCGAGATTCCATCGATTTGGATCAGCGCTTTAGGAAGCTTTGCGCCGAGACGATTACCAAGACCTGCGCCAGCAATGATCGCAGCAGATTTCGGTTGGCTCATGATTAGAGCCGATTAGGAGGCGAGCACCTCGTCGAGAATCGATTCAGCCTTAGTCTCATCGGTGTTCTCAGCGAGAGCTAACTCAGAGATCAAAATCGCACGCGCCTTAGCGAGCATTCTCTTCTCGCCAGCAGATAGACCGCGATCAAGATCACGACGGAATAGATCGCGAACGACTTCAGCGACCTTAATTACATCACCAGATGCGAGCTTCTCAAGATTAGCTTTGTAGCGACGGGACCAGTTTGTTGGTTCTTCCGTATAAGGCTGGCGTAGAACTCCGAAGACTCGCTCTAGACCACTTGAATCGACGACATCACGTACGCCGACTAGGTCGACATTCTCGGCGGGTACTCGCACCGTAAGGTCACCAGCAGCAACCTTTAGTACTAAGTAGATTTTCTCTTCGCCTTTGATCGTTCGGGTCTCAATCGCTTCGATTAGAGCCGCTCCGTGATGGGGATAAACAACGGTTTCGCCGACCTTGAATGTCATTTAGATTTTTTGCCTTTCGCTAGGCGGCAATTTTATCAGAGTTATCTCACAGATAAAAACCGGCCCAAGTGGGCGTAAAACAATGGTTTTCTGCCATTATTCACCCGTGATTTCAACGCCGACACTTAAGAAGACCGGATTAATTCTCGCGCTGCTCTTGACATCTCTTGGATTGACAAGTTGTGCAGCTGGCGGAAATGCCGAGACTCGTTTAATCAAGCAAGTCACAGATGGCGTAGAGCGCGATATCGCCGATCTAAAGCTCCGCAATGTTAAAGTTGTTGCGCTGCCTGATGGCTCAGGAACATTGATTGGCTTTATCGTCAATCACAACGATCTTCCTGATCAATTGGTTGGAATCACCATAAATGGTCAACCGGCTGATTACCAATCAGAAGTTATTCTTGAAAAAAATAAGCCGATGTACTTTGAAGGCGATAGCGCCAATGCAAAAGCGAAGGTTGCAGCCTTAAATGAAATTTCTGGAAATCGTGTCCCAGTTGTTTTCTATTTCGCCAAAGCTGGCAAGGTTGAGTTAAGCGCCCTAGTTGTGAAGAACGAAGGAATCTACAGCTCCATCTTGTAACCCAGACCGCGCACGGTATGGATTATCTTTGGATTAGCTGGATCGTCCTCAATCTTTGCCCGTAGTCGCTTAATGTGAACATCTAAAGTCTTCGTATCGCCGACATAATCACTACCCCAAACTCGATCAATTAGCTGCATTCGAGTAAGAACCCGTCCAGCATTACGCATCAAGAACTCAAGGAGTTCAAATTCCTTCAAAGGTAGCGATGCCGGTATTCCGTTTATTGAGACTTGGTGGCGATCGATATCCATCCGGATTCCCTGGACCGTAACAACTCCAGAGTCAATCACTGCGCCATCTCCGCCATTGCGCCTTAGTACCGCATTGATTCGCGCTACTAACTCGCGGGCTGAATACGGTTTAGTCACATAATCATCAGCGCCAATTTCAAGACCTACGACTTTATCTACCTCAGAATCTTTTGCGGTAAGCATGATTATTGGGACCTTAGATTTCGCCCGGATTTGGCGACAGACTTCGGTTCCGGACACTTCTGGCAACATCAGATCTAGCAATACCAAATCGATTCCACCCTGATCGAATTTCTTAAGCGCCTCTGTTCCGGTAGCTGCGGTTACTACCGAGAAGCCCTCTTTGCCGAGGAGAAATTCCAGCGCTTCTGAGAAGGAGCTCTCATCTTCGACTACGAGTATCCGAGTCACTATGCC
>VERH01000017.1 GCA_018882735.1 Candidatus Nanopelagicaceae bacterium
TGCTACTTCTCTCCCAACTACTCCGCAAGTTCCAAAACCAACTGCGCCAACTCAACCTTCACAACCGCAACAAGTTGTCCAACAAGTAGTACGTCCGGCACAACAACCAACTCCGACTCCGGCGCAACCAATCTCTAAGCCAGTTCAAGAAATCACTTCGCCATCTGCAGCTCGAATCGAACCGCTTCGCGGCGTAGCAAATCGCGTGGTGCAGAGCATGGAAGCTTCGCTATCGGTGCCGACAGCCACAAGCGTTCGCGCAATTCCAGCGAAGTTAATGATTGATAATAGAACGGTCATCAATAACCACTTAAAGCGCGCTCGTGGCGGAAAAGTTTCCTTTACTCACATCATCGGCTACGCCATGATCAAGGCGCTTCGAGCGATGCCAGAGATGAATGCCTTCTTTACTGAACAAGATGGCAAGGCCGCCATCGGCTATCCCGAGCATATAAACCTTGGTATCGCCATTGATCTGGCTAAAGAAGATGGCTCGCGCCAATTACTAGTGCCCTCGATTAAGGGCTGCGAAGGAATGGATTTCGGCCAGTTCTGGTCAACTTACGAATCACTCGTAAAGAAAGCTCGTAAGGGAACGCTCGCGGTTGAGGATTTTGCTGGAACAACCTGTTCGCTAACCAATCCCGGCACAATCGGAACAGTTCACTCAGTTCCCCGTCTAGTACAGGGCCAAGGTTTGATTCTTGGCGTTGGTGCAATGGATTACCCAGCTGAATTCCAAGGCGCAAGTGAAGAGACGATCGCACGTCTTGCTATCTCTAAAGTTGTAACACTTACTTCTACTTACGATCACCGCGTCATTCAAGGCGCGCAATCTGGTGATTTCTTACGCAGAATTCATGAAATCCTCCTTGGCGCTGAGGGCTTCTATGAAGAGATCTTCGCTGCGCTTCGTATTCCTTATGTTCCAATTCACTGGCACGCAGATATGCAATTTGAGAGCGAGTCACAAGTAAATAAGACCGCTCGAGTTCAAAATCTTATTAACTCCTACCGCACCTTTGGCCACTTAATGGCAGATATCGATCCCCTTGAGTATCAACAACGGAGCCATCCAGATCTTGATGTTGTTACTCATGGTCTAACGCTCTGGGATCTCGATAGAGAGTTTGCAACCGGTGGTTTTGGTGGCCGGACCTCAGCCAAGCTACGTAACGTCCTTGGAATTCTCCGTGATTCATATTGCCGCTCTATTGGAATTGAATATATGTATATCGATTCACCAGATGAGCGGAAATGGATTCAAGATCAAGTAGAAGTTGGTTCGCCATTCTTCACTCGCGAAGACCAACTTCGAATCCTGCGAAAGCTAAATTCGGCCGAAGCTTTTGAAAGCTTCTTGCACACCAAGTTCATCGGCCAGAAGCGCTTCTCGCTTGAAGGTGGCGAATCGGTAATTCCACTTCTAGACACCATCGCGCGCTACGCAGCTAAATCAGGGCTTGATGAGATCTGCATAGGAATGCCACACCGCGGTCGATTAAATGTTCTCGCAAATGTTGCTGGTAAGTCCTACGGCCAAATCTTCCAAGAGTTTGAAGGGCACTACCAAGAAAATTCCGTACAAGGCTCTGGTGATGTTAAGTATCACCTTGGAACCTACGGCGACTTTGTAACTGAGAGTGGCGATAAGACCAAGATCTATCTCGCCGCAAACCCATCCCACCTTGAAGCGGTAAACCCAGTTCTTGAGGGAATTGTTCGGGCTAAGCAGGATAAGAAGAATGTGAAGAATTCCTTCTCAGTCCTTCCGGTTCTGATTCACGGAGATGCAGCATTTGCTGGACAAGGCGTTGTTGCAGAAACCCTTGCAATGTCGAAGCTGCGCGGATATCGAACTGGCGGAACCATTCACGTCATTATCAATAACCAAGTCGGTTTCACTACCTCCCCAGAAGCAGCACGCTCCTCTCGATATGCAACCGATGTTGCAAAGATGATTCAAGCCCCGGTCTTCCATGTAAATGGCGATGATCCAGAAGCGTGTGTACGAGTCGCGCGAGTCGCCTTCGAATATCGCCAGACATTTAATAAAGATGTTGTCATAGATATGGTCTGTTATCGCCGCCGCGGCCATAACGAAGGTGATGAACCAAGCTTCACCCAGCCACAGATGTACAAGTTAATTGACGCTAAGCGGACAACTCGCGTTCTCTACGCTGAAGCGCTCGTCGGTCGTGGTGATATCACCCAAGATGAAGCCGATGAGATAGCTAAAGAGTTCCAGACTCAACTCGAAGGAATCTTTGCTCAAGTTCATGACAAGCGTCCCGAAAAGCCAAACTTTGATCGCCTCGAAGAACTTGATCCAAATAAAACAAATACTTCGATTCCTGAAGATGTCGCCCGCAAGATTGCTGCAACCCAGGTCGCAGTCCCAACTAATTTCCAAGTCCATCCAAAGTTGATGCCACAACTTCAGCGCCGCATCACGATGCTCGATGATGGAACAATCGATTGGTCGGGCGGAGAAATGCTCGCCTTTGGATCGCTACTTCTTGATGGCCATCCTGTCCGGATTGCTGGCCAAGATGTGGGTCGCGGAACTTTCTCTAATCGCCACGCAATTGTTCGCGATTACAACGATGGCAGCGAATGGATTCCGCTTCGCGCGCTGATTTCGGGTGGATCTGATTCGGTATCTGCGGAAAATCAATTCTTCGTAGTCGAATCACTCCTATCGGAGTACGCCGCGATGGGCTTTGAATATGGCTATTCATTGGAGCGAGCAAATGCGCTCGTTCTCTGGGAAGCGCAATTCGGTGATTTCGCAAATGGCGCCCAGACCGTCATTGATGAATTTATCTCCTCATCACTTCAAAAGTGGGGTGAGCGTTCTTCCATTGTTCTCTTATTGCCACATGGTTACGAGGGCCAAGGCCCGGATCACTCATCCGGACGCATTGAGCGATTCCTAACGCTCTGTGCCGAGAAGAACATGACCGTTGCGCAGCCATCTTCTGCGGCTTCTTACTTCCATCTTCTTAGGTGGCATGCAAAGAATCCTGCGCGCAAGCCGCTCATAGTTTTTGAACCAAAGTCAATGCTCCGCCTAAAGGCAGCTGCATCTAAGCTCGCTGATTTCACTAGTGGAACATTTAGACCTTTGATTGCTGATGCTGGAGTTGCAAATGCAACTCGCCTCATCATGTGTAGCGGGAAGGTTTATTGGGAGTTGTTGGCAGAGCGCGCACGTCTTGGAGATTCAACAACTGCAATTGTGCGGGTAGAGCAGTTGTATCCACTTCCAACATCAGAGATCGTGGCCGAACTAAATCGTTACCCAAATGCCAGCGTTCTCTGGGTTCAAGATGAGCCAGCAAATCAAGGTCCTTGGCCATTTGTCTCTGCAACTTTGAGCGAGGCTTTGAAGTCATCCGGAATTAGCCGGGAAATTCGTCGCGTCTCTCGTCGCGCCGCAGCAAGTCCAGCTACCGGAAGTATTCATGTTCACGAAGAAGAGCAGAAGGCGCTCATCGCCGAAGCCTTCTCGCGTTAATTACCAAATTCTTCTCGCATCGATTACCAAATTCTAAAGAGTACTTTCCCGCGAACTTCGTGAGCTGGGATATAGCCCCAACTTCTGGAATCTTTCATCCTCCTCTCAACTTCAGGATCTCGGTTATCCCCCTCAACCCAATAAGCCCCGCTATGGGACTTCTGTATCCGCTTTATAAAGAAGATACCCGGCATCTCATCCCGCTCAATTACTACGACGCTTCCCAGCGGCAAATCTGCGCGGAGCGCGCTCAGCCAGCGCACTAAAAGAATTGCGCCATCTTTATAAGTGGGAGACATTGATTCACCTGCGACTTTGACCCGGCCTAAACCGAGAGTTCCCAGCCTCAAAAAGCCAAATTTCGCCATGGCCGGTAGTCTTCCACTAAATTCGGTTTTGCTAAGTCGAAGTAAGTCGAAATAAGTCGAACTGAATCGAACTTAATACGAACATATGAAGCGAGGTTTAAAATGCTTACGGTTTATGCACATTGCGATCTACCTTGTGGCGTCTACGATCCAGCCCAAGCAAAGATTGAAGCGCTCTCAGTTAAGGCCTGCATGGAAAAGTACGCAGCCTCAAGCGATGCCGATTTCAAATCACGCGCAGTCGCAATCAAAGAAGAGCGTTCCCACCAAGTTAAAGAGCATCTCTGGGTACTTTGGACCGATTACTTCAAGCCAAATCACTTCGAGGCATACCCACAACTTCATGGCCTATTTAATGAGGCGACCAAACTTGCAGGCGCTGCTGGAACTAAGGGAACTAATGATGTTGCAGTTGCCGAGAAGTTAATCTCAAAGATCGATGAGATCGCTGAGATTTTCTGGGCGACTAAGAAGTAGAGGAAGTAGAAGTCGCGCTATTAGCTCTCGCCCTGCTGCGACATAATCGTTAAAGCGGCGGTCCGCGCAAGGAATGAAACTCGTTCCACCACAGTCCTTCGCATCATTGATGCAGCGACTAAGCGCGGACCGTCATGAATTTCACAGGCAAAAGTTAAAACATTATCTTCATAGGCAATACAAGTAGCGGCGCCTTGAACTTCTGTGCCAATCCCAACGCAATGATGTATCTCGATATCAATATCGGTAAGAACTGTTGATTCACCATTCTCTAGAAACTCAGCGAGCGCTGAATTACATGCGCTCTCCATCAAGACAAGAAGAAAACTATTTGAGAGAACCGGCATATCCCCTGAGCCATGTGCAAGAGCAGTATCACCAGGACGGACGCTCATCTGGGAAATCCCAACAGCGCCGATAAGTGAATCGCTTCTCATGGCGGTAAATCTAGGGGTTCAACTCGCCAAACTCCGGTATCTTTTGCGTTGATGAGTTCAAATCTCTCCAGTACCAATATCTCCGGTACTAATAATTTACGTAGCTGGTATCCGATACTCGCAGCCGTCTTCTGTTCACTCCTGCTCATCTCAAATATTGGCGCAACAAAGTTCATTGACTTCGGTCCCATAAAGACCGATGGCGGAGCATTCCTATTTCCGCTCACCTACATTCTTGGTGATGTATTAACTGAGGTCTATGGCTTTAAAGCAGCCCGCCGGATCATCTACACCGGCTTTGGAATTGGAATCTTGGCAGGACTTACCTTCTGGTTGGTCCAAGTCTCGCCGGCTGCGCAAGGTTGGGAGAATCAAGCTGCCTTTGAATCAATCCTTGGCTTTGTCCCGCAAATCGTCGCGGCAAGCGTAATCGCATTCCTTCTCGGCCAACTCTCAAATGCTTGGACGCTAACTTGGATCAAGGAGAAGACAGCCGGCAAGAAGTACGCCAACAAGCTATGGACTCGATTAATTGGATCTACTGTTGTTGGTGAGTTTGTAGATACCTTGGTTTTCACCTTAATTGCATCGCTAGGTCGATTGAACTTCTCAGAGTTTCTAAACTACTTAGCGACTGGATATCTATATAAGACTCTCTTTGAAGTAATCCTGCTTCCAATTACTTATCGCGTAATAGCTACAGTGAAGCGACATGAGGGGCAAATCGCTAGCTGATTCGGTTAGCAAGATCTGGTTCTAGGTTTAAGGAAGCGGAAAATCCCTACGGATCTCATGGGAAGTTTCAATCTCGATCTGGGTCTCGCCATCGATCGTAATCTCTGTGCGTCGATATTGGGTGATGATTTCAGTCTGGGTAAATCCAGCTAATTGTTGAAGTTGTAGTAAGTGAAGTTGGTGTGCCACTCGCTCTTGCAGAGTTATTGGCGCAGTCTCGCAACATGATCTACTTAACAGCGCTCTAACTACCCCGATGGTGCGGCGTTCAATTTCAAGTTGGGTGCGGCAATCAGCGCAATCTTGGAGGTGGAAGGCAATTTCATTAAATACAGCGGAATCCTCGATCTGGTTATCGATGAAAGGTATGAGCCATTCTTGGCAGAGTTCGCAGGAAATCTGATTCATGATTTGCCCCCCTTCACATATCCAAGCTCGCGGGCATACTCGGTCAACTTCTCCCGGAGCTGTTTTCTTCCCCGATGGAGCCGGGACATGACCGTTCCCGCGGGAACATCGACGATCTCAGCGATCTCCTTGTAAGAGAAGCCTTCAACATCGGCTAGGTAGACCGCGATGCGAAACTCTTCGGGTATCTCATGGAGCGCTCGCTTGATATCGCTATCGGGCAAATTTTCAAGGGCGACTTCTTCAGCAGACTTTCCTTGATCGCTTGTATGCGATGCGGCATCAGCTAGCTGCCAATCTTCAACTTCGCCATCGGAGCGCTGTGGTCTGCGTTGATCTTTCCTATAAGTATTTATAAAAGTAGTTGTAAGAACGCGATAGAGCCAAGCCTTTAGATTCGTTCCAGGTTCAAATTGGTGGAAAGAGGTATACGCCTTTGCATAGGTATCTTGAACTAAATCTTGAGCATCATCAGGATTTCGGGTGTAACGGAGCGCAGCTGCGTAAAGTTGATTCATATATTGGAGCGCATCGCGCTCAAATCGCTTACTCCGCTCTGCCGCAGATTCTTTTTCGCGATCTACGCGAACTAACTCGCCACCTGACTTTGCATTACTACTCTCAAGCTCAAGAAGTTGGGCAGCCTCATCCACCGGAAGTTCTTCCGGATTCTTATCTGCTGACTTCTTTGAGACCAATTAAGTCAGACCCTCCCTCTTGGTTGCACCGCTAAATTTAACTGCGCCAAATTATCGCCCCAAAGGCTATCGCTAGAAGAGAGTCTCTGGCTCCCCGAGCTCTATCGGCTCAATCAACTCCGCGCCATTATTTTTAATCGAATTCACAAGCGGTCGGACTGGCCAGAATCTCAAACCCTCATCTGGTTTCTCAACCTCCATCAATGAGCGGAGGAATTCAACATCTTTATTCTCAGGATCTAGCCAGTCATCCCAACTTCTTCGCGGCAGAAATACCGGCATCCGATCATGAACCTTAGCTAATTCGCCAACCGCCGGCCTTGTGATAATCGCGGCGCTCTTTCGCACTACACCAACAGGTGATGTCCAACTCTCATAAATGCCAGTAAAAGCTAAGAGGTGCTCATCTTCTCTAGAAATATAGACCGGTTGTTTCGTCTTATAGCGTCCGAGTTCGGTAGCCCATTCGTAGTAACCAGATGCCGGAACTAAACATCGGGTTCTTAAAAATGCCCGCTTAAATGTTGGCTTCTCATGAACCGATTCAAATCGCGCATTGATTGCTTGCGATTGGGAGCGGAGCGCCTCTTCCCCATTTTTACTCCAAGGTGCAATCAATCCCCAACTAACCACATCAATCTTGCGGTTTAAGTCAGATTTGATGATGTAAATATCTTGCGTTGGTTTGATATTCCAATCAACTGGAAGTGATCTAGGTGTCTCGCCATCAGAGTTATGTGTCGAGAATTCTTCAGCAATATCAGTCAGCATCGCAGAGAGAGCAAAACGACCGCACACGGCTCTAATCTATCTCCGGTTAGACTCGGCTCATGACGGATTGGAGCGCGCCATATCGAGGCAAGTTCGCTGCTGGCGCGCCCGCTAGCGCTAAACCAATTCGCGCAACTCTCACCATTCCCGGATCTAAATCAGTCACAAATCGCGCGCTAATTCTTGCGGCGCTCGCTGATTCACCTTCTCGATTGATAAGACCACTTAGCTCGCGTGATACCGATTTAATGGTCGCGGCACTTAGCTCTCTTGGAGTAAAGATTCAGCAAAGCAAAGAGATTTGGGAGATAACCCCAGCTCCGCTCTACGGTCCAGCATCAATCGATGTTGGAAATGCTGGAACAGTAATGCGCTTCATGCTCCCGGTAGCAGCGCTTGCAAAAGGGCTTATTAATTTCGATGGCGATAGTAGGTCGCATGAACGCCCGGTTGGGCCATTGATTAAGGCCTTGGAAGATCTCGGAGTGACTATCAATCATAAGAATAAGTACGCACTTCCACTTCTGATAAATGGGGCGGGATCGATTCATGGCGGTGAGGTAGAAGTTGATGCGAGCAAGTCGAGCCAATTCCTCTCAGCACTTCTCTTAGCTGGACCGAAGATGCGCGAGGGTTTGAAGGTAATAAATATCGGAAAGTCACTTCCATCACTTCCTCATATCGAGATGACTATTGCGATGCTCCGCGACTTTGGCGCTGAGGTAACGGTTGGAAAAGAGGGTTCGCGCGATTTTTATCAAGTCTCCCCCGGCGGGCTAACCGGAAGAGAGTTGGTGATCGAGCCAGACTTATCAAATGCTGCGCCATTTATGGCAGCCCCAATTATTTGTGGCGGTGAAGTAATCATTAAAGATTGGCCAAAATCAACTACCCAACCGGGCGATCGACTCCGCGAGATATTTACTGAGATGGGGGCTGAGATTGAATTTGTCAAAGAAGGTTTAAAGATTTCTGGAACTGGAAAGATAAAAGGAATTGATATCGATCTTCACGATGAAGGTGAGCTAACTCCATCAATCGCCGCCCTTGCTGCGCTTGCGGATTCGCCTTCACATCTTCGTGGCATCGGACACCTTAGGCTTCATGAGACTGATCGATTAAAAGCCCTTGCAACTGAGATTAACGCCCTGATTCGCCCCGGCGGCGGCGAGGTGATTGAAGAGAGTGATTCGCTAACCATTAAGCCTGCACCGGCTAATTCGACTCTAAGCGTTGCGACAAATAACGATGCTACTTCTAAATCCAAACACTTTTTCCGTACCTATGAGGATCATCGTCTCGCCACCGCTGGGGCAATCTTGGGACTTGCGATAAGAGATGTCGTAGTGGAGAACATTGAGACAACGCGAAAGACTCTCCCTGATTTTCCAGGGCTTTGGAGTAGCACAGTTGAGTAAGCGAAGTAATAGCAGTAATCGACGCTATGACGAGAGCGATGCTCGGGTAAGAGCTCCTCGCTCCAAGCCACGGAGAAGTAAGGATCGACCGGATTACTCAGCCGCTCCGATTGCATTTGTCACCACCGTAGATAGAGGTCGGATTACCTGTTTAACCGATGCAAAAGTAATAGTCACAGCGATGAAAGCCCGTGAACTTGGTAAAAACTCAGTTGTAGTTGGAGATCTAATTCGACTTGATGGCGATGTCACAGGTAATGAAGGGACTTTGGCAAGAGCGGTTGAGGTAATGCCACGTAAGAATTTATTGTCGAGAACTGTCGATGACATCGGAGCGTTTGAGAAGTCTGTGGCAGCAAATGTAGATCAACTAGTGATTGTTGTTGCCGCAGCAGATCCAACCCCAAGACATGGCTTTGTCGATCGCTGTTTGGTTGTTGCCTATGATCAAGGCATTGAACCGATACTTGTGATCACTAAATCAGATTTAACAGATCCCGCTGAGTTCCTGCAATCCTATGAAGCACTTGATATCTCTACCTTCGTCTTATCTGTGAAAACTGGCGACCAGAAAACACTTGGCTCGCTCCGTGAGAAGTTAACCGGGAAAAAGTCGGTGCTTATTGGCCACTCAGGAGTTGGTAAATCAACGCTCTTCAATGCGCTGCTAAATAGCCAATCGCGCGCAACCGGTGATGTTAATTTCGCAACTGGTAAAGGAAGACATACATCATCAAGTGCTTACGCCTTAGAACTTCCAGATGGCGGTTGGATCTTTGATACCCCAGGCGTTCGCTCCTTTGGCTTAGAGCATGTTGATATATCGCGAGTGATTGGCGCCTTTGAGGAACTCGCAGAAGCCATTGTTAAATGCCCGAAGAACTGCTCACATATTGAGGCTGGATGTGCTCTCAACAACATCTCCAGTCAGGGAAAAACCTTCAAGCGAGTTGAGGGGCTACGTCGAATCCTCAGCTCTTCTTCGCAACCTATAACCTAACGCCTATGGCGACTTACCCCGGAGAGTTAACCGGAGACATTGAGCTTCTAAAGCGCCTAGCTGATGCTAGCGATGAGATTTCATTAGATCGTTATAGCGCGCAAGATCTTGAGATTGAGACCAAGCCAGATGCAACTCCGGTAACTGATGCAGATAAAGCAGTTGAACGGAAGATTCGTGAGATTCTTGCAGAAGAACGGCCGAAGGATTTAATAATCGGTGAAGAGTATGGAAGACCTGAAGCTATTGATGCTAATTCACGTTACTGGGTAATTGATCCGATTGATGGTACTAAGAATTTCTTACGTGGAGTTCCAATTTGGGCCACGCTAATCGGGCTAGTTCATCGCAGCGAAAGCGGCGTTGATCGAGTTATCGCAGGAATGGTAAGCGCACCTGCGCTATTTAGAAGATGGTATGCAGCAACTAGTTTCGGTGCATACACTGAAGTAAATGGCGGGATGGCGACACAGATCTATGCTTCGAAAGTTTCGAAACTTTCTGATGCCTCGCTCTCCTTCTCAGATTTAGCAGGTTGGGGCGATCGCAAAGGAAGTTACTTGAACTTTCTAGATAAAGTCTGGCGAGTTCGTGGAATTGGTGATTTCTGGTCACATATGTTGGTTGCCGAAGGCGCGGTAGATATCGCAGCTGAACCGGCGCTTGCGCTCTGGGATATGGTGCCACTCGCGGTGATAGTTGAAGAAGCTGGTGGAGTCTTCTCAGATCTCGAAGGTAATCCTGGCCCCTTTGGAAAGAGTGGAATTTCAGCAAACCGATCGCTCCATGCCCAATTTCTAGAGTCCATCAACTCTGGTGGTAACTAGCTATGAGCTCAATTGAACAAGTCGATCTAAATATTGAAGGGATGACATGTTCATCCTGCGTTGCAACGGTGGAGAGATCCTTAAATAAAGTCCCCGGCGCAAAAGCAACCGTCAATTTAGCGACGGAGACCGCTCACATTCTCGTCCCCCAAGGAACCGCTACCAAAACACTCATTGATGCTGTTAAAGCTGCGGGATATAGCGCGAAGTTGCGGACCGATGAGAGTGAGAGTTTTTCAAATACAAGGCGGCTTGGTCTGCGCGTTTTTCTCGCGTTACTGCTAACTATTCCGGTGATAGTTCTTTCGATGTGGCATTCCCTCCACTTCCAACTTGATGATTATCTACTAGGCGCAATTTCCGATCTCGGCCTTCCTGCGCCGCTCTATTCACCAACTGGCTGGCTGGTAATTTCACTCAGCGCCCCTGTTGTTCTCATACTTGCCTGGCCTATTCATCGAGCCGCGCTTCGCAACCTCTTACATCCAACGATGGATAACTTGATTTCACTTGGATCTTTAACCGCGTTTATCTGGTCAATCTATGCCAACTCGACTGGCGCTGGCGATATCTATGCTGAAGTTGCCGCTTCCGTCGTTACTTTTATTATTTTTGGAAGGTATTTAGAGTCAATCGCTAAGCGTCGCGCTGGCTCTGCGTTATCTCAGCTCCTATCACTAAATCCAAAAGAAGTAATCATTCTGCGCGGGGGCGAAGAAGTCGTAGCGCCAATCGAAAATTTGGCTATCGGTGATCGTTGCATCGTCAAGCCAGGTGAGAGATTCCCTACCGATGGCGTAGTAATAGAAGGAATTGGCAGCGTTGATAACTCACTTCTAACCGGAGAATCTCTCCCGGTTGAAGTCAGACCTGGCTCGGAGGTAATTGCGGGCGCAATCAATCAAAGTGGTCGACTCATTATTGAAGCCAAACGAGTTGGTTCTGATACCGAGTTATCTCGAATCACCAAGATGGTGCTTGCTGCCCAAGCCGAGAAAGCTCCTATCCAACGGGTAGCAGATCGCATCAGCGGAGTCTTCGTTCCCATCGTTGTCTTGATTGCAATCGCGACTCTCTCAACTTGGATCGCGTTGGGTAATGACCTAGCGCCCTCAATCGCAGCTGCGGTTGCAGTCTTGGTAATTGCCTGCCCCTGTGCGCTTGGACTAGCAACTCCGGTAGCGCTATTGGTTGCATCTGGTCGAGGTGCAAATCGCGGCATTATCCTGCGAAAAGTTGCAGTTCTTGAGGTGGCGCCAAAGATCGACACTGTAGTTCTTGATAAAACTGGAACGCTTACAACCGGTGCGATGCGCGTTGTACAAGAAGTTCTTGTCGATACTAAGAAACTCTCCATAAGTAACCATGAGATTCTTATGGCAATTCATGCAATTGAGCGCGAGAGCAATCATCCTGTGGCCGCAGCTATAACCAAGAGCCTCCTTGAGAGAGGCATCGCTCGAAAATCAATCTCGGAGTACACCGAATCTGCCGGAATGGGGTCGGCCGCCAGAGTTAAATTTGATTCGGCAACTCTTCCCGTACTTATTGGTGCACCCGAAGCAATTCGTAAAGCAACTTTAAGTTTCCCAAATGAGATTGAGAGCGCAATCAGTCAAGCACGACTTCATGGTAACTCCATCTCAGTTGTTTCAATCGATGGAATAGCTGTTGCCGCTTATGAAGTCGGTGACACCCTTAGAGAAGATAGCTCGCAAGCAATCAAAGCGTTTCAAGCTCGTGGGATTGATACCTGGTTACTAACCGGCGATAACGAAGCCGCTGCTCACCAAATTGCACTTGAAGTTGGTATTCCCACTAAGAATGTGATCGCAGGCGCTACCCCGGAGCGAAAAATCATAAAGATTGAAGAGCTCCAAGCAAATGGTGCAAAAGTTCTAATGATTGGCGATGGGATCAATGATGCGGCTGCGCTATCTGCGGCAAATTTGAGTATGGCGATGGGAACCGGAACAGATACTGCAGTTGCAACTGCCGATATAACTCTGATGAGACCTTCGCTCTTGACCGCTATTGAGTCGATAACGCTTGCTAAGAAAACGCTGAGAATAATCCGCTCAAATTTAGGTTGGGCCTTCATTTATAACGTTATTGGAATACCAATTGCAGCTACCGGTTCGCTAAGTCCTATGTATGCCGGCGCCGCTATGGCATTTTCAAGTCTCTTCGTCGTTTTGAATTCGCTTCGATTGAACCGCGCCACTACGCTCGCCGCGTGAATATAACGACATCAATCTGGCTTATAACTGTAGCTTTCATCCTCGGTCTGCTTCTCTTCGATCTTCTAACTTCCACCCGTAAGCCACATGATGTCTCCTTCAAAGAGGCGACTTTCTGGTCAATCTTCTACATAGCCGTAGCCGTTGGGTTCGGCGTATGGGTCTGGTCGGATTTCGGCGCACAATTTGGAAAAGAATATTTCGCCGCATACATCGTAGAGAAATCGCTATCGATGGATAACTTATTTGTATTCATCATAATTCTCACTAATTTTGCAGTACCGACGATCTACCACCAGCGCGTTCTAATGGTGGGAATCATCTTGGCCCTCATTATGCGCGCAATCTTCATTGCAATCGGAGCCGCAGCGCTCGAGGCATTTGCCTTTACCTTCGTGATCTTCGGTGCAATCCTCTTATGGACCGGAATCAAGTTGATGCAGCACTGGGATGAGGACCCCGATCTAACCGATAACGCCATCGTTAATTTCGCCCAGCGAAAGATGGCCTTTACCGATAAGTACCATGGCACAAAGCTCTTCATCAAAGAGAATGGAAAGCGTTTTGCTACCCCACTTCTACTAGTGATGATCGCTATTGGGGCCACGGACCTTCTCTTTGCTTTAGATTCAATTCCGGCAACCTTTGGCGTAACTCAAGAGCCGTACCTGGTCTTTGCCGCAAACGCCTTTGCGCTCCTTGGGCTACGTGCTCTCTATTTCTTGATGAAGAACTTGGTACAGAAGTTGATCTACTTCTCACTAGGACTCTCCTTTATTCTCGTCTTTATTGGAGTTAAGTTGATCATGCTCTGGATCTACCAAGAGTTTGGCTCCGTTCCGAAGATCTCAACTAACTTCTCACTTGTGGTTATCGGTTTGATTCTCTTGGTTTCAACGGTAGCTAGCTTGATTAAATCCAAGCTCGATCCAACTGCCGTTGGCCATGCGGGGCGGATGTCGGACGGTAAGAAGGACGGTAAGAAGGATGGCAAGAAGAGGGAACAGAAGTAGAGGGCTTGAAGTAAGAGAAATTAACTTGATGTAAGAGAAATTAAAAAGCGCCCGAGTAATCGGGCGCTTTTGATTTGGTAGCGGGGGCAGGATTTGAACCTACGACCTCTGGGTTATGAGCCCAGCGAGCTACCGAGCTGCTCCACCCCGCGTCGGTACCCCGAACTTTAGGGGCAAGTACTCAATCCCCAAAATCCGCGCACTAGTTTGAAGAGCGCTTATCGATTCTGCGTAAGCGCTCGTGCACAAGCGATTGTGCGTTAGCGATTCTGCGCCGCTACCGCAGCTTCAATCGCAGCCTTTAGTCGATCTTGCGCCTGACCATATGCTGCAAAGTCACCGCGTGAGAGCGCGGCTTGTGCATCAGCGAGCGCACGTTGTGCACTTGCTAAAGCTTGCGCGAGATCTTCTTGAGCCGGCGTTTGATCTGTAGAACCACCAGTTGATGGACGCGATGGTGCGGCGGTCCCGCTATCGCCACCGAATACTTGATTTAGCGCACCACTTAAGGTGTCATCAAATCCGATCTTCTCACCGAATGAGACCAAGACCTTCTGAAGTAATGGATATGCAGCGGTATTCGCAGTTGCGCGAACATAAACCGGTTGAACATATAGAAGTCCGCCACCAACTGGAAGCGTCAACAAGTTTCCGAGAACAACATCAGATCCGCCTTGGCGAAGTAGCGAAAGTGAGAGCGCAACAGTTGGATTTGCTTCAAAGTTTGAGGCAACTTGTGAAGGTCCTGCGATATTTGTCGATCGCTGTAGTTGTAGCACGGTGAACTTTCCGTAATCTTCACCTGGATCTGAATTGACCACTGCAAAAGCAGTTAAGTTCTCTCTTCCGCCTCGCGGTACAAATGGCGTTGTTAATGAGAACGATGCTTTTTTCTCACCTGGCAATTGCAAGGTGTAGTAGTAAGGAGGCTGTGCTCCAGCATTTGCGCCAAGGGTTGAAGGATCACGAGGTACTCTCCAGAAATCTTGGCCACCATAGAAGGCATTTGCATTCTTAACGTGATAGAGCGATAAGACATCGCGTTGTACGCGGAAGATATCTTCTGGATAGCGAACATGTGAGATAAGTGCATCGCTCATCTCAGACTTTGGCTTCACCGTTCCAGGAAATGCCTTCATCCATGTCTGTAGGACTGGATCCTTCTCATCCCATGCATAAAGAGTCACAGTTCCGTCATATGCATCAACAGTCGCCTTGACTGAGTTTCGAATGTAATTGATTGTTGAATTCGGAACTGCAGTAAGTGGGTTGTTATTGATATTCAAGGCATCAGTAGTTGCACCGGAGATATCGACAACTCGTGAGTATGGATAGCCCGAACTTGTTGTATAGCCATCGATCATCCAGACAATTCGATTATCAACAATGGCTGGATATGGATCGCCATCGATCTTCATCCAAGGGGCAACCTTCGCTACCCGCTCTCTAGGAACGCGATTAAAGATGATTCGCGATTCATCATTGATGAGGTCAGTTAGAAGAATCCGCTGTTCTTGGTAATGAATAGCAAAGAGCAACCTGGAGAAGAGCGAGCCCATTGGCACGCCACCCTTACCTGTGTAGGTATAGAGCTTTTGGCCATTTGGTGATCCATCATCGGGGTAATCAAATTCGACCGGCTCGCCACCCTTCGGCGCTCCAATAATCGAGTACTCCGGATTATTTTCACCGAAATAGATACGAGGCTGGTAATCGCCAAGGACTCCCTTAGAGGGAATATCGCCACTTGAGAAGACCGGCTTTCCATCTACATCTTGGGCATTTCCGTAAGCCCCAACAAATCCAAAGCCATGGGTGTAAACAAGATGATCGTTGATCCAATTTCGATTTGGATTACCTTCGATATTCAACTCACGAACTGAGACAACCATGTCACGAGTCTGGCCATCTACCTTGTAACGATCGATATCTAGCGACTCATTAAAAGCGTAGTAAGGACGAATCTGTTGTAGTTGGCGGAATGTTGAAGAGAGGACATTTGGGTCCATCAATCGAATATTTGAGATAGTTGTTTGATCATCGGCTAGCTGTCCAGCGCTCGTTGCCAACGTTGCCTGGTAATCGCGAATTTCAACTTTATCTAGTCCATATGCAACACGTGTCGCTTCAATATTGCGTTGAATGAACGGCGCTTCCTTTGATGACTCTGTTGGTTTTACTTGGAACTGTTGAATAAGTGCAGGATAGACACCGGCGACAAGGAATGAAGAGAGTCCAAGTAAGGCAGTTCCGGCTGCAGGAAGTACCCACGAGCGGCGGAAGATATTGGCAAAGAAAAGCAGTGAACAGATAACAGCGATTCCAGCAAGGATTGATTTGGCTGGAAGAACTGCATTTACATCGGTGTAGGTAAGACCAGTAATGATTCCCTCATCAGATGTAGCAAGGGCAAATCGATCAAACCAATAAGCAATCGCCTTAAGCGCAACAATCAAACCAAGCAAGATTGAGATTTGAACTCGCGCTGTAACGGTGGTGCGATCATCTCGAACTTGTGGGCGAATTCCGCCGTAGATGTAATGAACGATGCCGGCAGCGATAGTTGCCAAAATGAGAGTCGAAATACCCCAACCAACTAGTGATTGCCAGAATGGAAGGGTGAACATAAAGAATGAAACATCGCGGCCGAACTGTGGATCTGTTATTCCAAAAGGTGTGGCATTTCGGTAGAGCATCCACGCTTCCCAGAAACGCGCTCCAGCAGTTCCGGCAAAATAGAAGATAGCCAGTGCAATACCGATTATGGCGGCGCGCTTTATTGGCTCAATCTGGGCTCGGTAACGCTCGAGGTTATCGGCTTCGACAGTAAGTGGAACGTATATCGGTCGGCGCTTGTATGCGATAACAATATTAGTGACGATAATTAATGAAGTAAGTAATCCAAAGATTCCAAAGAGTGCGGCTCTTGTTGTTAACAGTTTGGTCCAAACTTGGCTGTATTCAACGGAACGGAACCATAGATAGTCGACATAGAAACCACTTAGCGAAACAAGGACTACCGCAATCGCGGTGAGGATGATGACTGTGAGCGGAAGCGCGCCGATCTTGCGTCGCTCACCGGGAGTTCGTCTCGGAAAGTTCAAATTACGGAAGGGATTATCTGGATTATCGCCGAATGCCATGGGGCGAGGTTATCTAAGAGTTAGCAGGTAGGAAATCTGAAGTCATCCGGCGCCCGAAGCGCGGCAATCGCCTCGCTCAATGTTGAGACCGGGATTACTTTTAAACCCTTTGGGATGTGCTTTATATCCGGGCAATTGTCACGAGGTGCTAAAAAGATGGTTGCACCTTTCCGGGAAGCTCCAATCATCTTCTCTTCAATGCCACCAATCGCTCCTACCTCACCATTTGGCGATATCGACCCTGTTCCAGCGATCTTGCGACCTCTAAGCAAATCCTCAGGTGTCATCTTCTCTACAACGCCAACTGCAAAGATCAATCCGGCGCTAGGCCCTCCAACTCCGCTGATGTTGAAATCGATATCAACCGGGAACTTAGCGGTTGTTCCAACGAGAATTCCAATCGCCGGACGCCCCGGATCTGCACCAGGCTCTTGATTTGAAACCAATCGAACTTTCTCTACAAATTCTCGAGTTTCGCCATTTATCTCACGTTCAACCTTTATTTCAATCACATCTCCGATTTTCTTATCTGAGTATGCGCTTCTAATTTCTTCAATTTCGTTGATGGTATCGCCATCGACGATGAGGATTCGATCTCCAGGTTCTAACTTCTCCGTTGCATCAGAGTAATCGCGCACCTGGCTAATGAAATATATCTCCTCGAACGAATAACCAAGGTAACTCAAAGCCGCCGCCGTCGCAGTGACTTTCGACCCAGACATCTCGGCGCGCGAATCTCGCTGAATGACATTTCCTTCTACGGCTGGCGGATAAACAACATCGCGCGGTAAAACCACATGTGGACCAATGGCCCAGTTATAGAGAGTCTCGGCGCCGAAGACTGGCGAATCTGGATTTGTTACCAGGATCGAAGTTATATACAACTTTCCATTGGCTTTATAGCTCTTAACATCATTTATCTCAATCAACTTTCCAGTTACATTATCTGGAACCCCGGGTTTGAAGAAGACATATGGAATTGGCGCAGCCAGAGTTGCAATCATCAAGAGGAAGAAGAAGAACTTCGCTGGAAATGACCACCGGTATCGAAGTGGCGAGATCGAATTGAACATCTAGTTTTCTTTCTTTCCATCATGGATAGAGTCATCATGGAAAGAATCCTGGAACTTTTTAAATCTACCAACTGAACGTTCAGTTTGATTGTCATACTTACTCTTCAATCGAGTAACCCAATATGCGTATGCAAGGCCTCCGGTTAACGCAACTATGGGGATAATCCACCAGACCAGCGCTGATAACGGAGCGTTTGAGTTCTCCGCCGCGAGATGAAGTTCGACCCCTAAGAGAGGTGCGAGCGCGGTGAGGCTCGAGGTGAAACTAAGCATCTCCTAAGCCTAGGTCAGCGGAAGGTCTTCTGCCTCGCGGGAAGATTTTCGCTATCTTCGTGGTTTGACCTGCTACATCGAGTATTTCTCAAGAGCTGTCTCAAGAGATAAATGTTGAGGTTCCTGTAAGGAATCTCATAGGGAGGGAATCAATGGCTGGCTTCGGTTTTACCCCGCCTGATGAACCTATTGATCCCAATCAAAATCCAAATCAGAACCCAAATCCCTTTGGGAACTTTGGTGAAATCTTTCAGCAATTTTCATCGATGGGACTTAATCTCCAAGGTTTGATGTCTGCTCTCTCCGGACAGAAGTCTCCAGCTTCTCTTTCTCGCGAAATGATCAGGGATATCTCAAAGAAGTTTCTCTCCGCTCATGGAGAGCTTCCGGTCTCGATTGCAGATTTAACGGCAACTCAAGAAGCGATGAATATCGCAGACTTATGGCTAAATGAGGCCACGGTCTTCCCGCCCCTTCCAATGAGTGATAACTGCGCGTTAAGTAGGCGAGATTGGATTGATTCAACTTTAAATGGTTGGGAAGAAATCGCTCGCCCACTTGTTGAGGGCATGAGCGATGCGATGGCTGGAATGTTAAAAGATAACTTTGGCGAAAATGGAATTTCCATGGACCAGCTAGGAAGTGAATCCGGTTTTGGAATACCCGGCATGAATCTATCTGGCATGAATCTATCTGGCATGCAAATCCCCCAATCACTCCTTGCATCAATCATGGGAACATTTATGAGTTCCCTAATTAGCACCCAACTTGGCCAGACCATCGGAAATCTCTCTACAACTGTGACTGGCGCAAATGATGTTGCCCTTCCGCTTTCAAAAGAGATTCGCCCAGCTCTCATTCCACAGAATGCGGCTAATTGGGGTTCAGGTTTAGGTATCGATGAGGGCGAAGTTCGAATTTATCTTGCGCTAAGGGAGCTGGCTGCGGCCCGGTTATTTGTTAGCGCTCCATGGCTCCGTGAATATATAAAGAACGCGATTGCTTCATACGGTAAGGGAATCCGCGTAGATATAACCGCGATTACCGAACAAGCCCAAGAAGCGATGAGTTCAGGTGACTTAGATCCAGCAAATCCAGAATCACTAACTCTTGCGCTCTCTGGTGGAATGTTTACGCCGGAAGAGACTCCCACCCAGAAGGCTGCGCTGGAAAATCTTGAGACAGTTCTTGCGCTGATTGATGGCTGGATCGACTCAGTCGTCGCTCTTGCCGCTAAGAACCGCTTGCCCTCTCTGATTCAACTTAGTGAGACGCAAAAGCGCCGCCGCGCCACCAAATCGCCAACCCAAGAGCTCTTTGCAACTCTCGTTGGTTTGGAAGTGTCACCTCGCAGAACAAGAGAGGCGATTGCATTCTGGGAGAAGATTGTTGAGCTTAAAGATGTTAAGAGCCGAGATGAGATTTGGGATGAGTCATTCTTACTTCCTCGTGCAGATCAATTGGGCGATGCTGAAGGGTTCCTGAAGAGTCGGACCGTGCCCGATGATCTCTCCGGCTTAATCTAATTATTTAGCTCGAGGGCTGACTCGAGAACTGACTCGAGGACACTTAGAGAAAAGAGCGAAGTCCCCGGGCGCACAATTCATTATCTGCCTTCCCCTTGCAGATACTGAACGGTTATCCGAGGACTTCGTAAGCGCAAAGTACGACATTGGCGAGCATGAAGGCAACTCTCCCGCACAGATTGATACTCTTAAATTACTGACGGTGAGGCGGGTGTGTGGATAACTTCATTCAAGAAGAGATCTTCGGGGCTAACCTCCCGGCCGTGCGCGCCCAAGCTTCTAAACCAACTAGCGAGGTCAGGATTCCACCTACGGAAATCGCGGGCGGGGCCGAGGTTCGAGTTATTAAAAGCTCGAGGCGCCGTAGATCCATTAGCGCCTACCGGGAACATGGAGCGATAGTTATCCAAGTCCCGGCGCGACTATCTAACTCTAAGATTCAAGAGGTCATACCAGAAATGGTCGAGAAGATTCTCTCGCGGGAAGCGCGCGAGAAGATGAGCGATGAGGCTCTCTTTGATCGCGCCTTAGAACTTTTAAATCAATACCTGCCGGAGTTTCGGGTTCGCCCGGTAAGCGTGGTCTGGCGGAGCATGAATGAGCGATGGGGTTCGTGCACAACTTTAGATAGAACAATTCGTATCTCCGATCGACTAAATGGCGCGCCTGCCTACGTTGTTGACTACCTCTTGGTCCACGAGTTAATCCATCTTGAGATTCCTGACCATGGGGGCGAGTTTGAAAAGCTCCTCGCGAGGTTTGAACGGAGCGAACTGGCTAGCGCTTACCTTGATGGCTATGAGGCGGGAACTCGGGGCTAGCGCCTAATTGATTCGGGAGCGCTAAAAGTCGGGCGATTCGGGCAAAACTTCTCCTGATTTCCCCAAATCTGCCCAGATTGAGCGTGGCGGGGGAAGGAAACGCCCCGCTTGAGCGTGAATTGCGAGGGTTTGAGCGTGGCGCGGGGGTATGGTGAGGGCATTCGCAGGCAGAAGAACCTGTGAGGATCGGAGGAAAGAATGGCTGAGACATATAAGGGTGAGGCCTACTGCGTTAAATGCAAAGAGAAGCGTCAGTTCGAAGGAATCGTGAACGTTTCTGACTCTGGTCGTCGTATGGCGAAGGGCAAGTGCCCTGTGTGCGGCACCACGGTCAATCGCATTTTAGGCAAAGCCTAAAAAATAGGCATTGCAGGCAAAGCCTAAAAGACCCACTAAGAAGTAAGGGAGCGGGGCGCTACGGCGCCCCGTTTCTCGTTTTCCCTGCAACTTTGAATCACCGGCCCGAGTACATAACCATCAAATCCGCCGCGTACTCACCGCGCATCTCTTAACAACTACTCTTAAATTTCTAAGAAGAATCGGTAGGTGGGGCGCATCATTCGCGCCATGTCACAACCATCTAGTTCCAAAGTCTCAGAGCTACAAATCCATACCCGTAAAGCTGCGCCAAAGCTTAAGTCGGGCGTTCGTTATTGGCGAAGCGACATGACCCGCCAACTTCAAATCGGCTCACGTTTCTCAAACTTCCTGCTTCCTAACCAGCTTGGCTCATTGGAGCTCGAACCGGCCTTAGCTCTCCTTGCCGATGGCAAGCTGGCAAACATTTCAGATGCCCAAGACTTGATTTCTGTCCTTGCGAACCTCTCGCTACTCGATCTAGAAGTAACCGAGATTGACTATCGCTATGGCGATGAAGAGAGTCGGAATATCGCTGCTTCAATTAAGCGAAGCGTTGCACAAGAGAGTTTCCTCTCTCGAATCAAAATTGAAGCAGATGGAATCACTCGCGCACCAAAACTGAAGGATGGTGGAGTTCGGAAAGTTCTAGAACGTAGGGAGTTCGCTGTCCAGATTCACGGATCGGGGCGAATCGCCTTTGCCTTACTTGGAACTTTGATTGCAGCTGGATTTGATCTCTCGGAGATTTCCGAAAGTAAGGAAGTGCTTGGAAAGGATGTAATTGGCGGATGTGTAAGCAAAAGAGATATTGGCCTATCTGCAAGGCTGAAAGCGAATGAACTCTTAGGTGAATCCTCGTTATATCCAGAACCACTAAAAGTTTTGAAACGCGCTGATTTAATCATTTCTATAAGTAGACCTTTTCCCGAGGTATTACAAGATTGGAATCGAGAGCGAATCCCCCAACTATTTATCGATTTTGATAGCGCAGGTGAGGTTCGAATTGGGCCCTATGTGGAACCTGGTTCGAGCGCCTGCTACAACTGCGTAAAACTCGCGGAATATGAGGGCGGAATTCCTTCACTAAGCGCACTTAATGGTTCTTTTCCTAAAAATGATTCAGATGTAACGGCTGCGCTGGCGACCTTCTGTGCTGGAGTTGTGACCCTCGCTGTTGCCCAGATCGCCGATACCGGCAAATCTGATCTATATGAGAAGAGCGCACTCTATTCGACTTTGAGTTACCTTGAGCCGCAAATCACAGCTTGGGAGCGGAGTCCCCGCTGTGGATGCAACTGGATTTAACTCGCGCCACCTCGCTTTCTCCATGAGAATTCCTCCGTGGCAAATGAGATTCCGCGCAAAACAAGTACGCGCAGCGCCAAGTTAGCGAGTATCCCTCTGGCTGTTGCCGGTCGTGGCGCGCTCGGATTTGGAAAACAATTAATTGGCCAATCCCCACAATTTGCCTTTGCTGATCTGCAAGAGAAAACTGCTGAACAAGTATTTAAGGTTCTTGGCGAACTTAAAGGTGGCGCCATGAAGTTTGGCCAGGCGTTGTCTGTTTTCGAAGCAGCGCTCCCAGAAGAGATTGCAAAGCCTTATCGTGAAACCCTAGTTAAGTTACAAGAGGCTGCTCCACCCCTTCCAGCGCGCGTTGTCCATAAAGTTCTCGCCAAAGAATTGGGTGAAGATTGGCGCGATAATTTTGCTGAGTTTGAAGATAAACCAGCTGCCTCGGCATCAATCGGACAAGTCCATAAAGGACGTTGGAAAGATGGTCGCCCAGTTGCGGTAAAGATCCAATATCCCGGCGCTGCTGATGCTCTGATCTCAGATTTAAATCAGATTGAACGCTTCTCAAAGATTTTCCAACTCTTCATGCCTGGCCTTGAGATGAAGCCGCTTCTTGAAGAGCTCAAAGCGCGCATCATCGAGGAAGTTGATTATCAATTTGAAGCCGAAGCACAAAAAACGTGTTGGGATGCTTACGAAAATGATCCCGATATCGCAATCCCCAAGGTCGTCTTTGCAACCGACAAAGTTCTAGTAAGTGAATGGCTGGAAGGAAAGCCGCTCGCTCGGGTAATTGCCGAAGGCGACCAAGAAGAGCGCAATAACGCCGGTATAAAGCTGGCGCGCTTCCACTTCACTGCGCCGATGCGCGCCGGGCTACTTCACGCCGATCCTCATCCAGGAAACTTCCGCATCTTGGCCGATGGCCGCCTTGGAGTTCTTGATTTCGGTGCATGTAATCGACTTCCAAATGGATTCCCGGAGCCATTTAAGAATCTACTCCGTAACGCTCTCGAAGGTGATGCGCTCGCGCTTTACAACGGATTTAAAGAAGATGGATTCATACTTGCCGAAGTTGAAGTAGACCCACAATTAGTGCTGGATTACTTGCTCCCGCTCGTTGAACCGCTCCGCACTCCATACTTCGAGTACACCCGCGAATGGCTCCGCGAACAGAGCGTCCGCGTTGGCGATCCAAGAAATCCAACTGCAAAAATCGGCTTCCAACTAAACCTTCCTGCGGAGTATGTATTGATTCATCGCGTAACTCTTGGAACTACCGGAATTTTCTGTCAGCTCCGCGCTCAAGGAAACTTCCGCGACGAGGCGCTCTCTTGGTTCCCTGAGATCGCCCCATCATTTCTTCAAGCCTAATTAACAAAAAACTGGCGTTGGGGTAAAGCAAATGTTGAATTTGCGCTAGCAAATTCGATTTGCGAACCAACGCCAGATTTATTCGCTAGAGATAGTTTTAGGCAGTTGCGTTAAGTGGCTCTGGATTTAACCGCGGTCGACCGGGCATCCGCTTTGCTGCGATGACCTGGCCATCTTCGAAGAGTTGGCCGCCCCAAACTCCACAAGGCTCTTGGCGCGACAACGCACCTTGCAGGCACTCACGCTTTACCGGGCATCCCCCGCAAAGGGTCTTGGCATAGGCGATTTCCTCGCTCTTCTCCGAGAAGAAAACTTCTGGATTGGAGTTATGGCATGGCAGGGTAAATGCATTCTCATCACCGTAAATTCCAGTGACTGCATCCAAGCCGATCTTGGCATCTTCGCCCTCGGCCCAACCTGGTACCAATAGTTCGCTGAAGAGAACTGTCATCGTTCTCACCTTTGCCTTCCCTTTTTCATTTCTTTCTATTACTGAATTTCCCGGATTCGCATGGGACTTAACTCATGCGATCTATTGAGATAGATATCGAGATTGATATTGAGATAGATAAAGAAAAAGGGGCCCGAATCCTTTTGGATTCGAGGCCCCTGGCTTCTCTATCTCGAGGTTTACTCGATAGAGCTCCAGGTGCCGAATCCGTCGGCTGTCTTCTTGGTTGCAAAATAGAAGTTGTAACCAGAGACTGCTGACCAATGGGTAGCCCAACGGCGATGAGCGCGCTTAGCGTTCATCGTGAGTTGAGTACTCGTGGTCTGCATCCGGCAAGGGTAAAGCACCGAAAAGAGCGCTCGCAACCGAGTTAATCGAGCCTGCGGCGTGAGAGGACGCGACTTAAGCGCCTACAAGCCCTGCTTCACGCAGGAATGGGCTCGGCTCGCCCGCGTAGGAGATGGAAAGTGATCGTTTGGCACGGGTAACGCCCACATAGAAGAGGCGGCGTTCCTCTTCAATCGGGGCGGTTGCCCAAGGAAGGTTTGAGGCGGAGGCGCCTGCAATAAAGACCCAATCCCACTCAAGACCTTTTGCGCCATGAAGCGTCGCAAGAGTTACTCCGGGAAGTGCTGGTGGATTGTTCTGTTCAGCGCGATCTTCAAGTTCGCGCAGGAAAGCGCGCATCGAATCAATGCCATCGCTAGAGAGTTCATGGGCAAGTTGGATAAGCGCGCGTGCGAATTTGTCAGTTTCGCCAAATTGTTTCAATAAATCTCTTAGCTCACTTAGCCAATCTCCCTTTGGATCAGAGAGAACGGAACCGCTCCGTATTGCAGCGACCATTTCCCGGACATTGCCTCGTTCAAAGAATCGCTCAGCGGTTCGAATCTGGTTTTCAATCCCCACTAAATTAAGCGCATCTTCAATCGCCTCAAGTTGGGCATTAGTTCTTGCCAAAATTGCGATAGCTTGAGGGTTGATTCCACTCTTGATGGTCTCGTTAACTTTTTCCGCAATAGAGATTAATTCTGCAGATTCACTTGTAAATGCTGAACTCTTGGGAAGTTCACCATGGCTATTTACAGCATCGAGGTCATGCCCTAACTCGCCACTTCGTAGAATCGTGTTTGCTAAGTTGATGATTTCCGGAGTGGAGCGGTATCCGGCGCTTAATCTAATTACCTCGGCATCAGGATACTTTTTTGTGAAGTTAAGCAAGAAGGCAGGCGTTGCGCCAGCAAAGGAATAAATCGTTTGGGCTGGATCGCCAACAACACAGATATCTTCGCGCTTTCCTAGCCATAAATCTAATAGCCGTTGTTGCAACGGTGAGACATCTTGATACTCATCGACTGTGAAATATCGGTATTGATCGCGAATTCGTTCGCGGATTTCGCGCTCTTCCTCGAGCATTCCAACCGTAAGCAATAAAACATCTTCAAAATCAATGGCGCGCTCTTGTTTCTTAAGGCTTTCATAGGCCTCATAAACACGGGCGATATCAGGAGCGCCAAGACGTGCGCCAGAACTCTTGGATTGAGATTTCGTGGGAAGGCGACGTTGACCTTCCTCCACACTTCTTGCATATTCATCACTTGGAATCTGCATAACTTTCGCCCACTCGATCTCACCTGAGATATCGCGGAGCAAGCTCGGGCTCTTTGTCGCCGAGACGCCCGCACGATCAAGCGCTTCGCCAAGAAAGCCACTCTTACTCGTTAAAAGTGATGGAAAACGACCACCGAGGGCTTGGGGCCAGAAATACATGAGTTGCTTAAGCGCAGCCGCGTGGAAAGTGCGCGCTGCGATATTTGGAACTCCAAGCGTTCGAAGTCGTGAGCGCATCTCACCGGCGGCCCGGGCGGTAAAAGTTAAAGCCAAGATTCGATTCGCATCAACCACTCCGATATCAACGGCATATGCCAAACGGTGCGTTATCGCTCGCGTCTTTCCTGTGCCCGCTCCGGCGATTACACAGACCGGACCGCGCACCGCAGTTGCTACTGCGCGTTGCTCATCATCTAGTGATGCGAGTATTTCTTCGGCTAGTTGCGCCATGTCTCAGAACCAACCAGATCTTTTCTAGCATCAACTCCATACCACGCTTCAATCATCGCCCGCGCAACTGAAATCCTTGGTGGCAGAAGTAAATCTTGTGAAGCAACTTTTGATTTCAAGTCATTTCTATCCAACCAGATGATCTCTTCGATCTCTTCGCCATCGGCTTTTACCGACTCAGGATTTGAAATAATCGCCTCAAAAGCAATCATCAACGAGGCCGGGAAGGGCCAAGGCTGGGACCCGAGATAGCGCATATTTTCAACGGTTCCACCGCA
>VERH01000050.1 GCA_018882735.1 Candidatus Nanopelagicaceae bacterium
GCGAATTTTGATCCCGAAAATCGCTTATCCCACATACAAAGTAGGCGGCCTGCTAAACCACGCCGAAGTCATAGAAGTGGATATCGATCCAAGTCATTGGCCCAAAGATGGCGTTGATTTGGTCTGGCTAAATTCACCCTCTAATCCAACTGGGCGGGTACACAGCGATAGTGAAATCAAATCTGTTCTAGCTTGGTCTAGAGAAAATTCAATCCCGATTGCAAGCGATGAGTGCTATCTGCCCTTTCCGGATACCAAGAAAGCAAGGTCAATTCTTGATCTTGCAGATGGTGATAACGCTGGACTAATTGCGCTTCACTCACTCTCTAAGCGGAGCAATCTCGCTGGTTATCGAGCCGCCTTTGCCATCGGCGATAGCTCGCTAATCAAGAAATTACTGGAAATCCGAAAGCACATGGGAATGATGGTTCCGCTCCCAGTCCAAAGAGCGATGGCGGTTGCGCTTAGCGATGAGCAACATGTAGCCCAACAAGCGGAGCGATACCGTGCTCGAAGGAAGAAGTTGGCGAGCGCTTTAACTGAGATTGGATATCGAATCGATCACTCAGAAGCGGGCCTTTATATCTGGTGCACTAATGGAAAGCAGGATTGGGATTGCGTTGCCTGGTTTGCTGATCGGGGCGTAATAGTCACCCCGGGAAGCTTTTATGGCGACTCTGGAAACCAACATATTCGTATTGCACTCACGGCAACTGATGAGAACATCGAAGCTGCAGCATCTAGGTTGAAGAGCTAATGAGCCCGATAAATAAGGCGATTCTCTTAGTCGGCGGCAAAGGCACTCGATTAGCGCCACTTACTACTAACACTCCGAAGCCAATGTTGAAGATTGCTGGCGCGCCAGTCACAGAGCATCAGATCGTCAAGGCGCGCGAAGCTGGAATAAGTGAGATTGTCCTCGCCACTTCCTATCTTGCTGATGTCTTTGAACCATATTTTGGTGATGGTTCGCGTTTTGGAATGAAGATCAGATATGCCTATGAAACGCAGCCCCTAGGAACAGGCGGCGCAATTGCAAATGCGGCTCAATTATTGGAGCTAGGCGCAAATGAATCCCTATTTATCTTCAATGGCGATGTCTTGAGTTCGCATGACCTGATTGCCCAATCAGAGCTGCACTTGAAGTCTGGCGCTGCGGTGACGCTGCATTTAGTAGAAGTCGAAGATGCAAGGGCCTATGGATGCGTTCCAATCGGTGCTGACTCAAAAGTCCTCCAGTTCCTCGAGAAGATGGATAATCCGATTGCCAAGACAATCAATGCAGGTTGTTACATTTTCTCTAACCAAGCTCTCCAACAGATTCCAAAAGGCGCAGTAGTTAGCGTTGAACGCGAGACTTTTCCGGCGCTGCTTAACTCAGGTCAAAATATCTTTGGCTATGTTGATGGTGGATATTGGATCGATATGGGAACTCCGGAGTCGATGATCCGCGCTTCGCGAGATCTCATCTCAAATCCCGCGCTATCAAAGGCAACTCCGAAAGTGATAAATCACACGGTAATGATGAGAGAGGTTCAACTTCACGCGAGCTCGAGGGTGGGTGAAGGTTCTTATCTCGAATCAGGGGTTGTGATTGAGGCGAACTCAATAGTAAATGGCTCCATTATTGGCGAAAATGCGCATATAGAGAGCGATGTTTTGATTGAAAATAGCTACATTGCGCCCCAATCTCGAGTCACAAGTGGTTCAAAATTAAGGGGAGAAATCTTCGGATTTTGACTTCTTTCTACCCCTTCCTAACTTGACTCGGGAGACTTACAAGCGTGTAATTCTCCTTATTGAGCCGGCCTAGGGGTCGGCCACTGTCGTAGGAGTTCAGCTGATGACTGATGCTCGTCGTATAGAGCAGAACTACAACCCCGGTCCATCTATCCAATTAGGCAATGGCGAAGTCGTCGAGCTTTCTTGGCAGGAGCGCGCACTCTGCGCTCAGACCGATCCAGAAGCATTCTTTCCTGAGAAGGGTGGCTCAACCCGTGAGGCAAAGCGGGTCTGCTTATCCTGCGAAGTGCGCCAAGAATGTCTGGAATACGCTCTCGCCCATGATGAAAGATTCGGAATCTGGGGCGGACTCTCAGAGCGTGAACGCCGTCGCTTGAAGCGCCGACCTGCGTAATCTCTTTCCTGATCTTCTAACTTAATCAAGGCGGTGAGATGCCGACTTCTATCTCAAGCTCCTTACGGTCACGCCATCACGTGACTGCGATCCTCGTTGCCCACAATGGCGCAACTTGGTTACCAAAAGTCGTTACATCGTTAACAAAACAACGCCATGAGATAGATCAAGTAATTGCAGTTGATACCGGTTCGATCGATGACTCTCCTAAACTGCTGAAGAATTCTGGAATCTCCACGATTAGCGCATCGCGAGATACCGGGTTTGGTGCGGCGGTAGATATCGCATTAGCAAGCCCACGGTTAGAGCGGGCCCCAGAAGGCGTTACTGAATGGATCTGGTTGCTTCACGATGACTGCGCACCCCAAGCAGATGCCCTTCGCGAGTTGTTATTGGCGATTGATGATCGACCTAATGTGGCACTTGCAGGTCCCAAGCTACGTGGCTGGTATGACCGAAACCATTTACTAGAAGTTGGCGTGAGTATTGCCGGAAACGGTGCTCGGTGGACTGGCTTGGAGTATCGCGAACAAGATCAAGGGCAACATGACGGGATAGTTGAAGTTCTATCGGTAAGTACTGCCGGCGCATTGATTCGCCGCGATGTATTTGAAGAAATAGGTGGTTTTGATAAGGAGCTATCACTCTTTCGAGATGATGTTGATCTTGGTTGGCGAATTCATACTGCTGGCCACTCAGCCATTGTTGTTCCAGCCGCAGTCGCATTTCATGCCGAAGCAGCTGCGAACGAGAGGCGGGAGATAGATGTCACCGATGCATTTCTGCATCGCCCACTTCTACTTGATCGTCGCCATGCTGCTTACGTTCTTCTAGCCAACTCAACGTTCTGGTTATTGCCGATAATCGCGTTACAACTTTTAGGCGCAGCCGTATTGCGTTCGATTGGATATTTGTTAGCAAAACTTCCCGGTTATGCCCTAGATGAGTTAGCTGCAGTTGCGCTCGTAATTCTCCAGCCACAAGATCTAATTCGGGCACGGCGAGCCCGTAAGTCAACCCGGCTTGTTTCATCACGAGTTGTTGCGCGCTTTGTGCCTCCAAGGGGTACCCAACTTGCGCTAACCATTGATAAGACTAGGGATGCGCTAGTTCGCGCTTGGCGCGCAACCTCGCTCACCAAGAAAGAAGAGAGTGCCCAAAGTTCATCGATTGATTTCAATGATGAGGCGGCCGAAAACGCTGATATTGAACTTGTTAAAGGGCCCTCAATCTTTACTGCGATCAATTCACGTCCAATCTTTAACTCACTGATAGCCGTCTTCATAATCTCTCTGATTGCATTTAGAGGCAGATACGCGGATTTAACGGGAGGAGCAATGCCGCTTACTCCTGCTAGCGGCTTGGACCTGCTCCGCCAGTATGTGGACTCATGGCACATAGTCGGCCTTGGCTCGAGCGTGAATATGCCGCCCTGGATTGCAATTCTTGGGACGGCAACGCTGCTAACTGGATTTAATGCGAAACTCTTTATCTCGATTCTCTTTGTCTTAGCGGTACCGCTTGCATTTATTGGCGCCTATTTGTTGGCCAAGAAATTCACGGACCTGCCCTACCTCGCCCTTGGCGCTGCGCTGCTGTACTCATTTGCTCCATTTGGATTAACCGCACTAAATACAGGAAGGCTAGCTACCGTCGTTCTATTTGTTCTAGGCCCTTGGTTAGTGAGAGCTCTCCTGGATCTTGAGATTCTTGAATCGCTAAGTTGGCGAAAAGTCTGGTGGTTAACCATTCTGTTAACTATCGTTTTTGCATTCTCACCATTAACTTTTGGAGCTATCGTAATTTGGCAGTTCTTGTTGGTAGTCCTTGATGTCTTTGCTTTTAATGCTAAGCCGAGCCGATTAAGTAAAGAAGATTTCGACTCTAGGAACATCCGTCGCATTGCAATTGTGGTTGCCCCAATTCTTGTCACGGCACCATGGTCACTTGAACTAATGCTTCATCCATCGAGAATTCTTCTTGATCCAGGTTTACCGCTGCCTGGCGGCGATGTGCTTTCGATAATTCTCACAAACCCCGGTGGCGTCGGCGCGCCACCTATTTGGCTTGTTCCATCGCTTTTATTTATCTCGGTAATTGCGCTTTTTGTGAGTCAGACAGCTCGCTTAGGTGAGGTCGCGCTCTTTTTCATTGGTCTGGCAGCAATCTTTGGATCTCGCCAAGTAGCTGGACATGGCCAATACATCCCAGAACCGTTATGGGTAGGAAGTCTTTTGGTAATCCCAATCTTGGCCGCAGTACTCGCTGGAGTGGTGATGGTTGACCAATATGTACCAAAAATCTCAGAGAGCGCTATTGATTACCGTCACCTGCTATTGGGAAGCACATCGTTGCTTTCGATTATTTCGCTACTTGCTTCGGTGGTCTGGTGGGTAGGAAGCGCTGCCTCAGCGCCTCTGCAAACCAAAGAGAGATCTGCCCTGCCAGCTTTCTTAAGCGTAGAGGCCCAGACCGATGAGCGATTTAAAACCCTCGTTATAAATAGCAGCCCAACTGAAACGAAATTCTTCGTCGCCCGCGAGCGCGACCTTTACTTAGGTGAACCTGATATCACTACGGGGCTATCGCCCGTCGTGAACAAAGCGATTATTGATCTTGTTACTGGAGCCGGAATTGACTCGAGCCAGATCATGGCGGAGTTCGGAATCAAATATGTATTTCTTGCTCGGCCATTTAACAAAGATTTGGTGCGCACTATTGATGGCGTTGGTGGATTTACTAGAGCATCGAGAACGACCGAAGGGATTACTTGGAAAGTTGCCGGAGCACTTGCTCACATTTCATTTCTTTCAATTGATGGAACATATCTTGCTCTTCCGAGCGGTCCAGTCGGAGCAAGCGGAACGCTCCCTTCTTCCGGAACGGTGATCATCACCGAAAAGTTTGATTCAAGATGGAAATTGCTACTAAATGGCCGGGCCCTTGAAGCACAAGAGACAGATAGCGGAGTACTTCGTTTTGTAATACCTGAAGCTGGTGAGTTCATCATCTATCACGATGGAACAGCACGTCGAGGTTGGGTATCGCTGCAATTCATCGCCATGACCACTCTGATTGTCTTGGCGTTACCAGCCCGCCGTAGGCGAAGTGAAATGACCCCAGAGGAGCTCGCGTGAAAGAAACTAGAGCCTCCTTTGCCTTACTTTTCTTCATAATTGCTGCGCATATCGCATATTTCCTTCCGCAAGTAAGTATCAAAAGTGAAGTCAGCCAGAGTTACTCGGTTACGACTTGCCCCGGTCCAGTCAACGATTCTCGTTCCACAGCGCTCTTGCCCTCTAGACAAGTCGGCACAAGAGAGTTAGTTCGTGCCAATGCAAGTTTTACTAGACCAACGACGAGTACCCCGGCTCTAGCGAGAGGCGCGATCATCGTCCAAGGTGATCCGCGGAATTCTTGGGTAATACAAACTAAGGCAAGTCGCTGGACTAGCGCCGCAACCTGTATCTCGGGAGCTGCCACATCATGGTTTGTTGGCGGAACTGCAAATGTCACCAGCCAAGGCAAATTGGTACTGATAAATAGCGGACTAAGTGATGCGGTTGCCGAGGTAGAAACTTATTCTGAAGATGGCCCGAGTGAGCCTAGAAGTATCACCGTTAAAGCGCTTACCGAGCGAGAGATTCGAATTGACTCACTTTTACCCGGCGCTGAACGCTTAGTACTGAAAGTAAAAGTGATAAGTGGTCGTGTCACAAGTTTCTTAGTTGATGAGCGCGTACGGGGACTAAATAACATCGGTGGTGATTTCGTGGCGCCGATTGTTACACCGAGTACCGAATTGGAAATCGCTGGATTACCGGCCACTTTCGGAAGCTCAAGTACCATCACCAGAACCTTGCGCTTAATGAGTACAGATGAAGTCGACACAAATGTTTCGGTGGAAGTCGTATCTAAAGAAGGCGTTTATGTCCCGGTCGAACTTGGAAATATTGAGATTAATGCTGGGGAAGTAGTTGACGTCCCGCTCCGGAATCTAGATTTAGGAAAAGGGAACTTTGGATTGAAAATTACCGCAACATCAGCGATTGTGGCATCGCTTCTTAGCGAAGTTAAGAGCGGTTCAGTTTCAGATTTCATGTGGAGTGTCCCCTCTCCCTCCTTCAATAACGCAAGCTTCAACATCTATGGCC
>VERH01000001.1 GCA_018882735.1 Candidatus Nanopelagicaceae bacterium
ACACAGACCGGACCGCGCACTGCAGTTGCTACTGCGCGTTGCTCATCATCTAGTGATGCGAGTATTTCTTCGGCTAGTTGCGCCATGTCTCAGAACCAACCAGATCTTTTCTTGCATCAACTCCATACCAAGCTTCAATCATCGCCCGCGCAACTGAAATCCTTGGTGGCAGAAGTAAATCTTGTGAAGCAACTTTTGATTTCAAGTCATTTCTATCCAACCAGATGATCTCTTCGATCTCCTCGCCATCGGCTTTTACCGACTCAGGATTTGAAATAATCGCCTCAAAAGCAATCATCAGCGAGGCTGGGAAGGGCCAAGGCTGGGATCCGAGATAGCGCATATTTTCAACGCTTCCACCGCACTCTTCAGTGACTTCACGCAAGACGGTGCTTTCAAAAGACTCACCTGGCTCAACGAACCCTGCAAATGTTGAGAATCGCTTTGCCGGCCAAACTTTCTGGCGACCGAGAAGAATCCGATCTGCTTTATCTTTTACTAAGACTATAACTGCGGGATCGGTGCGAGGATGATGGTCGCTCTCACATGATTCGCATTTCCTTACCGCTCCACCCATTGTGGATTTAGTTTGTGCGCCACACTTTGCGCATCGCTTATGGGCGTCATGCCATTGAGCGATAGCGAGCGCATGCACAGCGGCGCCAATTTCAAGTGAGTTGAGTGATTTGCCAATCGTCCGTAGCGACTCATACTCCTTGGGAAACTCCGCTATTTCAGTGCTTTGATGGAGTACAAAATATGGAGTTCCTGATTTATCTAGGCCAAGAAAGTAACGCTCAGCATCTTTCTCGCTTGTGGAAATTGAGTTACTCGCTAAAAACTCGAGGGAACCATCCGAACATTTAAAACGATCGCCTAGAAGCTCGATTATCTTCGCGCGCTGCCACATCGCATCGAGCGCTGCCTGATCTCCCCTTAAGTGCGCAGCCCGATCTAATTCACTTCTCGATAATGGAAGTGCTAGCGGTAGCGCTATTTGGGGCGAATTGGCAGGCACGGGGCGACCTTACTAGGAGCGCGGACTAGCCTTAATGGCATGGGTAATGGATTAAGTGGAGCGGGCAATGGTGCTGCAAGAGCGCAATCCGGCTTCACGGTCACCTCTTGGAACCTCTTACATGGAATGGCCATTCCGCCAAATTCCGGTGTAACGCTACATAGCGCGCTCGAGAAGTTAACCGCTGATATCTCAAGTGATGTAATTGCAATCCAAGAAGTCGATCTCCACCAGACTCGTTCTGGAAATGGCAATCAGGTTAAGGAGATTGCTGAGTTAATTGGCGCTAAATATTGGGCTTTTGCACCTTCAATGTATGGAACGCCAGGTGAGAAGTGGCATGGTGTAACTGAAGAGATTGTCTTTGATAACTCAACGCCAATTCCGCCAGATGCGATGTATGGAATCGGGATTGTTTCGAAGGTTCCAGTAAAGCGATGGCATCGAATAAATCTTGGAAAAGCTCCGCTTGGAATGCCGCTACTTGTAGCTGGGGAAAAGCGCCCACAATTCATCTATGTATCTGATGAACCCCGCTCAGCACTCGTAGCAGAACTAGAAAATGGAATCTCGGTAACAACGACACACCTCTCATTTGTGCCGCTAAAGAATCTATTACAGTTAAGAAAGATTGCTAAATGGGTCGAGCAACTTCCCGGGATCCATATCATGACTGGGGATTTCAATCTTCCTTGGGGGCTAGCGCCAAAGATCTCCGGTTGGCGAGATCTTGTTGTTGGACCCACCTATCCTTCTTGGAAGCCGTCAATTGAGTTTGATTACATTATGAGCAAAGAGCTCAAAGCCGAAGATGTAATAGCGAGAATCCATAGCCACTATGGAATTAGCGACCACTTAGCCTCCAGTGTCACTATTCGCTAGCGATTAGAAATCAAGTGGGCCAAACTAGGCAACATTGGATTTACGACTCAGCGCGACCTTGTGGGAGTTAAAGGCTTTAAGTAGCTCACTTCGTTTTCCATCAGGCATCGCAAAGGTCGCGGCATATGCAGACCAAGCATTTAACTTCCCGAGATCATCACAAGCCATCAATCGAGTAATCAACTCCTCCCAATCCCCTTTATCCATAGGTTTTTTCGCCGGAGCTTTTGGTGGCTGATTTCGAGCTGCTTTAGACATCTCTTCCCTACTCGGACGCCTTCCCTTCGCCGCAAAACCAAGATTGGCTAGACAACGTCCGATACTTGAGGTCTCACAGTTCTCACTCGCATTTGAACGATTAACCGGTGACGTTCCTTCAATCTCAGTAGCAAAGCCAGTTGCCTGTGGCCGGATGTCATCAAGATTTGTGTACGCCTCAGTCCGACAGATCCACTCAACTCTTCCATCGGGTCGTTCGGTCCGCTCAAGTTTTGTGAGTAGCCGTCCATTTGGGTATTTAGCCCAAAAAGAGCGGATGCGATTCTCAACTGGTTCGTAATCATTTAGGTTGAAGTAACTCATTTATTGGCCCACCGCCATCAATAACTCTTCTGACATAACTTCAGATGGGCTCAACGCGCCAGCTCGAAAAGCGCCAAGTAGCGCCTCGCGGCCACCATCTTTAAATCGGGTCGCAATATAGGGATCGCGAGTGTTGAAGTGAATGAAATCTAAGACCTCTCCAGTTCGCGGATAGATAGCTTTTCCATCCACATTTTCAACTGAGTCGAGGATGTGCTTGCGGAATGAATCGCGCACGCTCTCGACAATCTCATATTCCCAGTTACTTTTTACCCACTCAACGAGAGCTTTCTCGCTCAATACCTCAGCAGAGTTCTTTGGTTGCACCAATGAGACCTTCGCAATCTCTTCACCTTCAAGAACGGCCTTTGCGGCGTCAGCTCCTACTTCCTCAAGGGCGGCAGCAAATTCTCGGCGCAATCGATCTTTCGCCTCTTTCGCCGCATCGGCAATCAAGGTGATGGCTGAAAGTTGGAATGCCAGCTCTCGTAGGTTCATGGGTGGTGCCTCCTGCGTTTTCTAGATATCTCTTTAGATAGCCGGAGTACACAACCCACCACTGACAAAGCGCGAAAAAGCCTTGATTTATCGGCGTTTTCGAGCGATTTAGCCCTCTTGGTTCGCCTTCTTCGCCTTTGAGGTCATCCTGGAGCGCTCGTTCTGGTCGAGAACGACTTTTCGGATACGTACGTTGATGGGAGTAACTTCAACGCACTCATCTTCGCGGCAATATTCAAGAGCTTGTTCAAGATTCAAGATCTTCGGTGGAATCAAGCGTTCATTCTCATCAGAACCAGAAGCACGCATATTGGTTAACTTCTTCTCGCGAACGATATTTACATCCATATCTTCCGGACGAGAATTCTCACCAATCACCATTCCCTCATAAACATCCGAGCCAACTTCAGAGAAAATTGTTCCGCGCTCTTGAAGGCCGAAAATTGCGTAAGAAGTTGCGGTACCGGCGCGATCCGAAACAAGTGATCCGGTATTACGCGTTCTTAACTCGCCAGTCCAGGGTTCATAGCCATCAAAGACATGGTGCAGCAATCCCGTGCCGCGAGTTTCAGTTAAGAACTCGGTTCTAAATCCGATTAATCCTCGCGATGGAACTTTGAAATCCATCCGGATCCACCCTGTTCCATGGTTGACCATCTGTTCCATGCGACCTTTACGCAGCGCCATAAGTTGGGTAATAACGCCGAGATAATCTTCCGGAGCATCAATTGTCAATCGCTCCATCGGTTCATGTAATTTGCCATCAATAGTTCTTGTTACAACTTGTGGCTTACCGACTGTTAGCTCAAAACCTTCGCGGCGCATCATTTCAACAAGCACCGCAAGTTGAAGTTCGCCACGACCTTGAACTTCCCAAGTATCGGGACGTTCAGTATTTAAAACTCTTAGCGAAACATTTCCAACTAGCTCACTATCAAGTCGATTCTTAACTAGTCGGGCGGTGAGTTTCTTACCAACGCGACCCGCAAGAGGCGAGGTGTTGATACCGATAGTCATTGAAATACTTGGTTCATCTACAGTTATTAACGGAAGTGCATGTGGATTTTCCGCATCAGCGAGGGTCTCACCGAGGGTAATCGTTTCAATTCCAGCAACGGCAATGATGTCGCCAGGTCCCGCTTCAGTAGCCGGTACCCGCTCAAGGCCCTCGGTCATCATCAACTCCGAGATCTTTACCTTTTCTTGAGTTCCATCAGTCTTAATCCAGGCAACGGTCTGGCCTTTCTTGATGGTTCCTTCATGAATTCGACACAAGGCAAGTCGACCCAAGTAAGGCGATGAATCCAAGTTTGTTACGTGGGCTTGTAGCGGAGCGCCCTCGTGATACTTCGGCGCAGGAATTGTCTTGAAGATGACATCAAAAAGAATATCGAGATTCTCAGCATCAGGCATTCCACCATCAGTTGGACGGTTCAAAGATGCGCGACCGGCTTTTGCTGAGGTGTAAACAATTGGAAAATCGATCTGATCTTCAGTTGCATCTAGATCTAAGAAGAGTCCATATGCTTCATCAACAACCGCAGCGATACGCGCGTCTGGTCGATCCACTTTGTTGATAATCAAAATAACTGGAAGATTCTTCTGCAGCGCTTTACGGAGAACGAAACGAGTCTGTGGGAGTGGACCTTCAGATGCATCAACAAGAAGCGCTACGCCATCAACCATTTCTAAGCCTCGTTCAACCTCGCCACCGAAATCTGCGTGGCCAGGAGTATCAATAATGTTCACGATTGATGAGCCGCGCTTTACCGCAGTGTTCTTGGCAAGGATTGTGATTCCCTTTTCACGCTCAAGATCCATTGAATCCATAACGCGATCTTGGGTTTCAGATTGTTCTTTGTGCGCCGCGAATGCTCCGGATTGCCATAACATCGCATCGACTAAAGTCGTTTTGCCATGATCGACGTGGGCAATGATTGCGATATTGCGAAGTTCGGAGCGCTCTTTCTCAGCGAGGCCAGCTAAATGTGGCGATTTTGAATGGTTTCTAGACATTGAACCGGAACTCTACGACATCGCCATCTTGCATTACGTAATCCTTACCTTCCATGCGGACTTTTCCGCGCGAACGAGCTTCGGTCATTGATCCTGCAGCTACCAAATCATCAAAGGAGATGATCTCCGCCTTGATGAAACCTTTTTGAAAGTCGGTGTGAATAACGCCAGCAGCCATCGGCGCGGTATCGCCCTTATGAATCGTCCAAGCGCGCGCTTCTTTTTCCCCCGCAGTCAAATATGTTTGAAGCCCTAAAGTATTAAATCCAACCCGAGCAAGGGTACTAAGGCCGGGTTCATCTAGCCCAATCGATTTCAATAACTCAAGGGCTTCGGCATCATCTAACTCTGCAAGCTCCGCTTCAGTCTTTGCATCAAGAAATATCGCTTCGGCCGGAGCAACTAGTTGTTGCAGCTTGGCGCGCAATTCTTTATCGCCTAATTCCTTTGCGTCAACATTAAATACATATAGGAATGGTTTAGCTGTTAGCAGCCCAAGTTCTTTCAATAGGGAAAGATCTACTTTAGATCCAAATAGTAGTTTTCCATCGGCGAGGATTTTCTCGGCCTCGCGCATCGCATCGAGTGCGACTTGTCGCTCCTTGGCCTGGCGCGCTTCCTTTTCAACTCGTGGAATCGCCTTCTCTAGAGTTTGAAGGTCAGCAAGTTGTAACTCGGTATTTATGGTTTCAATATCACTCGCCGGTTCAACGCGACCATCAACGTGAACTACATCAGGATCGGTAAAGACGCGAATGACCTGACAGATTGCATCACTCTCGCGGATATTTGCAAGGAACTTATTACCAAGGCCAGCTCCCTCAGAAGCGCCTTTTACAATTCCGGCGATATCTACAAAGGAGACTGAGGCCGGGATAATCCGCTCAGAGGTAAAAATCTTTGCTAAGACTGCCAACCGCTCATCTGGGACGCCAACTACGCCCACATTTGGCTCGATAGTGGCGAATGGGTAATTCGCAGCCAAGACATTGTTCTTCGTCAGGGCGTTAAAGAGGGTCGATTTTCCAACATTGGGAAGGCCGACTATTCCGATTGAGAGGCTCACGAGGAGTAGAGCCTAACCGTCAATGTCAGTCCCTCCTGCCACGATAGGCATATGAACGGTGCGACATACCTCATTCTGGGGCTAGTTATTGGTCTAGCGATTGGACTCGGCCTTGGATTTCTCTATGCATCTACGCGAGTGAATAGTGAAAAAGGAAAGGTCGAATTACTCAACTCCCAAATCGAAGAGCTACGCCGCGAGGAAACACGATTAACAACGTTAAATGAACAACTCCGCGCTGTCACAACTGGAATGACCCAACTAACTACCCAAGCCCAAGAAGCAGAAGTGAAGCGAGCTCGCGCTGAAAGTGAGATGCGCACCCAGATCGAAACTATGCGCCTTGGAAATGAGAACTTACTCCGTGAGACTACAAAATTAGCCGGAGCGCTCTCGAACTCTCAAACTCGTGGAAAGTATGGCGAAGCCCAACTCGAGACGCTCCTTGAAAACGCTGGATTATTAGAGAACGTTCATTTCTTCAAACAAGATTATCGAGCATCTGGAACTGAGATCTCTAAGCCAGACATCAAGATATCTGTCCCTGGTGGAAGTGAAATCTTTATCGACTCAAAGTTTCCATTTGATCGATTCCTTGAAGCAGTCGTTGAGAAAGATCCACTAGAGCGAGCGCGCTTGATGGCCCTCCACGCTAAGGATCTCTTGGGGCATGTAAACGCTCTAGCGAAACGGGGCTACCAAGAGAGCGGAAATTCCCCTGATTACGTAGTTCTTTTCGCTCCCTTTGAATCGATTCTCTCTGAGGCCTTGGATGTTGAGCCACAGCTATTACATAAGGCATTTGAAAAGAATGTCACTATCGCTACGCCAACCACGATGATGGCCTTACTTCGAACTGTGGCCTATGTATTTAGCCGGAGTGAACTCGCCAAGAACGCCCAAGAAATTACAGATCTTGCCGGTGAGTTATTGAAACGAATCGGAAAGGTCCACTCCAAGATTGAGACTCTCGGTGATCGCCTAAAGTCAACAGAGCGCGCATTTAATGATCTGATTAAGAGCGCTGAAGAGAATGTCTTGAAGCCCGCTCGAAAGATGGTCAAGCTAGGAGCGCCCTCCTCAAGTAAATTAAAGGCCTTAGATGAAGTTGATGATGAAGTCCGAGCTATTGCGCCGAAAGTGATTGAAAATTCCGAGGATATAGATATGGAAGATCTCGATGAAAGCGATAGCGATGACAAATAACTCCCCCACAAATCTCCCCAAGCCTCCGATAAAGAGCCCGGTAAAGGGTGCTGGGCTAACTAAACCTGGAGTTGTAATCCTTCAATTCCTTCTAATTGCCTTTGTGGCGATGGTAGAGATCTTCTTCCGCTCAAATGTCGGGTTCGTGACGGGCGTTGCTATCTGGGCCGCTTATTACGGAGCTTTGATTTACGGAAGAAAGGGCACTACTTATGTGGCGGTAGTTAATCCACCGATTGCCTTTGCATTTGCCACGCTCTTCTTACTTCCGACTGTCGGTGGAATCTCACTTAGCTTTACCCGAATTGGAATTGATCTTGTAACCGGTCTTGCTAGCGTGGCGCCCTTTTTAATTTCCGGCTCGCTCTTTGGTTGGTGGTACTACTTTAAAGAGCGCAAACAACTACTTTCCAGCAGCCTTTAGATCCTTACGTAGCTCTGGTGGAAGGGCAAAGAGAAGGCTCTCCTCCATCGCCCGGAACTCTGTGACATCTGAAAAACCACGTCTAGCTAGCTCTTCTAATAAGTCTTTAACTAATAGCTCTGGGACCGATGCGCCGCTAGTCACGCCAATAGTTTCAACGCCTTCAAACCATTCATCTTTAACTTCGCTCGCATAGTCAATTAAATACGCCGCTTTTGCACCATACTCCTTTGCAACCTCCACCAAACGCACAGAGTTTGATGAATTAGTTGAGCCCACAACTAGGACTAACTCGGTTTGGGGCGCGATCTGTTTGATTGCGACTTGGCGATTCTGGGTGGCATAACAAATGTCATCAGAAGGGGGATCTTGAAGTTGTGGGAAACGTTCTTTAAGTGTTCCGACCATTTCCAGAGTTTCATCAACGCTAAGCGTGGTCTGGGAGAGCCACGCAACTGGTCGATTTGGATCGATTTCAATAGTGCGCGCCTGTTCTAACCCATCAACAAGGCGGATGTGATCCGGGGCTTCCCCGGCAGTTCCTTCAACCTCTTCATGCCCGTTATGGCCAATTAGCAGAATCTGCAAATTATCGGCAGCGAAGCGGCGCGCTTCTTGGTGGACCTTAGTGACTAACGGGCAAGTTGCATCAATTGTTTTTAGCTGACGGCTTGCTGCTTCCTCATGAACTTTTGGTGAGACTCCATGTGCTGAGAAAACTACTCGAGCGCCTTCTGGAACTTGGTCGGTCTCATCAACAAATATCGCGCCCTTCTTCTCAAGGGATTCAACAACATGCTTGTTATGAACGATCTGTTTGCGGACATATACCGGAGCCCCATAAAGCTCAAGGGCTTTTTCCACAGTAATTACCGCGCGATCAACCCCCGCGCAATATCCGCGAGGCGCAGCAAGGAGAACTCGCTTCGACATGCGCGCATCCTATTAGTATCGCGCCATGCTCGAAACTTCAGCGGAAAAACCAGTACCAGTACGCGTAGTTTCTGAAGCAATTAGCGACTATATAAATCGCCTCGGTCAAATCTGGGTAGAAGGTGAGATCGCACAATTAAATGATCGCGCTGGTTCTGGAATGGTTTACATGCGCCTTCGAGATCCCAGCGTTGATATGTACTTAGAAGTGACCTGTCCCAGATCTGTCTTTAAAGCCGTTGCCCCACTTACCGATAATGCTCGCGTTGTTATCAATTCAAAAGTTAACTTCTATACCCCAACTGGTCGCCTCTCGTTAAATGCAAAAGAGATCCGCCAAGTTGGAGTAGGTGAGTTATTGGCTCGCCTTGAAGCGTTAAAGAAGATGCTTGCTGCAGAAGGGTTATTTGCCTCAGAGCGAAAGAAGCCATTGCCGTTCTTGCCTAAGAAGATCGGTTTGATCTGCGGAAGAGCTAGCGCTGCTGAGAAAGATGTTAAAGAGAATGCAAAACGTCGTTGGCCCGCAGTCATATTTGAAACTAGAGAGGTAGCCGTACAAGGCGCCGATGCAGTAATCCAAGTATCCGCAGCCCTTCGAGAGTTAGATAGCGATCCAGATGTAGATGTCATCATCATTACCCGGGGTGGCGGTTCTTTTGAAGACCTACTTCCCTTCTCAGATGAAGGGCTAGTAAGGCTCGCTGCATCATGCAAAAAGCCGATTGTTAGCGCTATCGGCCATGAACAAGATACCCCGCTGCTTGATCTAGTGGCTGATCTACGCGCCTCTACACCGACTGATGCGGCAAAACGCGTTGTACCTGATATCCAGGAAGAGTTCGAGAAAATCCGCCAACTTCGCCAGCGCGCTGATCGGAAGATAAATGATCGAGTAGTTCTGGAGATGACCAAAGTGGTCGGACTAATACAACGTTCCTTTGCGAGTATTAACTCGCGATTGATGAGATCAAGTGAAGAGTTAACTCATCTGATTGCGCGCGTACGTACGCTCTCACCACAAGCAACGCTCGATCGCGGTTATGCCGTTGTTCAAAAGAGCGATGGCTCAATCGTCCGCTCACCAAAAGCGCTCACAAAAGGTGAAGAGTTAAGGCTCCGACTTGCCGAGGGTGTGGCGGTAGCAACAGCCACAGGCGAGAGTTCTACTGATTCAACTACCCCAGTAAAGAAAGGCGAGTAGATTACGAATATGGCCGAGCTAAGTTATGAAGCCGCAAGAGATGAACTCGCGAAAGTTGTAGCAACTCTTGAATCTGGCGGGTTAGGCCTGGAGGAATCGCTCAAACTCTGGGAACGTGGCGAGGAGTTAGCCGCGATCTGCCAAGAGTGGCTCGATGGGGCGCGGGCAAAGCTTGAATCTGCAAGCCAGCTCGCCGCAAAGGCTGATGAAGCGAAATAGCAATGCCTGAATTTATCTACGAAGATCTACTTCCGGTTGGCCCGGATAAGACTGAGTACCGACTAGTTTCCAAAGAAGGTGTCTCAACTTTTGAAGCCGATGGACGAACATTCCTCAAGGTTTCACCTGAGGCAATTAGGAATCTAACGGAAGTTGCGATGCATGACATCTCTCATTACCTCAGAAGTGAGCATCTTCAACAGCTAGCGAACATCTTGAAAGATCCAGAGAGTTCCCCAAATGACCGCTTTGTTGCGCTAGATCTATTAAAGAATGCCAATATCTCAGCCGGTGGAATCCTGCCGATGTGCCAAGACACCGGTACCGCAATCGTCATGGGAAAGAAAGGGCAACAAGTCCTTACCTCCGAACGCGATGAAGTTACTATTTCAAAGGGCATCTATGACGCTTTCACCAAATTAAACCTCCGCTACTCACAACTTGCGCCGGTCACTGTTTGGGAAGAGAAGAACACCGGTAATAATCTTCCCGCCCAAGTTGAGATCTACTCGGATTACGAACATGCCGATGAATACAACTTCCTCTTCATCGCCAAAGGCGGCGGAAGTGCTAACAAGTCATTCCTTTATCAAGAGACTAAAGCAATTCTCAATCCAAAAACTTTCTTCGTCTGGTTAGAGGAGAAGCTCCGCTCACTTGGAACCGCGGCTTGCCCTCCGTATCACCTAGCTATTGTCATAGGTGGAACGAGCGCTGAGTTCACCGCGAAGACTGCAAAACTAGCCTCCACGAAATACTTGGACTCACTTCCAACTACTGGAAATGCAAAAACCGGAAGAGCCTTCCGCGACCCAGAACTTGAAAAGCAGGTCTTTGAACTCACCCAGAAATTAGGTATCGGAGCGCAATTTGGTGGCAAATATTTCTGCCATGACGTCCGAGTAATCCGACTTCCAAGACATGGCGCCTCACTTCCTATCTCAATCGCCGTTTCTTGTTCAGCCGATCGCCAGGCCAAAGCCAAGATCACAAAAGATGGCGTCTTTATTGAGAAATTAGAGGTTGATCCGGCCCATTTCTTACCGGAGACAACCGATGCTCACCTCGACGATAACGTAGTTCGCGTCGATCTAAATCGCCCGATGGCTGAGATCATCAAAGAGCTCTCAAAATACCCAGTAAAGACCCGTCTTTCCCTTACCGGAACTCTTGTTGTAGCCCGCGATCTTGCTCATGCCAAGATCAAAGAGGTAGTTGATTCTGGGAAAGATATGCCGGAGTACTTTAAGAAGTATCCGGTCTATTACGCAGGTCCTGCAAAAACTCCAGAAGGTTATGCCTCCGGCTCCTTTGGACCCACAACGGCTGGGCGAATGGACTCTTATGTTGATCAATTCCAAGCGCTCGGTGGTTCGCTCGTGATGCTTGCTAAGGGAAATCGTTCCAAGCAAGTTACTGAGGCCTGTAAGAAACATGGCGGTTTCTATCTTGGTTCTGTCGGTGGACCAGCTGCTCGCCTAGCGAAGGATTGCATCAAAAAAGTTGAGGTATTGGATTTTGAAGAGCTAGGAATGGAAGCGGTCTGGAAGATAGAGGTTGAAGACTTTCCAGCATTTATCGTTGTTGATGATAAGGGAAATGATTTCTTTGCCGAAACTAGTAAGCCGCTTACGATCGGTGCGCGTCCTAGCGACGCCTTTTAAATATTCGCTAGTTTTTAGTAGTAACGCGAGCGCTTAAATTTAGCTAGCGCCTTACAAGGTGTTTCATAGCGAACATCGATGTAATGAAGTCCCCAACGGATCTGGGTTACCGGATTGGTGCGCCAATCGGTGGCGATTACATCCATCTTTGCCGCAGGGAGTGCTTGCGGGATTCCATGAGCACCGGTGCGCGGATTTCTCGCCCGGTAATTCCAATTACTCTCTCTAGTCCAAAGTGAGTTAAGGCAGGAGAACTGGTAGCTGCCCCAGCCATACTTTTCCTTGGCGATATCCGCCGCAATCTTCTTGGCGCCCTTCGGGGTCCTCGCTTTTTCGACCTGCTGGACCATGACGGAGACCATCAACATATCCATCGACCTTACGGCGGTCGCATCGCTCATCTCGATCAGCGTTGGCAGTACCGGGCCGGTCTCCTCAGGAGCGTTGGTCTTCAAGTTGGCGCTGGCGTTTACCGGTGCCGTCGCAATCGCTTCCACTTCTTCTTCAATCGGAAGCTGGGCCGAAGCGCCGCTGATGAGTGCGAACTCCAAGGTGGCAAAGAGGGAGATAGCAGCGATTGCCGAAGCCATGAATGGCCTTAGGGCTCTCTTACGCAAGCGTCTACCTCCTCTTTCGAGGTGCATCTAATGGGGGAATTGTTTTGGGGGAATTGGTTAGTTACCGGCCGTAAGGGTGACAAAGGGTGAAGGCACCCGCAAATCAAAACAGGCGCGTGGCGGAAAAAAGTGAAATCTCACAGGAATTGTGGATAGCAAAAGCCCAGTTCACTACGGTAAATGTCCGAAATAGACCTTTTGAAGCAAAACCCCTATTTTGGGGGTTCTTTCAAGCAAAGAGCTGGACTGGATCCTCTAGAAGCTCGGTGACTAGGGCTGCGATTTGGGAGCGCTCAGAGCGGGTCAAGGTGATGTGGGCAAAGAGCGGATGGCCCTTGAGCGACTCGATGACGGCAACTACGCCATCGTGGCGACCAACCCGGAGGTTGTCGCGCTGGGCAACATCGTGGGTGAGAACTACTCGCGAACCCTGGCCAATTCGAGATAGGACGGTAAGTAGAACTCCCCGCTCCAAGGATTGGGCCTCATCAACAATTACAAAGGCATCATGTAGCGAGCGGCCTCGGATATGAGTTAGCGGAAGAACTTCGATTAAGCCACGATCCATAATCTCTTCAATTACCTGGTTTGAAACTAGCGCGCCCAAAGTGTCAAAGACTGCCTGGGCCCAAGGAGACATCTTCTCCCCTTCGGTTCCGGGTAAGTACCCGAGTTCTTGTCCACCAACTGGGTAGAGCGGGCGGAAGACGACAACCTTCTTATGAAGGCGCCGCTCCATTACAGCTTCTAACCCGGCGCATAGAGCGAGCGCAGATTTACCAGTTCCAGCCCGACCACCGAGTGAGACGATTCCAACTTCATTATCAAGTAGTAAGTCCAAAGCGACGCGTTGTTCTGCGGAGCGGCCATGGATTCCAAAGGCGCTTCTATCGCCACGAACTAGAACTAAAGATTTATCAGCAGTTACTCGCGCTAGCGCGCTTCCCTTTTCGGAATGAAGTACGACTCCGGTATGGCAAGGAAGATCTTTGGCGAGTGGATCACTTACTTTTTCTCCGACTTTCTCAGCGGCATAAAGCGCATCAATTAATTTGCTTCCAACGCTCTCCTCAACCATCCCAGTCCAACCGCTACTTGGGACCAACTCGGCGCGATACTCCTCGGCCGTGATTCCAACTGAGGAGGCCTTGACTCGAAGCGGAAGATCCTTTGTTACGAGAACTACATCCTTACCTTCACTAACCAAGTTTCTGGCAATCGCAAGAATTCGAGAATCATTTGTGCCATCGCGTAAAAAGCCATGCGGGAGTGAAGATGTATCGGTGTGGTTTAACTCAACCGAGAGAGTTCCACCAGTTGCATTGATTTTTAACGGCTGATCAAGGCGTCCATGGGCAACTCTTAAATCATCAAGTGCGCGTAGCGCAGCGCGGGCAAAATAACCTAACTCGGGGTGGTCGCGCTTGCTCTCTAATTCGCCGATAACAGCGATTGGAATGATGATTTCATGCTCTTCGAAGCGATAAAGAGCGGTGGGGTCGGCGAGCAAGACGCTCGTATCCAGGACGTAAGTCTTTGTCACTTCAGAGCTACGACGGGCCAATTGGCTCCTCTTTTGGCTCAAATATTCTGTTTTCTCGCACTAACAACCTCGTTAGTGAGGGAAGTTGGCTACTGGAAAAAGGTAAATCCTGACGGAGCAACTTTTTGGCGACACGCTCAAGTTGAGGTTGAGGTTTTTTACTTTCCTAGCCTTCGCTCCCGCACCGCATAAGAGCGGAGCGCCCGTAGAAAATCGACCTTTCGAAAGTCTGGCCAATATGCCTCGCAGAAATAGAACTCTGATTGGTGGCTCTGCCAGAGCAGGAACCCGCCGAGACGTTGTTCACCGGAAGTTCTAATTACCAACTCTGGGTCAGGTTGGCCGGCGGTATATAGATACTGGTCGATCTTCTCGGCAGATACCGCTTCGGCAATCTCACTTGGGCTCTTTCCAATCGAGCCAGCTTCGGAGATGTAACGCTTAACCGCATCGATGATCTCAAGGCGTCCGCCATAACCGATTGCGACATTCACGGTGATGCCATCGATTGAGGCGGTCTTCGACTCAACTTCACGGAGCATCTTCTGTAGCGAGGCCGGTAGTAGCTCAAAGGAGCCGACGGGACGGATCTTCCAACGGCCGGTTGAACGGAGTCGCTCTACTGCATCCTCAATGATTCCAAGGAGGGATTCAATCTCATCGCTATCGCGCTTGAAGTTATCGCTAGACAATAACCAGAGCGTTACTACTTCAATCTCAGTCTCTTCGCACCAATCGAGAAGTTCAACAATCTTCTCGGCCCCGGCGATATGGCCCCGGCGCGGTGAGGTGTCACCGGTTGGAGAAGGATTCTCTTTCGACCATCGCCTATTGCCATCGAGGATTACACCGATATGGCGCGGAGTCTTTGTTAGATCAAGGCGATTAAGGAGGCGCTTTTCGTAGAGTGGATAAATTGCAGACTTGATTAGGGACTTAATCGTCATGAAATGGCGCCTAGAACTTGTACTCGCGCGAAACCCTTCGCTCAGCAATGAAGGAGAAAATGGGCAAAGTTCCAGCAAGAATGAAGGCGATCATCCGCTTAATCGTAAAGCGGGCCTTTGCTGTGAAATGAATAGCGGTAAGGACATAAAACGCATATACGTAGCCATGTACAAAGGGAATCCACTTGACCTTGGCCTCTAACTCGGGAGCATCCATCAAGTAGACAACCGGCAACTCTACGAACCAAAGCAGTAGGGACATGATGCCGGCTAGGAGAGCCATTACTCGAAATCTAAGAACTACGCCCTTCATTCGCTCCCCCTTCGCGCTCTCGAAATCTGCTGTATATCGGTAAGAAAACTACTACGAGTGCCATAAGCCACCAAATAACAACATAAGCAATGTGCTGCCAGTAGTAACCCGGAATTGTGGGAGCTGCTGGGTCGAGTAGGACCCTCGGTACCTCAAGTGAGATGCCATCGCGAAGCTCGCTCTTGGCAAGGACAAAACCATCGTAGTAATCCCCGGGGTAATCACCGACAAGGATTGAGGGATCAAGGCGGCTAAGTTGGCCCGCGCTTCGATCACTTAAGTCCTCATATTGGCGATGAAAGAGCCGGCCCGTTACAACTATGTCGCCTCGAGGTAGGTCGCTATTTGTGCCACTTCTTACTACGAGGATGTAACCGCCCCCATCGACCTCCATCAACCCTACTAACCAAGTTCCGCGCACGCCCTTGCTATCGATTTGATTTGGGGCATCGAATTGGGCGACATAACTTCCGGAGAATTCAACGATTCTGTTTACTGATTCACCATCTAGATTCGAATTTGGTTTAGATACTTTTGAAAGCGCAACCAGTGGCTGTTCTTCATAGGGTTTCTGTAACTCTTTTACTTGAGCGGCCCTATCAAGTTGCCAGAAACCCAGCGCAATAAAACTCACAAACGCAATTAGTACTAGAAATATCGGAAATAATTTCGAAAAGAGAAGTGAGAGACGAGACTTACTTTGACTCATCTTCGATCCGTCGTTGCTCCATTCGCTTATACCGTTTATAGAAACTTCGAAGTAATACGACCGTAGCAAGAGTAAGCGTGATCATCGTTATCGATCCGGCAATGCCCTGATCCAAGTAGCCGTTTTCCATGCGAGAATCATCCCATGTTTAGTTCAAAGAAGTTGAGCGGAAATGGGTCTAGCGCAAGCGGGCCGCATCGATTCAAAGACATCTTTGATCAACTTCCGAGAGAGACTCAAGAGCTTCTAAATTCGCGATATGGAGTTTCTAACCACAGTTACTGGAGATATCTAGCGCTGGTCTTGCTAGCAATCGGGTTACCTTGGTTGATGTGGAGCGCTTGGTACCACTCAAACCCAGAAACCCGCGTTACGTTAGTTAGCTTCACGCCAATCGATGACCGTTCGATTGAGATTACCTTTAATCTCGATAGAAGAGATCCAGCTATCTCACATACCTGCACCTTGATTGCTAGGGACTACGAGAAGAATGTCGTGGGCGAGATCGATATCCCCATCGCCCCAAGCGCTACTAATCCAGTCGAGATTACGGCGAAAGTCCCCACTCGATTAGCCGCAGTAAATGCCGCTGTCCTTGAGTGCCGCCCGAGCAAGACTTAACGCCATAAGACCAAACAACAAACGCCAACTACCGAAACTCGCAATAAACTCCCGCTTATGACCGCTAAGACTTGGCTGACCCAAGAAGCCGCAGATCGCCTCAATCACGAATTGAGAGAGCTCGAAACTACTGGTCGAAGCGAAGTTGTTAAGAAGATTGAAGCCGCTCGCGCTGAAGGTGATTTGAAAGAGAATGGCGGCTATCACGCAGCTCGCGAAGAGCAGGGCAAGTTAGAAGCGCGGATCCGCCAACTAAAAGCGCTCCTTGAGAACGCCGAGATTGGAACACCTAAAGGTGAAGCTGGACAGGTTAACCCCGGCATGAAAGTGGCTGTAGAAATCATGGGTAAGAAGATGGAGTTTCTCCTTGGCTCACGTGAGATTGCAAGCGGTGAGTTAGATGTCTATAGCGAACAATCTCCGCTCGGCGCTGCTGTGCTTGGAGCGAAAGTTGGCGATGAGCGGAGCTACACCGCTCCGAATGGCAAGGCAATCACCGTGAAGATTCTCGCTGCTGATTTCTTTGCTTAATTACTAACTTAAACTTATTTGGAAGCTACGTTTACATACTTTCTAATACTTAGCGGCACGAAAATCGCCATAAGTAAGACCATGTAAATGAGCGACATCTCAAGTGGGTTCTGGCTCGGCCATGAATTTGCCGTCACGCCAAAGATATTTTGAAGTCCAAATAGCTCACGGCAAGCCGCAACCATGGTTGAGACTGGATTCCACTCGGCAAAATATTGGAGCGCCTTGGGCATCCCAGTCGTTGGTGCGAAAGCATTCGATAGGAAGGTAAGCGGGAATACTGCGATAAAGACAGCAGCATTTGCTACTCGCGCCGACCTCACAGATAACCCGATCAAGATTCCAATCCAAGCCATCGCAAATCCAAAGAATAGTAAGAAGATAAAGCCAAGCATCACTTTGAAGAGCCCAGAATCAGGGCGCCATCCGACTAGGAATCCCGCTAAGCCCATTACAAATAGCACGACGATATTTAGTAGGCCATCACCGAGCGCTCTTCCAAAAACTACTGCGCCGCGTGAGATGGGAAGTGAACGGAAGCGATCAATCAAGCCTTTCTGCATATCTTCAGCGAGTCCCACCGCTGTTCCAGCAAGGGTAAAGGCAACTGTTTGAACAAAGATTCCCGGCATTAGTAATTGCACATAATCAACTCCGGGGATTCCAGTTGAGATCGAGCCGCCAAAGACATAGCGGAAAAGCAAAACGAACATAACGGGCTGGATGGTGGAGAAAATCAAGACTTCCGGAACGCGGATTAGTTGGAGCCATTGGCGCTTAGTTATAACTAAGGCATCTGAAATAGCGTGTGACATCACTTATCCCTCACTTTTTCCTTCTCCGGCCACGAGCTTTTATCTCGCCGCCCTCTTCTGGCTTCTGCTCTTCGGCTACATGGCCAGTTAGTGAAATGAATACATCATCAAGTGATGGGCGCTTTAGGCCGATATCAAGAGGATGAATTCCTAAATCATCGAGTTGTCGAGCCGCTTCGATTAGCGCTTTTGAACCAGTTGTGACCGGAGCAGAGACTTGGCGAATTCCCTCATCAACGCTGACATTTCCACCAGCGACTTTGGCAACAATCTCCTTAACTTGAGCGAGGTCATTTGCAGCAGCGACGATCTCCAACCGTTCGCCACCGACTTGTCGCTTAAGTTGATCTGAGGTTCCACGTGCAATAACTTTTCCATGGTCAACAACGACGATGTCATCGGCAAGATGGTCCGCTTCTTCCAAATATTGAGTGGTCAATAGCAATGTTGTTCCGCCTCTTACCAAACTCTTGATAACTCCCCACATTTCTTGGCGACCTCTTGGATCAAGGCCGGTAGTTGGTTCATCAAGGAAAAGAATCTTTGGTTTAACAATTAGCGATGCAGAGAGATCAAGCCTTCTTCGCATACCACCTGAATATGTTCTTATCGGACGCTTCGCAGCATCGGTAAGGCTAAATTGTTCCAGCAACTCCGTGGCTCGCTGCTTCGCCGCTTTTGGTGAGAGGTGATAGAGCCGACCAAACATGATTAAGTTATCCCAGCCCGTCAACGTTTCATCGACAGCGGCGTATTGGCCAGATAATCCGATTACTTCGCGGACTTTTTCAGGCTCTTTAATTACATCTATTCCTGCGACAGTTGCGCGACCAGAATCTGGAATTAGTAGCGTTGTTAGTACACGCACCGTAGTGGTCTTACCTGCACCATTTGGCCCAAGTACGCCAAGTACTGTGCCTTCACTCACATCAAGGGTGAGTCCATCGAGAGCGCGAACCTTGCCGCCGTCGTAAGTCTTCACCAAATCTTCTGCAATAACGCTTTTCACTGAGTAGAGAGTAGTAGCCTTGCTACTCATAACAAAATTAGGTTAGAAAACATGTTAGGAAGAAATGACTAAGCCCCTTACCCATCGCGAAATCATGATCATCATGAGCAGCCTTATGACTGGCCTGCTCCTAGCGGCCTTAGATCAAACTATCGTCTCGACTGCTTTGAAGATGATTGTGGAAGATTTCAATGGTTTAAATCATTATTCATGGGTCGTCACTGCGTATCTACTTACCTCAACCGCATCAACTCCGCTCTACGGAAAAATCTCGGATCTCTACGGAAGAAGACCGGTCTATCAATTCGCAATCATCATCTTCTTAGTTGGTTCCTTCCTTGCCGGTGCGGCAACATCGATGGAGCAACTAATAATCTTCCGCGCAATACAAGGCTTAGGCGCTGGTGGATTAATGGCTCTTACTTTTGTAATTGTCGGCGATATCGTCTCGCCGCGCGAACGTGGAAAATATCAAGGCCTCTTTGGCGCAGTTTGGGGGCTCTCATCGGTAGCCGGTCCACTTCTTGGTGGCTTCTTCTCAGATCGTGGCGAAATCCTCGGAATCACTGGCTGGCGCTGGATCTTTTATATAAATCTTCCCTTTGGAATTCTTGCTCTGATAGTTACCTCGATGGTGCTTCATATCCCCAAGACCAAACGTGAACATAAAATCGATTACTTGGGCGCGCTCCTTGTAGTAGCTGCCGTGGTCTTTGTTCTTGTGGGGCTCTCAGTCCTTGGACCAGAAAATGGCTGGAGTGATCCACGAACAATAAGTGCGCTCTCCCTTGGCTCGGTAGTGGTTGTGCTTTATATGTTCTGGGAGAAGCGAGCGGTCGAGCCAATTTTGCCACTCTCGCTCTTTAAGAACCATACCTTCACGCTGACCTCAATTATCGGCTTCATTATCGGCGCCGGAATGTTTGGAGCGATCATCATGCTTCCGCTCTACTTACAGATTGTTCAAGGAGCAACTGCGACGGAGGCGGGCCTAAAACTTATTCCACTGATGCTCGGAATTTTGATCGTCACGATAACAACAGGACGAATCATCACCAAGACCGGTAAATACAAGATTTATCCGATACTTGGAACAATAACGATGAGTTTTGGCCTACTTCTTATGACCCAACTTGAAGTTGATACTCCTTACTGGCAGCTCTCTATCTACGCGATAATCGTTGGCGCCGGGCTCGGCGCCTCTATGCAAACGATTGTTATTGCGTTACAAAACGCCGTAGATTTCAAAGATCTTGGCATCGCAACTTCATCAAATACCTTCTTCCGCTCGCTCGGTGGCGCTTTTGGAACTGCGATATTCGGAACCATCTTGAGTACGCAAATTGGTAAGAATCTTGAGAGTGGCTTTACCAACCTTGCTACAACAAACCCCGATAAGTTAGCTGGAGTAGATCCAACGGTGCTCAGCTCACTTGAAAATAACACCGAGGCAATTGCTACTCTTCCAGTTGAGGTGCAGAACACAGTTCTAGAAGCCTTCATGAACGCATTCCAAGTTGTTTTCTGGGCGGCATTTCCAGTCGTTGCGATTGGATTTCTCTTCGCGCTATTCCTTAAGGAGAAACCGCTACAAGATAGCCATGAGCATGCATCCGCTCGCCAAGATGCTGCCGGAGAGTCGCTCGCTTGAAGTTGAATTCTCCATTTAAAGGACTTCCCCGCGAAGTATCAGTACTTACAACTATTTCCTTCCTAGTCGCAATTGGCTTTGGCCTAATAATCCCGGCCATCCCAATCTTTGCGCGCACTTTTGGAGTAACTAATACTTTGATCGGCTTGATCATCTCAAGCTTTGCAATCATGCGCTTTTTATCTGGACTCTTCTCTGGAAAACTCGTTGATCGCTTCGGCGAAAGGTTGGTGCTTGGTACTGGCCTATTGATGGTCTCGGTATTTACCCTTTTAGCCGGCCTTGCCCAAACTTACGGACAACTGCTCTTCTTCCGCACAGCTGGTGGACTTGGATCTTCGATGTTCTCGGTATCTGCTGGAGCTCTCCTACTTCGAGTTGTGGGAGATGACCAGCGCGGTAGAGCGCAATCTCTATATAACGGCGGCTTTATTGCTGGCGGCGTTGCTGGTCCAGCATTTGGCGGAGCTCTTCTTGCAATCTCGCCTCGTGCGCCTTTCTTTATCTACACCGCACTTCTAATCGTTGCTGGCACGGTCTCGCTGATTTTCTTACATGAAAAACGTCTTGGTAGCGCAAGTAAATCTGTTGTAAGCGATACACCAGCGCTCACCATTAGAGAAGCGCTCAAGATTCGCCCCTATTTATATTCACTATTTCTTGCTTTCCTCGGAAGCTGGATCTTCTTTGGAATGCGCTCTTCAATACTTCCGCTCTATGCCATCGATGATCTTGGTGTATCAACCGCGGTTGTGGGCTTGAGTTTTACCTTAGCTTTGATTGCCCAAGGCGCTGTGATGGTACGAGCTGGAAAATACTCCGATAAGAATGGTCGCCGGCCGGTCATATTGGTGGGCTTTTTAATCACATTGCTTTCGCTAATTCTCTTAACGCTCTCTACAAATGTAACTTTATATTTGATCTCCATGTTAGTTCTTGGATTAGGCGCTGGATTCGCTACATCTGCCGGCGCAATTGTTGGCGATGTAATCAAAGGAAAGAGTGGCAAGGTTTACGCCTTCTGGCAGATGGCTGGCGATGCCGGAATGATGGTAGGCCCACTCTTATTAGGAGTTGTCGCTGACTTATTCACCTATCGAACTGCGGTGCTGGTAAGTGCCCTTGTCTTCTCGCTTGCAATCTTTATTGCAATAAAAATCCCCGAGACAAATTCTGCTCGCCTCGGGGATTCTGCTAAACCGCAGTTACGTGAGGATTAGTCGTTTCCACCACGCAAGATTGCTAGTAGGCGCAAGATCTCTAGATACAACCAGATAACGGTCATAACTAGCCCAAAGCCAGCGCGCCATGACTCTTCCTGTGGAAGGCCCATGCGAACGCCCTGTTCGGCCTGATCGAAATCTAATATTAAGAAGAAGCTAGCAAGTGCAACGCCAGCCATCGCAAGCATCGGGCCAAAGACGCTTAGTGAGTAAAGACTTCCGCCACCTAGAAGAACGCTAATCAAGCTACCCATGGCAAGGACTAGATAGCCAAGAGTTGCGCCGATTAGTACTTTGGTGAACTTAGGAGTGGCGCGTAGCCGGCCGCTCTTGTACAAGAAGAGCATTCCAACGAAGGCTGCCACAGTCGCTACGACTGCTTGCTGAACGATTCCTGGATAGAAGAGTTCAAATGTTCTACTCAATATTCCCATCAATAACCCTTGGAATACTGCGTAGGTCATGTAGAGAGCCGGGCGAACGGTCTTACTAAAGGCGCCGATTAGGCCGGTTACAAGTCCGCCAACTAGACCGATGAATAAGAATGAGGATGGGAGATTTAAATACCAAGCTGCAGCGCCAACGGTGACTGCAATTCCCAAAAGTATTCCGGTACGAGCGACAACATCATCCATCGTCATCCGTCCGGTGCGTAGCGATGACGCGGCTGGAGAATTAAATGCCTCTTCCAAATTATCTTCTACTCTGGTTTGAGGAACTGTCTCCATGGCTGCGTATCCGCGCTTACCGTATGCACGGTTGAGAATCGGATTCGAACTATTCATTGCTCTCCTTATTAGTGGGTTTCATTATTAAGTTTTCTTGCCGTCAATTGCTTGCCAGCAACTTCTTACCAGCGTGGTGCCCCCGGTGGGGGTCGAACCCACACTTGGACGATTTTAAGTCGTCTGCCTCTGCCATTGGGCTACAGGGGCTTACCAGCGTGGGCAAATCTACCTGCCTTGCGCACAACCGAATCCAATTGGGATCGGGTTAGCTTTCCCGTAAAAGTATTCTGTTGGCTCGGGTGGTAACTACCGATAACTAACCTAATATTCCCGTCGCTTCCATGAAACTTGAAACTGGCGCCGTGGCTGAACTTTGGGCGCTTTCTAGGCAATTCCTCACCAATCTCGCCCAGGGCCTTAATCGTTGCCTTCCAAGCAATCCCACCAAGCGCCAAGTAGGCACGGGTCGTGGGAAAGAGCGCTTTGATCTCTTCGTTTAGCCAATCGCTACATTGCTCAATCTCATCCAAACTCGGTTTATTTCCCGGTGGCGCGCAATGCACCGTACAAGTAATTCGTGTATCAAATAATTCCTGGCCATCATCTCTTGATTTGCTTGTATCTAACTTAGCTAGCCCATTTTTGTAAAGAGCGCGATACAACCAATCCCCTGAACTATCACCGGTAAAGATCCGCCCAGTTCGATTTGCCCCATGTGCACCGGGAGCAAGTCCGACTACTAAAACTCGGGCATCATCAGGGCCAAATCCGGGAACGGGTTTACCCCAATACTTCTCATCTTGATAGGCCTTCCGCTTAACAATTGAGATCTCCTCACGCCAATCAACTAACCTCGGACAAGCACGGCACTTGATTAACTTCTTATCAAGATTCATCTTAATTATTTCTTGGCGCTGCGATTGACCAAGCCATGCCATCGAGAATATCTCGCTCCGAGGCGACAAATTCAGTTGCGCCGGTTGCCTTCATAATCCGATCCAATACAAGTGCGCCAGCTGCAATCACATCGACTCTTCCAGGATGCATATAGCCAAGGGATGCGATCTCATCACGAGTCATCGATAAAAATAGTTTTGAAACCTCAGAAGTTTTCTCAGCGCTAATTCGAGATAAGTGAATTGCGTATCGGTCATACTCCGCAAGATCAAGAGCTGCTGCTGCAACCGTGGTTGCAGTTCCAGCAACTGCGATCAAGGTACGCGCCTGCTTGATTGGTACGACCCGGGCGGCTTCTGCAATCGCGCTATCAATATCGGCAATTGCCGCATCAACGCTCGCTCTTGTTGCCGGGGCGCTTGCGAAATGGCGCTCGCTCATACGAACACAGCCAATATTCACGCTCTTTGCAAAACTAACTTCTTTCTCACCGTATACAAATTCCGTAGAACCGCCACCAATATCTATTACTAAGAACGGAGCATCGGAGGGGTGCATATCGCTTATTGCGCCGGCAAATGAGAGTCGAGCTTCCTCATCTCCGGAAATGACTTCTGGCTCTATACCTAAAATTTCGCGAACTCCGTCGATAAATAAAGCGCGATTTTCAGCATCTCTTGTGGCGCTCGTGGCGCAGAATCGAATCGCAGTGACTCCACGGCGCGCAATCTCCTCGCTAAATGAAGCGGTTGCTTTCAAGGTCCGCTCGATAGCAGCTGGATCAAAGCTCTTATTCTTATCTACGCCCTGGCCAAGTCTTACTATCTCCATAGTTCGGTAGAGCTCCCGGAAATTACCTACAGAACTATCGTTAGAAACATCAGCAATAAGTAATCGAATTGAATTTGTTCCACAATCAATCGCTGCAACTCGACTCACTTCGCTTAGCTCTCCTTAGCTCTTCGCTCTAAACAATTTCCGTTCTCCCACCATTGCCCAATTCTCGCTAACGTTTCATCGCCAAGTGGATTTACGCCAGGACCTGCGGCTAGCGAATGCGCAACAAGTGAATGAAGGCATTTAACTCGATCTGGCATTCCGCCCGCAGAAATCCCAGCAACCTCCGGTACATCTATGCCAAGCGCAGTGCGCGCAGCGATGTAGTCATCGTGGGCGGCGTGATATTCCCCAGCAAGTTCAGCATCATCTTTTAAACGTTGATTCATATCATCCATAAGATTTGAGTTTTCCAGAGTTGATATCTCAGAAGTGAGATTGGGGCATGTGGCGTAATAGAAGGTCGGAAATGGCGTGCCATCACTTAGACGCGGTGGCGTCTCGACGACAGCGGGATTTCCACATGGACACCTAAAGGCGATGCGATGAACATCTCTGGGGCGACGTCCTAATTGAACTTCAAGTGCATCTAGATCAGATTGATCTGGTTTCTCACTCATATCTCACCGGCGCTTATTACGGATTTGCGCTGCCGACGCCGACTGAAGTTATCGAGGAGATAATTCGAGCGTACCAAGGCACTCCGAGTGGAAAGTCTTCATTGATTGGGGCTGCACCTTCCGTTGTATTAGATGCTTCATTTCCAGCGCCAAGAATTATGTATTGCCGCTCACCTGGAAGCACAAAGTGAAGCCTGGTTCTTGCTTGGGAGCGGACATAATCGGGATCACGCCATCGCTCTAACTCAGCGCGCGCCTCAAGAAGCTTTGCACGGTTAGAAGCAACGCTGGCTTCAAGAGCGCTGATTTGAGCGCGTTGTGCGAAGTAATGCTGGGTTGGAGGCGCAAGAGTTACTGCGATAGAGAAGAGAACGATAAAGAGAATTAATAATCGAGTAGAGATTCCGCGGCGTTCTGCAAAATCACTAAAGGCGCCGCGAAGCGAGAGCTTTCGCCTCATCGGTAACCTCCTAGACTCTAGATCTAACCCTTAAATCTTGGGAAGGCGCCACGTCCAGCATATTTTGCGCGCGCGCCTAGTCCTTCTTCGATTCTAAGAAGTTGATTGTATTTTGCAACGCGCTCACTTCGCGCTGGTGCGCCAGTCTTGATCTGGCCGCATTCGGCAGCAACTGCGAGATCAGCGATAGTTGTATCTTCAGTTTCGCCGGAACGATGGCTCATCATCGAGCGATACCCAGCCTTGTGGGCCATCGCTACTGCATCTAGGGTTTCAGTAAGCGTTCCAATCTGATTTACCTTAACAAGGAGCGCGTTAGCTGTCTTTGCTTCGATTCCTCTCGCTAATCGAATTGGATTCGTTACAAAGAGATCATCCCCGACTAATTGGACCCGATCACCAAGGGCTCTGGTGATTTCGCCCCAACCTTCCCAATCATCTTCAGAGAGCGGATCTTCAATTGAAACAAGTGGATATGAATCAACTAGGCCTTTGTAGTAGGCAATCATCTCGGTAGCGCTAAGCGATGAGCCTTCAAAATTGTATTTTCCATTCTCATAAAACTCAGTTGCAGCTACATCCATAGCGAGGGCAATCTCGCTCCCTAATTTGTATCCAGCCTTCTCGATAGCCTCGACAATTAAATCAAGAGCTGCGCGGTTGCTATCTAAGTTAGGTGCAAAACCACCTTCATCTCCGATACTTGTGGCGAGACCACGCTTTTTTAAGACTGATTTCAAGCTCTGGTAGATCTCGGCGCCATAGCGGAGCGCCTCTTTAAAGTTCGATGCGCCAATTGGCGCAATCATGAATTCTTGAATATCAACATTGGTATCGGCATGAGCGCCGCCATTTAAAATATTCATCATTGGCACAGGAAGAAGAACTGCTTTATCGCCGCCGATAAATGAATAGAAATTATCGCCCTTTGAGTTAGCAGCGGCTTTTGCAACAGCAAGGGATACACCGAGTATCGCATTCGCGCCGAGCTTGGACTTATTTGGGGTGCCATCTAACGCCAACATCGCTTCGTCGATTGCGCGTTGGTTAAAGGGATCGCTCCCAATCAGCTTTGGGGCAATCTCGCCTTCAATATTGGAGATTGCCTTTGCAACTCCTTTACCTAGATAGCGGGAACCGCCATCGCGTAACTCGACCGCTTCAAAAGCTCCAGTAGATGCCCCGCTTGGAACAGCGGCTCTAGCGAATGCGCCATCGCTTAGCGCGACATCAACTTCAACAGTTGGATTACCGCGGGAGTCGAGAATCTCTCTCGCCTTGATTGCTTTTATCTGGATTGGATTATTCATAGCCACGGGCGCGGAGTCTATCGGGCTTCTTTGATGGAATCGCGATATTTCAGGGCTGCTTTGCGAAGCGCAGCTTCGGGGTCAATATCTTCGGAAACTGCCCAAGAAATTAGTGAGAGCAGAGCATCTCCGAGTGCGCTCTCTTTTTCGGTATGAGAATTCTCGGTTCTAGAAAAAATCGGAGCGCTCTTTTCAGGAAGCGGTAGATCATTCTTCATGGCGCGTAGGATCAATTTTGCGGCAAGTGAGAGGGCTGGTTGTCCGACTGGGACTCCTTGATCAAATTCGGTACGACCTTTTTCTACGTTCTTGATCTTCTCCCAATTAGCTAGAACTTCATCACTTGAACTTACTTTGGTATCGCCAAATACATGAGGATGGCGGGAGATCAACTTATCTGTGACTGAGCGCGCAACATCATCTAAATTAAATGGCTTTTCTGGATGCTCTTGGGCTATTCGCGAATGGAAGTAAACCTGGAGAAGAAGATCTCCCAACTCCTCTTGCATATCGGTACGGTCGCCATTTTCAACTGCTTCGATGAATTCATATGATTCTTCAAGTTGATACTTAAGTAGGCTTTCATGGGTCTGCTGCGCATCCCAAGGACAACCTCCTGGGGAGCGAAGGCGATCCATAACCTCTACGAGGCGGATTAGATTCTCGTAGGACATCAAAGTTTTCGAATTACTTATCAGTTACCGCATCGCCGGCGGGTTCGGATGGGATGACTGAGAAGGTCTTGCTATCCCATACTCCGTAGCGGGGATTGATTACGATTTTTACACTCTTAGCCTTTTCTGAGACTAGACCTTCAATCAATTGATTTACTGCAGCATCATCAGAACCAGCTTCAGTTGCAGCTGAGCTGATCTTGCGCAAAATTAAATCACGTCTTAAAACCGCATCAAGGCTCTCTCGGGCTATCGATGCATTTGCTAGAACTGAAGGAAGCATCTCTTCGCCACCAATGTTCTGGTAAATCTCTGCTTTGTAGGCCTCCAGCTCAGACTTGGCGATTTCAATTGATGCATCTTTAGCAATTTCATCGATGAGGATATTTGAGATCATGAAGGAGAGTTGATTTCTTGTTAGCGCTTCGCCGGTCTCAAGCTGCATCTGGGAGGTATCAACCTCATCACGTTGCGCGAGAATTGAATCTACCTGAGATTGCAGCGTTTCCAGGGTGATCTCAACATCGCCAACTGTGGCAGCGCTGTTCATCTGGGAGCAACCCGTTAGAAATAGAGCTAACGATGCCAATACGGCGATGAAATACTTCTTCACGTTCTATACCTCTTTTACTTCGGGTTTAGGTCTGGGTGAACCGGTGACCTCAGCGATTACTTCACTCACCCATTCAAGGAGTGAAGTATCTCCTATCTCGCCTGCTTCCACGTAATCCTTCTTCTGCCAAGCGGCGATTGTTGGGCGTGCGACTAGGAGGACATTAGTCACAGATTTCACAATCGACCCGGGATATAGACGAGAGATTCGAAGTTCACGAGATTCGCTCAATTTGATCGGTGCAATCTTCAGATACTTTCCTTGCATCGCTAAATCCCTAATCCCAAATTGCTTTACTCGGATTCGCAATTTTGCGATTTCAAGGAGGCGCTCTGCTTCTTCAGGAAGTTCGCCAAACCGATCCTGTAACTCTTCCTTGATTGCATCAACTTCAAGATCTCCATGAGCGTCAGCCAATCTTCGGTAGAGATCAAGTCGCAATCGATCAGAGGGAACATATTCGGTTGATAGATGTGCGGTTATCGGAATCTCAACTTTGCATTCAAATTCCTCCGTCGCGCCATCAACAATCCCGCGCTTAAATTCATTTACCGCCTCGCCAACCATCCGCATGTATAGATCAAAACCCACCTCAGCAATATGCCCGGATTGTTCGCCACCTAAGAGATTTCCTGCTCCCCTTATCTCAAGATCCTTTAGGGCAACTTGCATTCCCGAACCTAATTCAGAGTTGCGCGCAATTGTGGTGAGCCGTTCCATAGCGATTTCAGTGAGTGGTTTATCGCCGGAGTACAAGAAGTATGCATAAGCGCGCTCTCGGCTTCGACCAACTCTTCCCCTTAATTGGTGAAGTTGGGAGAGGCCAAACTTATCAGCGCGATCGACTATTAAAGTATTGGCATTTGCAACATCTATTCCATTTTCAACTATTGTGGTACAGACCAAGACATCAAATTCTCGATTCCAAAATGCCAGCACAACTTGTTCTAGCGCGCTCTCATTCATCTGACCATGGGCAATCGCAATACGCGCTTCAGGAACCAGGACACGCAACTTGGCGGCAACATCTTCGATGCTCTCAACTCGATTATGAATGTAGAAGACTTGGCCATCACGTAATAACTCTCGATGAATTGCGGCTGCGACCTGTTTATCGTCATAGGCGCCAACATAGGTAAGCACAGGATGGCGCTCCTCCGGTGGAGTTGCGATCGTGGACATTTCGCGAATACCAGTTATCGCCATCTCTAGGGTGCGTGGGATTGGGGTCGCAGACATTGAAAGTACATCAACTGTGGTGCGAAGTTTCTTTAGCTTCTCTTTATGTTCAACTCCAAAACGCTGCTCTTCATCGACGATTATCAACCCTAAATCTCGAAACTTTATATCCTCCGATAACAATCTATGAGTTCCAATGACTACATCAATAGTGCCATTGGTTAAACCTGCGAGCGTCTCAGTAATCTCTTTAGCGGTGTTAAACCGGGAGAGCGCAGATACTTTCAAGGGAAAGCCGGCATAACGCTCTGAGAAAGTTGCCAAATGTTGTTGAACTAGAAGCGTGGTCGGAACTAATACCGCTACCTGCTTTGCATCTTGAACCGCTTTAAATGCGGCGCGTATTGCAATTTCTGTCTTTCCATAACCAACATCGCCACAAACAATTCGATCCATGGGATATGGGCGCTCCATATCCGCCTTCACTTCATTTATGGATACCAGCTGATCAGGAGTCTCTACATATTCAAAGGAATCTTCTAACTCACGTTGCCATGTTGTGTCTGGTGAGAATGCATAACCAGGAAGGCTAGTTCGAGCGGCATAAAGTCGAATCAGTTCGCCAGCGATTTCCTTAACTGCTTTCTTAGCTCGTGACTTAGCCTTGATCCAATCTCCACCGCCGATTCGATGTAGCGCCGGGGTTTCACCGCCTACATATCGAGTCACTAACTCCAATGAATCAGTTGGAACAAAGATTCGATCCGCCGGTTGTCCCCGTTTAGAAGCGGCATATTCAATTACTACATACTCCCGTTCGACTCCACCAACACTTCGCTTTAACAACTCCTGATAACGACCCACTCCATGAATCTCATGAACTACGTAATCCCCCCGCTTTAATTCAAGTGGATCAATCGCTTTCTTCCGGCGTGAAGGTAGCTTCCCTGATGCTGCCCTTCTATCTCGTACTCCAGTTATATCGGCCTCAGCAAGGAACATTATTTTCTTGCTCTTATCTTCAAAGCCAGACTCATAACTTGAACTAAGTAGATAGACCGCATCTCTAGTTGGAGTAGTTGATAGGTCCTCAACCACTCGGGCCGGGATATCGGCCTCGGATAAAAGTTGTAGATATCGCTCAGTTAACCCGTGGCCACGAAAGGCAAGTGCAAGAAGATAGCCAGAAGCAAGCCATGTTCGCAGATCACGAATCAAACGTTCAACATCACCTCGATAAGGTGGAATCTCTTCGAATTGTGTAACGACTGGATCATCTACATCGCCAAAGAGATTTATGGATCGCCAAGAGAAACCGCGTTTTCTAGCTGAGCGTTCAACCTCCTCAATCTTTAAGTAGCCCGCACGCTGGAGTTCGTCTCGCAGCGGGGCCGACATTCCTTGCGCGCTCGAAGCATTTGACCAAGCTGCCTCCAAGAATTCATCGCTGGTTTTGATTAAATCAAGATTGCGATTTCTTATCCGTTCGCTCTCAAGGAGAATCACCTCAAAATCTCCCGGTAGAAAATCTAAAAACTCTTTGACTTCTGGATGGAGCAGGCCGATTAGAGATTCCATTCCATTTGCATAACTTCCAGCTTCTACCTTATTTAAGATCTCAATCAACTCAGGATATTTACTTCGCGCATCACTAGCTCGCGCCTTGACTTCATCAGTTATCAATAGCTCCCTACATGGGTAGAGCGAAATCTTCTCAGTTAATGGGGCAAAGCTCCGTTGGCTGCCTATCTCAAAACTCTTTATCTCTTCAATCTCATCGCCAAAGAAATCAATTCGAATCGGATAGTCAGAGTCCGGTGGGAAGATATCTACGATTCCACCCCGGACTGCAAAGTCCCCTCTACGTTCAACTAAATCAACTCTTGTGTAGGCGCGCTCCACCAAATTACTAATCAGATCTGTAAAGGTGAAGAAATCTCCACGAGCTAACTCAAGTACCGGAACCTTATTAATGGAGGAGATGATGGGTTGAACTAAAGCGCGGATAGGAACGAGGATTACCTTTGCTTTATCAATGTTATAAAGCGTCTTTATTCGCTTTGTGACCGTATCGCTATTTGGACTCAACTTCTCATGGGGCAAGGTCTCCCATGCCGGGAACTCCATTACATTCTCAGTTAACGCGCCTAATTCGTCGATTAACTCAGTTGCTCGCTTACTTGAATGGGTAACAACAACTAGCCGCTTATTTTTTGCCAGCTCTGCGATAAGTATCGGATGGGAGGGTGATGGGGCGATGATGTTCTCGGCATCATCAAGGAGGTGTTTAGTTGTTTCAGATAGCGAGATGATTCCATTTATCTTTTTCATCAAACCTCCTCTTTGAAGCGCTCGGGAATAGCCAAATGGCCCCGCTTCCTAAAAGGAGGGGGCTATCTGAAATACGGGTGAAATCTTATCGTGAGATTATTCGCTAATGACCGAGAGCGATAATTCATCACTTCGTAGCGATGTTCGCACCCTGGGTGATCTACTTGGCCAATCGCTTGTGCGCCAAGATGGCGAAGCGCTTCTTAATCTCGTTGAATCAGTCCGCAAATCAGTCCGTGAAGGCGGCGGTGAGGAACTTTTAAACTCAGTTTCAACTGCAGATGCCGTTAAATTAGTTAGAGCATTTAACGTCTATTTTAATCTTGCCAATGTTGCCGAACAGGTCCATCGCTCCCGAACGCTCACCGAAGAGCGAGAAGCCAAAGGATCTTGGATCTCAAGGGCAGTAGATCGAATCATCGCCGCAAGTGAGAATCAAAAGAATTTTACAGATGAAGATCTAAAGAAGTGGCTCGCTAACTTTGAAGTGCGCCCCGTCTTCACCGCCCACCCAACTGAAGCGGCTAGAAGATCTGTCTTAAGTAAGTTGGGAACTATCGCCGATTTACTCGATGAACGCGAAACAATCGCGCGCGAGCGTCGCCTAGCTGAAGCGGTTGATCTTCTATGGCAGACCGATGAACTTCGCTTAGGTCGACCAGAACCACTTGATGAAGCGATTAATGCGCTTTATTACTTAGATGACTTGTTGCGCTACACGATGCCTGATGTCTTAGATGATTTTGCCCGCGAGCTACGCCGTTTGAAAGTAGAGCTAACACCGACTGCAACTCCCTTTACCTTCGGTTCCTGGATTGGGGGCGACCGTGATGGAAACCCAAACATCACTCCTGAAGTAACAAAACAAGCCATCGTCTTGCAGATGGGGCATGCGATTCGAGTGCTCATTGCTGTTATGGATGAGATAAGGCAAGCGCTCTCTGTTTCGACCAAGCTCGCCGGAACTTCACCCGCGCTTCTAGATTCAGTCGCTCAAGATCTAGAACGAATTCCAGAAATTGAACCGCGCTTTAGAAGAATTAATATTGAAGAGCCATATCGATTAAAGGCCACCGCAATCCGGCATCGACTAAATCTAACTCGAGAGCGCCATTCCAAAGGTAGTGCACATCAACCGGGGCGCGATTATGCAAACACCAAAGAGCTCCTTGATGACTTGATGTTGATGCATACCTCCTTGATTGCCAATAGAGGTGAATTGATTGCACATGGATTGCTAGAGCGAACTATTCGAGCAGTCGCTGCTTCTGGGCTATTTCATGCCACGATGGATGTGCGGGAACACTCCGCTGCTCATGAAAAGGTAATCGAACAACTCTTTCCAGAGGCCAACTACACAAAACTCGCCCCAGTTGAGAAATCGAAATTTATAACGGAGAAACTCAATGCAAGTGGGTTGAGGGAGTCACTTAATTTAAAGGCCCTTGATAGCGATGCCACAAAGACCTTAAAGACCTTTGAAGCGATCAAAGAAGCCCAAGAAACATTTGATCCAGAAGTAATCGAGACCTACATAATCTCTATGACTCGCGGCCCGGAGGATGTGCTTGCTGCCTCGCTGCTCGCAAATCTTGCTGGGCTAATTAACCTCTCGGATAAAGGCCATGCCCGAGTCAATATCACTCCGCTTCTTGAAACTGTTGCCGAACTACGCGCTGCAGATTCGATCCTCGAAGCACTCTTGAGTAACCCGGTTTATCGCAAGATTGTTGAGCTCCGGGGAAATATCCAGGAAGTAATGTTGGGATATTCCGATTCCAATAAGGATGCTGGAATTGCAACCAGCCAATGGGAGATTCATCAAGCCCAACGTAGGTTGCGCGATGTTGCTCGTAAAAACAATGTTCAACTTCGGATCTTCCATGGCCGCGGTGGTTCGGTTGGCCGTGGTGGCGGTCCCACCTATGACGCGATTATCGCGCTTCCTTGGGGAACTCTCGATGGCCATATAAAAATGACTGAACAGGGCGAAGTAATCTCAGATAAATATTCGCTACCAACTCTGGCGCGCGAAAATGTCGAATTGACTCTAGCCGCCGCCCTTGAGGCAACAGTCTTGAATCGAAAGGCGCGTCAAACCCCAGATGATTTGAAGAGTTGGAATAGCGCTATGGATTCTGTAAGTGAGAGCGCCTTTAAGACATATCGCGCTCTAGTTGAGCATCCCGATCTTCCCGCTTACTTCTATCAATCAACTCCTGTTGAACAGTTAGGAAATCTCTATCTGGGTTCTCGTCCTTCGAGAAGGCCGGATGCTGGCGCTGATCTTTCATCACTTCGTGCGATTCCCTGGGTATTTGGTTGGACGCAATCTCGACAGATCGTTCCAGGTTGGTATGGAGTAGGAAGTGGATTAAAAGCTGCCCGCGAAGCTGGTCATAGCGAAACGATGGCGAAGATGTTGAAGGATTGGCACTTCTTCCGAACCTTTATAAGCAATGTTGAGATGACAATTGCAAAGACCGACCTCAAGACTGCTCGTAAGTATGTTGAGAATTTAGTTGATCCCAAACTTCATCACTTCTTAGAGCGGATCGAGGCTGAGTACCAACTCACAATCACCGAGATTCTCTCGCTAACTGGTAAGACAGAGATTCTTGGTGATCAACAGATTCTGGCTCGAACGCTACAGATTAGAGATAACTACTTGGCTCCGCTTCACCTTCTACAAGTCTCACTGTTAAAGAAAGTCCGGCAGCAAGGTGGCTCGAATGATCAACTAATTTCGCGCGCCTTATTGCTCACGATAAATGGTGTAGCGACCGGGTTGCGAAATACTGGCTGATTTAGGAATTAAATTTAGTCTGAGCTTTATCGAGTCCATCAACTATGAGCGCCTCGATCGAATCCGCACCGCTTGAGATAAAAGTCGGAAGATGCTTGCGCTCTTCGCTATTAAATGGCTTGAGAACAAAGTCGGCAGGATCTTGTGAGCCCATGGGGCGACCGATTCCCATTCGAATTCGGAAATAGTCCGGTCCCATAACTTTTGTAATGCTCTTTAGGCCATTGTGGCCATTATCGCCCCCACCTTGTTTAAGTCGGATCGCTTCAAATGGGATATCTAGCTCATCATGTATGACGATTAGGTGGTCGCTCTTTACTTTATAGAAATCTATAAGTGACTTTGTAGGGCCACCTGATTCATTCATATAACAACGGAGCGTGGCCGCAACGATTGATTCACCGGAACTCAATTTGTACTCAACCACATTTGCCCGTGACTTATGGCTAGATAGTTTCTTTTCAGAACGGAGCGCTAACTCTCCGATGACCATTGCGCCGATGTTATGGCGGGTACGTTCATACTCAGGACCAGGATTACCTAAACCAACGATGATCCAGCGATCCTTCGTGCTACGAAACATGAAGGAAGGTTAATAGAGAGCTAGTAGAAGTTACTTAGCTTTAGCTTCGCCCTCAGCGGCAGCGGCAGCAGCCTCACCTTCAGCAGGAGCGGCAGCTTCACCTTCAGCAGCAGCGGCGACTGGTGCAACCTCTTCAATCGCAGCGCGAACTGAAACGTGCGCAACTACCATCTTTGGTTCGCTCTTGAGGGTGATTCCGGCTGGAAGAAGAACATCTTCAGCCAACTTCGAATCTCCCGCCATAAGGCCAGTGATATCGAGTTCGAGGAATTGTGGAATCGAAGTGACATCAACTTCCACTTCGATTGTGTTATTGACGTGCTCGAGAATACCTTCTGGATCGTGCTTACCGGTTGTGTGAACTGGAACGTTAACGACAACACGCTCACCACGACGTACGATAATCAAATCGATGTGCTCAAGAGTTCCTTTGAGTGGATTACGAACAATGGACTTTGGAAGAACTAGTTCTTGCTTTTCGCCCAGATCAATATTTAAAAGAACGTTAGAGGTCTTAATAGCCACGCCCACTTCGCGAGCTGGAAGTGAGATATGGGTTGGCTTCTCGCCATGACCGTAGATAACCGCGGGAACTTGTCCATCGCGACGGATTCTTCGTGATGCGCCCTTACCGAATTCATTACGGAGCGCGCCGGTGATTGATACTTCTGCCATTTTCTTGCCTTTCGTCGATAACGGGGTTTACCCCTCGCCTTAAGTGGGCTGAAGGTTACCGAGAGCTATGCAAATCGACAAATTCCGTTAAGAAGTCCTACGCCTAACCTCGGCGAAAGCGGCGGGCAATTCTCCAACTAATTAGCGAAACGAGTGCAATCGCTACAAAGTGCCAGACCCCCAGCGGAAAGCGGGCGTGATCCGGTAGCGCCGGGTCTTGGATAGCCACATTTCTTGGAATCTCAATTGTTGCAACTAGTCCTGCGTGATCTGAGGCAAAACACTTTTCATCGCCACAGTCCCAGATTGAAGTTCCATCGGGGTAAATATTGCCGATAAGTTTTGAAGAAATGGTTGCGTAAACATTTTTAGTAAATATGTAATCGAGCCGATCCGTAAATCCATATTGATTGCCAAACTTCTTCGCCGTTTCAATTCGTTTGGAATCCGGACCATTTAGTAGCGCGCTTGCGCCCCATGTGAAATATCTAGGATCTGTTGCATCTGGAGAGGCATTGGTAAAGCCAGCATCAATCATCGCCTTGTAGGCATTACAACTTGCGATGCCAGAAGTTGGACAAGCTTCACTTACGACAGGTTGCAGTCCTGGATTGGGTTCACTTTCTGCCCGTGGATCTCGCGGATCGGCGTTGAAATCCCCCATGACGATAAGCGGCATCTTTGCGCCCTTCAAATCTTCAATGAGCTGGGCTGCTTGAAGCGCCGAGTTAGGAACTTTGTTTTCATCCCAGATCGATTCCAGATGAGTCGTTATCACTCGAACCAATGAATCATTAACTTCAAAGTCGACCCAGGTATAGCCGCGATAGATAGTCATGATGGTTGGAACTATCGAGTAGGTCGCGTCATATTCGGTATTTCCAACTTGCTTTATTTTCTTCTTCAAATCATCGCGAACCAAAATTGCATCACCGATAGTAAATCCACAGGCAGCGCTCGTACTCCCAAAGAGCGAAGGGAAAAGATCTGGATCCTCTACTTTTGTAAGGTATGGAATTGCAGCGATTGAATACCCTGGATTAAAAGCATCTACCCCATTAAAAGACGCCAGCGAATAAGAAGTTCCGCTCGCTTGAGTAGCTTTAATAAATTGATCTAGGAAATCAAAAACTGCAACTTTCTCGCTCCAAAGATTCTTCTTGCAATACCAAGTCGTTGCTTCTTGAATTCCTATTAGGGCTGGTTTATCCAGCGCCGCTTCCGCTGCTAATTTGTTGGCTCGTTTGGTGAAATCTGTCTTCTTTACTTGGTCCCACATGAACTGGGCGGCGGCTGGAAAAGCTGGGATCAATTCAAGTGCTACTCCAACATCAGCGCCCAAATAGATGTTCCGTGACATAACCGTAAGTTGATACGGCTCTTCGGCGTTAGCGTGCGGAAGTGGAATTAAAAGTAGCGAGAGTAAAAGAAGTAGAAAACGTCTCACTCTTAAGAGTGTCCATCGAAGAGGCTTGTGACTGAGCCATCTTCGAAGACCTCCTTTATTGCCCGCGCAACAAGCGGTGCGATTGAGAGAACGGTGAGGTTAGGGAACTTCTTCTCATCTGGGATTGGAAGCGTGTTTGCAACCACGACTTCACTTACCTTTGAATTCATTAACCGTTCCACAGCCGGGCCAGAGAAGACTGGGTGAGTCGCGGCAACCATCACATCTTTGGCGCCTGCGCTATAGAGCGCATCGACCGCCTTGGTGATTGTTCCGCCGGTATCGATCATGTCATCGATAACTACGCAAGTTTGTCCTTCAACTTCACCAACGACGCGACCAGTTATAGCTTCATTTGGAACTCTAGGATCTCGAGTTTTATGGATAAATGCGATCTGGGTGCCGCCCAAGATATCGCTCCATCGTTCTGCGACGCGGACTCGACCAGAATCAGGTGAAACAATTGTTAATCGAGTCCGATCAACTTTTGAACCAACATAATTTGCAAGTAGCGGTAGCGCAAATAGATGGTCTACCGGGCCATCGAAGAATCCTTGGATTTGTGAGCTATGTAAATCAACCGTCATCAAGCGATCGGCCCCAGCAGTCTTAAATAAATCAGCCATCAACCTAGCTGAGATTGGCTCGCGGCCGCGATGTTTCTTATCTTGGCGGGCATATGCATAAAAGGGAGCAATTACGGTGATTCGCTTTGCAGATGCCCGCTTAAGCGCATCGACCATAATGAGTTGTTCCATGATCTGCTTATTTACTGGTTCGGCATGGCTCTGGATTACGAAGGCATCGCAACCGCGAACGCTCTCTTCGAAGCGGATAAATATTTCACCATTTGCAAAGTCATACGCAGAAGTTGGAGTGATAGTTACCCCAAGTTCGTTAGCGACTTCTTCTGCTAATTCCGGATAACCACGTCCGGAAAAGATACGGAGACGCTTCTCAGAGCCGAGTCGGAGTTCATTACTCATTTCGATCCCTCTTTCTTCTCAGCCGCCTGCGCGGATTTCGTACCTTTACGTTTCTTCAAAACCCAGCCAAGAATATTGACTTGACGTGCCCTTCCAATACCAAGCGCGCCCGCCGGTACATCTTCATCAATTACCGAGCCGGCCGCCGTGTAAGCGCCATCCCCAATAGTCACAGGCGCAATCAACATGGAATCACTTCCGATTCTTACGTGATCGCCGACCTTGGTCTCATGCTTTTCAACCCCATCGTAATTTACAAAAATGGTGGCGGCTCCAATATTTGATTCGCGCCCAATCTTGGCATCCCCTACGTAGGAAAGATGTGGGACTTTAGAACCCTCCCCAACAAGAGCATTCTTAATCTCAACAAATGAGCCAACTTTTACCTCATTGGCAAGAACAGTTCCACCGCGTAGATGTGAGTAAGGGCCAACGCTCGCCCGCTCTCCGATCTTGCTAGCTTCGCAATGCGATTCAAATACTCTAGCTCCAGCGCCAACTTCAGTATCAATCAAAGTGCTTCGAGGACCAATCACTGCGCCGGTTGCAACCTTTGAATTACCCCGAATCGCAACCCCAGGTTCGATTCGAACATCACTTTCTATTTCCACATCTAAATCAATCCAAACCGAGGAGGGATCAGTAATCGACACTCCGCTTTGCATTAGCGAATCATTTATCCGATCGCGCATCAGCGAGGCAACATCAGCGAGTTGAGCGCGATCATTGATTCCGAGGATCTCAAAGAAATTAGAAGCTAAATAAGTCGATACTTTCTTGCCTTCGCCCTTAAGGATTGAAATCACATCAGTTAAGTACTCTTCCCCTTGAGAGTTGGATTTTGAGAGTTTGGTGAGAGCGGCCATTAAAGACCCTAAATCAAATACATAAACCCCAGAATTAATCTCACTTATCTCACGAATCGCTTCGCTCGCATCCCGCTCCTCAACAATTGACTCAAGCTCGCCCGCTTTGTCGTAGACAATCCGGCCGTATCCGAAAGGATCTGGGAGTTCGGTAGTTAGCACCGTTGCTGCTGCGCCACTAGCCTCATGTGCTTTTACTAATTCGCTAAGAGTCGTGCCGGTAAGTAGCGGAGTATCTCCGGCACAAATTAGAACTTGGCCAGACTTTGCGGCTCCTTCAAGAGCAAGCTTTGTGGCATGCCCAGTTCCACCGCGAACTTCTTGGTAGATGCTCTTTGCAGATGGAGCGATTGAAGCCAGCTCCTTTATTACTTCATCTTTTCCGGAGCCGACAACTACGCGAACTTCCTTAGATTCTAATTTTGTGACTGCGCCGAGAACGTGCGCAAGAATTGAACGACCAGCAATTTGATGGAGAACTTTAGGGGTGCTTGATTTCATCCGAGTTCCCTCGCCAGCGGCGAGGACGATCACTAGATCGAGCCGGCTCAACACCCCACCTTTCGTGATGGACTCAATTCTATTCGGTCAATTAAGTGGCTCCTCCACCAGGTATCGATCCTGGACCCTGGGCTTCAAAGGCCCATGTGCTAGCCACTACACAATGGAGGAACCTGAATTCTATTGGGTTTCAGGTATTGCTAATGACGCGAGCGCCTGGAACCGGGCCAGCTACGCGAATTACATTACCCACCACTCCGCTAGAAGTGAGGGCGACAACGAGATCTAACGCATGATCTTCACTCTCGGCAAGGAATGCGACGGTCGGGCCAGAACCAGAGACGATTCCACCAAGCGCGCCATAATCAATTCCAACATCGAGTATTAATCGAAGCGCTGGCTTTAACGAACATGCCGCTGCTTGCAGATCATTACTTAGCGCTTTCCCAAGCGCTTTCGCATCTCCATGAGTAAGTGCCTGAAGAAGTGAGTCACTCACATGTGGTTTTGAAATATCTAATCCTTCCCGCAATCGATCACACTCTTTGTAAACGGCCGGTGTTGAAAGTCCTGTGGTTGAGAGAGCTAAGACCCAGTTATACGAACCACGGGAAAGAACTGGAGTGACTTGATCGCCTCTTCCAGTTCCAATCGCGGTACCGCCTGAAATCGTAAATGGCACATCGGCTCCGATCTCACTTCCAATCCGCTCCATCTCATCGCGTTTTAAGCCAAGGGAGAAGAGTGAATCAATCCCAACAATTGTGGCGCCGGCATTTGCGCTCCCTCCTGCCATTCCGCCAGCAATTGGAATCTCTTTCTTGATCTTGATCAATAATCCACTTCCAATATCAAATTTCTTACACATTAACTCCGCTGCCTTGTAGGCAAGATTCTCGCTATTAAGTGGGAAAGTTGATTTTCCAATCGCGGCAATCTCAATTCCATCAGTATCAGTCTCTGAAATATTTAGTTCATCAAAGAGAGAGACTGATTGAAAGACGGTTGCTAATTCATGATAGCCATCGCGTTGCAGCGGTCCGACCGAAAGTTGGAGGTTGATCTTGCCCGGAACCCGGACAGATACCTGATTGGTCATGCCTTGAGCGTATTACTTACTTGCGAGCCACGCTTTCGCAAGTCTGGCGAATTGGGAGACATCTAAAGACTCGCCACGCGAAGTGGGGTCGATACCGGCCTCTAATAGGAGTGACTCCGCCTTACTTGATGAACCCATGAGATCACTTAGGGCCGAGCGGAGCATCTTTCTTCGCTTGCCGAATGCGCTATCAATCAATTTGAAGGTTGCTTTCCGAAGAGTTTCATCTCCGATTGGAGTATGGCGATGGAAGGAAACTAACGCTGAATCAACATTTGGCATTGGCCAGAACACATTTCGCGAGACTTCATCGCTTAACTCAACATCGCACCACCAAGCAGCTTTAGCGCTTGGCACTCCATAACTCTTTGAGCCGGGCTTGGCGGCTAACCGATCGGCTACTTCATATTGCACCATCACTAAACCTGACTGGATTGATGGAAAGAGCTCTAAGAAATGAAGTAGGACTGGAACAGATACGTTGTAGGGAAGATTCGCTACCAACTTATCGGGAGGAAAATGTAATTCCTTTACGGCAAGTGCGTCGGAATTAATAATCTCAATTTCACCACCACCGTGATCTTTCACAGTTTCGGCTAACCGCCCAGCAAGTCTGGGATCAATCTCAATTACGCTCACCTTTGAAGTTGCTTGCAATATTGCCAAAGTTAGCGAGCCAAGCCCGGGGCCAATCTCAAGAACTCGCTCCCCATCTCTCACATCTGCGATTCGCACAATCTTCTTACAGGTATTTGCATCCACCACAAAGTTCTGGCCCAAAGATTTAGTCGGACGAAGCTCTAACTCATCTGCAAGCAACCTAACTTCGCTTGCTCCTAATAAAGTGATGGTCATGATTTGAAGGAGCCGAAGATTCGCTCAGCATTTGCACTTATGGCATTGGCCAAAACAGTTAGCTCTTCCCCGCGTTCTTGGGCCATCACGCGCAGCGTGTTAGGTATTTGCGCCGGTGTATTAAGCGCACCGCGATGTGGCATCGGCGCTAAGAAAGGTGAATCCGTTTCAACCAAGAGCAGCTCAAGTGGAACTAACTTCAATGCCTCCCGAAGATGCGGCGCATTTTTGAATGTCACCGTCCCAGCAAATGAAAGGTAGTAGCCCTTCTCGACACACTCGCGCGCCATCTGTGCATCACCGGAGTAGCAATGAAAGATCGTATTTTCTGGAGCTCCGACTTCAGTCAAAGTATCAAGAACTGCGCGGTGGGCATCACGATCATGAATCACTAGCGCTTTCTTCAGCTTCTTGGCAATTTCGATATGGCGGATGAAGGAATAGCGCTGCCGCTCGCGAAGGCTCTCTTCGGTTCGGAAAAAGTCCAAGCCAGTCTCACCGATAGCGCGAACTTTTGGATGGCTAGCAAGTTCTTCTATTCGCTTTAAATCACTCTCAAGATCAGCAACTACCGGAGCTTCATTTGGATGCAGCGCAACGGCTGCTAAGACTCCATCCCAACTTTCTGCAAGGCGCACCGACCACTCAGATTGTTCGGCCGAGTAACCAACTTGCACGACTCGATCTATGCCAACTGATTTTGCATCTTCCAGAACTTTTCCAATGTCTTCATGATCCGGATCAGTATTGGTAACAATCTCTAAGTGGGCATGGGTATCAACGCATGTAGTTGGAAGTGGTTCCGGTAGTGGGGCGGGCTGGCGATCAAGATCGCGATTATGACGATCAGCCATTAATTAGATTTCTTGCTTTTCTTCTAGCCGAGGAAAGAGGATCTCGCCCTTGCTTATCTTCGTACCTGGATGAAGTTGGGCCCATTTCGCTACCTCAGAAATCTTTTGTTCTCCTAACGCCCCAAGAGTCTTATCTGCGCCGAGATAACCCCATAACTTCTTGGTGGAGATTGGCATTATCGGATGGAGCAAAATGGCAAGCGCACGTAGCGATTCAGCAGTGTTGTAAAGAATTGCATCTAGTTCCGCCTTACGAGTTGGATCCTTTGCTACTACCCAAGGTTCTTTAATTGTCACGTAACCATTAACTTCTTTACAGAAATCCATGATGGCATTTATGCCACCTTGAAAATCTAATTTACAGATAGCATTGTCTGCCTGACTTACAGTCTTCGATAGTGAACTAGCCAAATCACTTGATTCAGCACGTGCAGGAAGTACCCCGTCACAGTATTTCTCAATCATCGCGGTTAAGCGCGAGGCTAGATTTCCAAAATCATTTGCTAGCTCACTTGTGTATCGAGCGCTCATATCCTCCCAAGAGAATGAACCATCGCTTCCAAAAGGTATAGCCCGCATGAAGTAGTAACGGAACGCATCCACGCCAAAATGTGAAGTTATATCCGAAGGCGCAATTCCGGTTAGCTTGCTCTTGCTCATCTTCTCGCCGCCAACAAGTAGCCAGCCATGTGCAAAGACTTTTTTCGGAACGGGAATTCCAGCCGCCATCAACATGGCCGGCCAGATAACGGCGTGAAAGCGCAAGATGTCTTTACCTACTAGATGCACATCAGCAGGCCAGGTCTTTGCAAACATCTTTCCACCTTCACTATCGGACGGATCTGTTAGTCCAACAGCGGTTGCGTAATTTAGAAGCGCATCGAACCAGACATAAACAACCTGTTTGGTATCCCAAGGAACTTTAATTCCCCAATCAAATGTGGAACGTGAAATCGAAAGATCTGAGACTCCACCTTCTAAAAAGGCAACTACTTCATTGCGAGCGCTATCAGGTTGACAGGCATCAGGATTGCTCTTGTAATGATCAAGGAGTGGTTTAACGAAGGCTGATAACTTGAAGAACCAATTCGTCTCTTTGACCATTTCAACTGGCTTCGAGTGAATCTTGCACTTACCTTCATCGAGGTCGCCAGGAAGTTTGAACTCCTCACAACCAACACAGTACGGACCTTCATAATTACCTTCGTAGATAAAGCCTTTCTCCATCAAGCCGGTTAAGAATTTCTGTACCCGCTCGGTATGACGAGACTCCGTGGTTCGGATGAAATCATCATTAGCAATCTCTAGATCTCGCCAAACCGGCTTCCATGCGCTCTCTACTAATCGATCACACCATTCTTGCGGTGGAGTGTTATTCGCTTCGGCAGTTCGCATTACTTTCTGGCCGTGCTCATCAGTACCAGTCAAATACCAGACTGATTCACCTTTCTGGCGATGCCAACGAGTAAGAAAATCTCCCGCAACTGTTGTGTAGGCATGGCCAATGTGAGGCGCATCGTTGACGTAATAGATAGGCGTCGTCAGATAGAAAGTTTTTTCTGGCGCAGGCATGAGAAAAGTCTATCTACTTATGCGTGACCATGATGTCGAAGACGGTCCGCTTCGGTATCGATAATTCTTTAGCGACCGTTGTAATCGCTTCCTTTCGCGAGATTCCAGCGCTCTCATACCGTTTCACCAAATCTGCAATATCAGTTTCGCTATAGCTCACATCTTGCGGATTAAATCCGGAGATTACGATTGTGAACTCTCCCAGCATCTCTTTTGATTGTGACCATTCAAATAGCTCTTGTAAAGTGCCTCTCACAACTTCTTCATAGGTCTTTGTCATCTCTCTGCAAATAGCACCACGCCGCTCTGGTCCAAAGAACTTCAAAGCCGACTCTAGGAATGAGTTAACTCGATGTGGCGCTTCAAAGAAGATGAGCGTTCTCACTTCTTGAGCGAGTTCCTCAAAGGCGCGATCCCGAGCAACATCGGTACGTGGTGGAAATCCTTCGAAGGCAAAACGATCTGATGGAAGCCCAGAAAGTATTAACGCAGTTGTTACCGCGCTTGCGCCCGGCAGTACCTGAATTGGAAAGTTCTTTTCTAACGCCAAAGCGATTGCGCGATATCCGGGATCGCTTACTCCGGGCATACCTGAGTCGGTAATCAAGAGAACTTGATCATGTTCGTTCAAAGCTCGCTCGAGTTCAATCAAACGCTCCCTCTCATTTCCCTCAAAGAATGAGATGACCTTGGCTTTACTCACAATGCCAAGATCGCTACAGAGCCGGGCAAACTTTCGAGAATCTTCTGCAGCTACAAAAGTAGAAGACTCAATCGCCTCCTTTAGGCGCATGGTCGCATCGCCATGATTTCCAATTGGAGCAGCTGCGACAATCAGAGTTCCCATACAGCAATTCTCGCATCAGTATCCTTCTACTTATGCCTCGCCCATCCACTCGCTTGATATTGGGCTTCATGCTTCTCGTGACGGCGCTGATTCGATTCTGGAATCTAGGAACCCCTGACAAATTGGTATTCGACGAGGTGTATTACGTAGATGGCGCGAAGGATTACTTAAGCGGTGGCGTTGAAATAACTAATGGCGCTGCAGAATTCATAGTTCATCCCCCCGTAGGTAAGTGGTTGATTGCGCTCGGAATTCAGATACTTGGAGATAACCCGGCTGGTTGGCGCTTCTCGGCCGCTTTATTCGGGACGCTCTCCATTCTCTTGCTCTACTTTGTTGCGCTGCGGCTCTTTAACTCAGAATTCCTAGCACTTGTCTCCGCGGGTTTGATGAGTATCGATGGATTACATGTAGTGATGTCGCGGACTGCGCTACTTGATATCTTCTTGATGTTCTTCTTACTTGCCGCCTTCTTAGCGTTACTGCATGAACGACACATAATTGCCGCTCTACTTCTCGGGCTCGCGCTAGGCACAAAGTGGAGCGCGGTCTATTTTATTGCTGCACTTTTGATCTATCTTGGAGTTACAAATCGAAAGAAAGTTCTTCCATATCTTCCCATCATCCCAATCACCTATCTATTTACTTGGAGTGGTTGGCTAATCTCAGATAAAGGATGGTCACGGGATTACTCGAACAATCCACTCATTTCTTTATTTCACTATCACCGAGAGATTTTAAATTTCCATACTGGGCTTACAACCGAACATTCCTACGAGGCAAGTCCTTGGAATTGGTTAGTGCTCGGTAGGCCAACTTCATTCTTCTATGAGTCACCAAAGAGTTGTGGCGCCGAGAATTGTTCCCAAGAAATTCTTGCCATGGGTACTCCGATAATCTGGTGGTTTGGATTAATTGCACTCTTCATAACTATCGGTTACTTCATCACGAGAAGAGAGCGAGCCGCTGGTTTAATTCTTATCGCTCTTCTCTCGAATTATCTTCCTTGGCTTCTCTTCCCGGAGCGCACTACCTTCTACTTCTACGCAATCTCATTTCTTCCCTTCTTAATTCTCGCTATCACCTACTCAATAAAGCTCTATCTAGAAGATGAAGCGAAGCAAACAAAGCGGCTGCAGAACATTTATGCCGCGTTGGGCCTAACAGCCCTGATTTTCGCCTACTTTGCCCCGGTCTATCTCGGGATAGTTCTTACCTATGATGATTGGTATTCGAGAATGTGGTTACCCAGTTGGATATAGCTTGCTGAATATTGCTAGAAAAGAATTATTCGTTTGCTGCGCGGTTTGTTCTTAACTGTTCATCTACTTCATCGGCAATGTTCTGATCGAAAATCTCATCTGAGCTTGGTTTGAGGAACTTCTTCAACTCTTCTTCTTGGGCAGCGCTCCACGCTCCGGGGATTGTTAGATCGATTCTCCGTCGTGGTGCCGCCTTTGCTGAGTTGGCGTAAGAAGGTGGTGGAACGCTAATCGGATCCCAGGTTTTATTAGCCGCGCCTTTAGGAATGATGGTAATTCCATGAACATCAGATTCCGATTTAGCTACTCGCTCAGCAAGCGGCGTCCATTGTTCATCAACCAACTCATCTTTACTTCTTGATACTCGCTTAGATCTTGCAATCAATTCAGCGTATTTACTTGTGGCTCTTTCGTTCTTCTTTACTAAATCAGTTGCAGTAGCAATCTCTTCAGCAATTGAACTTACCTGGTGGCGAGCATGCACAACATAAAGTCCAAGCCCAGAAATCGGAATTGTGATAATAGCTGGTGATAAGAAGCCGACTAAAGCAAATAGAGAAACAATCACCGTTAAGCCAATGATTGAGAAGAAGAGAATTCTTCTTATAACCATCTGATTCTCTTTCTTGCGGAGTAGTTCGGAAAGGTCTTCAGTTGAGTTACCGGAAGTCTTTCCAACTACTTTCATCGTAGAGGCGAACTTTTCAATTGATCGTCCAGATACTTCTTCATGATTTGCAATCCAACGTGGGAGGAAATAGGCGATCCACATGCCAACGATGATGATGTAGATCAAACCCGAACCCATGAAGCCTAACCCTAAAGGGCGGAATTGGACTTTTCGGGTATTTCCCCGAAATCTAAATTCTCGTGTTCTCTTTTACAAAGACAATGTGATCTCGCCATCCGCCATCAATATGTAAATAACGTGGGCGTAATCCTTCAAAAACAAATCCAGCTTTTTCTGCTACCCGTTTAGATGCGCCATTTTCTGGGCGGAGCGCAATCTCAATCCGATGTAATCGCAACTCCTCGAGTCCAAAGCGCGCTACCTCGCGAACCGCTCTAGTTGTAATCCCTTTATTCGCATGCTCTTTATCTATCCAGTAACCGATATGTGCGCCACGAAATGCGCCGTATGAGACGCCACCTAGGGTTATCTGGCCAATTATTTGGCCATGAAACCAGATTGCAAATGAATACGAGCGCCCGGCCTTGCCCTCTCTTTTATGAAAATTAACCATCTCCACATAGGTTGGAAGCATTTTCTGTTCCTCCACCAAAGGCGAAGTTGCTTCCCAAGGCGTTAACCACTCGCGATTTCGTGCCCGGAGATCCAGCCAAGCTCTGCGATCGCGTAGCCGAAGCGGCTGAAGAGTTAACTCACCTTCACTTAGGACTATCGGCCAATTCATTTATTTCCCTTACCGGCCTAATTAAAACGCCGCTCCAACATAAGCACATCGACCTCGTCGCCTGCTTTATAGCTAGTTACTTCTTCACTCATCACGATTAGCCCAGTTGCATCTGATAGGCCAATCAGATCATCTTGATTTGGTAGCGCCGTTACCAAGCGGCGGTTTGGGTTATCCGTAGAGAGAATCGCGCGTATGAATGCATGCTTACCGGAATCGCTAGCAACATCATTAGTGAGAGTCGCTCGCGTGATCGGCCTATGAATGTCATACAGACCCATCATGTTGCGAATCATCGGGCGAATAAATAGTTCATTTGAAATGTATGCCGAAATCGGATCTCCAGGAAGGGCAACGACTGGAGTTTTATCGGGACCGATCGTTCCAAATGCATGACGACCACTACCTTCAATATTTGGAGTCACGCTTTTAACTTCACCTAAGCGACTTAGCACTCCGAAAATTAAGTCAAAAGATTCGTCATGGCTCTCACCGCAAATTACAATTAAATCAGCGCGCACTAATTGATCTTCAACGACATCCTTAAGCGAATCTTCGGTCTCGGGAATTGTTGTTACGCGATAACCGACTGCGCCAGCCTCTTTCATCGCGGTTGTAAGTAGCCAGGAATTAACCTCAAATTCTTCGCCACTTCCAAGGTCTTTGCCCGGCTCTACCAAGTCATCACCAGCTGAGATAACAACGACCCGAGGTTGTGGCCGGGTCGGAAGGTGATCAAGTCCAAGTGAGGCAGCTAAACCAATTTGGGTTGAACGAATTCTTGAACCAGATCTGAGCGCTAAGCGATCGCCCTGATTGACATCTTCAGCAAGGGTTGCGCCATGAGAATCTAGTAATGGCATATCAAAGGCAGCTAGAGGCTTTGATAGGGCTAGTAGTTGTGCAGCTAACTCTGCTACCCGAACGTTCTCACTCACGCGGAAAAGATACTTTGTATCTACGCTAATCCCGTGGAGCACACGAAGGCGAATTTGCGTGAATCAATCAGATTGCATCGCGAAGATAGCCAATCTCACTTTAATCTCGCATTGCTAAGTGACTCTCCGGAATTCCAGAACGCCGATGTAATCGCCAGCTATCGCTCATTCGGTGATGAACCCGATACGGAAAGACTCAATCAACTAATTCTCCAGGCGGGGAAGAAGTTGTTGCTACCCGTTCGCCTATCGGATAACTCATTGGAGTTTCGAAACTGGGATGGCAATCTTGAAAACCTAAAGCGCTCTGGAAATGTAGAAGAGCCAATTGGTGAGAGATTCTTAGGATCCATTGATCTGATGATTGTTCCTGCGCTAGCAATCGACTCAAAAGGAAATCGCCTTGGGCGGGGTGGTGGCTCTTATGATCGCGCGTTGCGGAATTTTTCTGGCATCTCAATAGCGCTAATTAACGAAGCTGAATTTGTGGCCTCGTTACCAAGTGAGAGCCATGACGTGCCCGTCAAAATGGTCTTAACGCCTAGTAAGTTAGTTCGGATTTAATTAACGCCGAGATTGCGCGCCATCACCAAGCGCTGAATCTGGTTTGTGCCTTCATAAATCTGGGTTAGTTTTGCATCTCGCATCATCCGCTCAACTGGATAATCATTTACATAGCCATATCCGCCTAGAACTTGGACGGCATCCGTGGTTACTTTCATCGCAACATCGGTTGCGAAACACTTTGAGGCGGCCGAGAAGAAGGTTAGATCACGCTCACCGCGCTCACTCTTAACGGCGGCTGCGTAAGTTAATTGTCGCGCCGCTTCAATCTCCATTGCCATATCAGCGAGCATGAATTGAACGGCTTGGAAATCAAAGATCGGTTTTCCAAATTGGCGTCGCTCTTTTGCATACTTCGTAGCAACTTCAAATGCACCCTGTGCAATTCCGAGCGCTTGAGCAGCGATAGTGATTCGAGTGTGATCAAGAGTCTTCATGGCAAGGCCAAAACCTCCGCCGATCTCGCTAATTCTTCGATCATCCCCAATTTCAACGTTATCGAAGTAGACCTCTCGAGTTGGTGAACCCTTAAAGCCCATCTTCTTTTCAGGGGCGCCAAATGAAACTCCTGGATCACTCTTCTCAACTACGAAAGCAGTGATTCCCTTAGCTCCCTTTTCCGGATCAGTAGATGCAAGCACGGTGTAGAACTCAGAAACACCAGCATGGGAGATCCACTTTTTACTTCCATTTAGAACCCAACCATCACCCTTCTTGACCGCACGAGTCTTCATTGCGGCCGCATCGGATCCGGCTTCTGATTCCGATAAGCAATACGAAAATCCTTTTCCTTTTGCTAGTTGAGTTAACCAACGCTCTTTCTGGGAATCATTACCGCCCAACATCAATGGAACTGAACCAAGTTTGTTTACAGCTGGAATTAGTGAAGAAGATGCACAAACCCGAGCTACTTCCTCGATAACAATCACAACGCCAAGTGAGTCAGCGCCTTCACCACCAAATTCGACTGGGACATGTGGCGCAGCTAGTCCCGCCGCTTGAAGTGCATCAAGTGCTTCTTGCGGGAACCGAGCGTTTGCATCTACATCATGTGCAAAGGGTTGAATTTTTTTATCTGCGAGTGCACGAACGCTCTCACGTAGCGCTACATATTCTTCGGGTAACGAGAAGAGCGGATCCATGGCGGGAATACTACGAGTCCTTTCGCCGCTCGGCGAGTTTGGATAAATACTCGTTATATTCCGCTAAGTCACGCTCTGAATTCTTATCTGCTCGTTTTGCTTCACGTGCATCCGAGCGCATCCACTGGATAAAGGTTGCAACCAGAGCAATAATGATTGGAATCTCACCCATCGCCCAGCCGATTGCCGCTCCAGTTTTCTGATCCGCTAATAAGTCGGTGGCCCAAGGGCGCTCTAAGGAAGCGTAGTAGCCACCATCGATCAAAGAATTCGATGCTTGTAACGCTATCGAAAAGAAGGCATGGATACTTATCGCTCCAAGAAGTATCACTACTCGGACTAGATGATGAACCTTTCTTGGGTTTGGATCAATGCCGACAATCACATGAAAGAAAAGCAGCCCAGCGGCGATGAAGTGAAAGTTCATCAATAGATGTCCGAAGTGGCTAGACATTAAATCTCCGAATAGCGGTGTGAAGTAAAGGGCAAAGAGCGAACCATCAAAGATTGCTAACGCCACAATTGGATTGGTCCAGATTCCGGTAAACCTTGAATGGAGCGATTCAATCAACCAACCTCGGATACCGCGTTCTTCTTTTCTCCTTCCTATGGGAAGTGAGCGGAGCGCCAAAGTTATCGGAGCACTTAACACTATAAATATTGGCGCAATCATGCTTAAAATCATGTGAGCAATCATGTGGTACTGAAATGAAAAGATTGCATAAAGCCCAAGTCCACCGCTTGTGCTGTAGTCCAGAAGTGAGATTCCAATCGCAAATGAGATTGTTCTTCCCACCGGCCACTTATCGCCACGGCGAGCAAGGATCACTACTCCGCGGATGTAGAGAGCGGTGGCGAATACAAGTGCGCCGAGCATTAGCGCATCTGCTTCATATTCAAAGAAGAGGCGTTGCCAAGTTGGTTCTGGCGGCATCCCGACGCCGGTAATCTCCTTTACTCGATCGTATTCATACTCGCTCTCAATAATCGGAGTGAAGCGAGAGAGAAGCGAACCGATTGCCGTAACTAATAGAAGTAGTGATACCTCAAATCGAATCAAACTTGAGTCGGCAATACTCTTGCGAATCTTTATTGCAGTAAGAGCTATGAAACTAAGAATTCCAACCTTTAGAAGTATCAGCGCTCCATATGTAGTCAACCAATCACTTGAAAATCCCAGTCTCAATATCGAACTCGTGCCTCCGCTTAGAACTACCGCGACCACAGACCAAGTCCCAATCACGCCAACTCTTGTGATAACTAGTTTTCGAGTGGCTTCATCCATGAAAAGTAGTGAAGCAACAGCGCCAACCCAAGAAGAAAGTGCTATGACATGAATGATTAGAGAACCAATCGCTAGTCCATGGCCACTTGCTTGGCTTGTGTGGCTTTGAAAGAGTGGTGCAACAACTCCTATCGTTGCGATGCAGTAAGCAAAGAACGCTCCGCCAACTTTCCGTACACTTCCTAAGATCAATAACAGTAAGACGGCCGCAAGAACTTGAATGAGCTGCAATCTTCCTAAGGCCGTCTGAGTTACGTAGGAGCGAATTGTTGTGAATTCCAGCATTGAAAGAATTGAGGATTCAAAGAGATTTGCCAGAGTAGCTAAGAGATTTCCAAATGCTGAAATCGCCCAAGTCGCCACTAAGAATGGAAGTACTCTTCGCAGCCGCTTTGATGGCTCCGCTAGTCGGCCGCCAATTTCCGGAAAGAGGAAGGTAAGAGATAGCAATGCTCCCATTACCAAGGCTCCGGTGAGAGTATTCAGTAAATCAAAGAGCAATGGTCACCTCGATTAGAAGAATCTCCATCACGAACCTAAGATTACGCCGTGCCTACCTACCAATATCAATGTGAATCTGAGCATGAATTCGAGGTCTTCCAATCTTTCTCAGATGCCGCAATCGATACCTGCCCTGAGTGTGGCGCAAAGGCCCGTAAGGTCTATTCAAATGTTGGGGTAGTTTTCAAAGGATCTGGCTTCTATAAGACTGATTCAAAGAAGTCAGAGACGAAAACAGATTCAAAACCTGCGGCTAAACCAGCTGCAAAACCAGATACTAAATCCGAGAGTTAATCGTGGTGTGGCGGCTTATCCGCCTTTATCTCTTCTTCTCGTTTCGCGTCGATAGCTGAGTCTGCGGATGGATCGATTTCATCCTGTGTCTTTGAGGGAATCAGTTCGCTCATACCGCTCCTAAATCGCATCCATTACAAGTTATACACCTCACACTATCCGATAGAAAACCTTTTGCTGCTTGCGCGCTGGTGTTAACATTGTTTACATTATCTACCTCGGCAATCTACGAGTCAAGAGAAGGCAATCTATGTTTGAGAAGTTGGGTCATTCAATCGCGCGGCGCAGCAAAGCAATCTTCGCGCTCTCCATTACCGCCGTACTCGTCTTCGGAACGATAGGAACCCAGGTCTTCTCTAGGTTCGATACTGGCGGCTACTCAGACCCCAATAGCGACTCGGCAAAAGTCTTTGAATACTTAGAAGATACCTTCGAAGTAAAAGATCCGGCTGTAGTTATCGCCCTTGAATCCTCAGTCGGCTCAGTTGACTCTGAAGCAACGGTAGCCGCAGCCACCTCTCTAGAAGCTGAACTACGAGCAGAGTCCAGCGCTGAGAACGTGATTTCTTATTGGAGCGCAGGAAGGAACCCTGCATTTAAGAGCACTGACGGAACCGCTGCATACATCTTTATATACCTAAAGTCTGATGATTTCACTGAGATAGATTCACTCGGCGGTTACTACCAAGATAAATATGAGGGTGAATATCAAGATCAACGAATTAGAGTTTCTGGTGGAGCGGTCTTTGCAAATGCAATTAACGGTCGAATCCAGAATGATTTAAAGATTTCGGAAGCCATCTCGATTCCGATCACATTTATCTTGCTTGTTCTCGTTTTTGGCGCATTAGTAGCTTCAGCAATGCCGCTGATCATAGGTGTAACCGCAATTCTCGGAACCTTCTTTGGACTATATCTCTTAACGCAATTTACCGAGGTAAGTGTCTTTGCATTGAATCTAACTACGGGTTTAGGCCTCGGGCTGGGTATTGATTATGCATTATTGATAGTTAATAGATTCCGAGAAGAGCTGCGACGCGGAATAAGCCGTGAAGATGCCATAGTAAATACGATGAGAAGCGCTGGAAAGACCGTCTTCTACTCTGGATTAACGGTTGTGCTTACTCTTATTTCACTCACTTTCTTCCCTATGAACTTCTTGAAATCGATGGGATATGCCGGCGCAATTGTTGTCTCGCTAGCTGTAGTTGGTGCACTAGTGCCCCTTCCTGCCCTCTTGATGATGTTGGGCGAAAAAGTTAACAAGGGAGTAGTTCGTAAAAATGGTCTTGTTCCTAAAGAAGATGGCGGTTGGGCTCGTGTTTCAAGATTTGTAATGAAGCGACCAGTACCCGTCGTTGCTTTCTCGCTCCTACTTCTCGGCTTGATGATTGCTCCACTTACAAATGTGAAGTTCTCACAAGTTGATATGCGAGTGTTACCGGCAAGCGATCCGGCCTACCAAGCTTCTGCCTTTATCCAAGAGAAGTTCCCGGGTGAAGAGAGCAACCCGATTGAGATTGTCTTTCCCGCTGGTGGCAGCAACTTAGAAGCTGTTAATTCTTATGCGGAATCCCTTGGCCAAATCTCAGAGATTGTTCGAGTTAGCCCCCCGGATGTGAAGGGTGAATCAGTCCGATTAGTCGCAATCCACTCGATGGCGCCTCGAACACCAGAAGCAGAAACGTTGATTAGAGAAATCAGGGCAATCAATTCGCCACTTGAAGTTCTTGTCGGTGGAGTTGCGGCGGACTACACAGATACTCAAGAAGGAATTGCCGACACTCTTCCCTGGGTATTTCTCTGGGTGACAATCACAGTTCTGATTCTGCTATTCCTCTTCACTGGTTCGGTACTACTTCCGATAAAGGCAATCCTTCTCAATTACATCTCCCTTGCGGCAACTATGGGAGTACTCACTTGGGTCTTCATAGATGGAAACCTAAACTTCTTAACCGGAGACTTTATAAATACTGGAGCGCTGGACACCAGCACGGTCGTATTGGTCGCAATTGTTGCCTTTGGTCTTTCCATGGATTATGAGGTGTTTCTTCTCTCACGAATTAAGGAAGAGCATGATGCAGGCCGCTCGAATGTTGATTCGGTCGCTCTTGGTCTACAAAAGTCTGCCCGCATCATTACGGCGGCGGCGATGATCCTCGCTGTGGTTTTCGCAGCATTCATAATCAGTGGCGTAACGTCTATCAAATCCATGGGTTTTGGAATTGCATTTGCAATCCTGCTTGATGCGACGCTTATCCGTGCATTCCTCGTTCCAGGACTGATGCGCCTATTCGGCGACTGGAACTGGTGGGCGCCAAAAGCTCTGCAGCGTTTCAAGATCAATCATTAGACTTGGCGGGTGGAAATCATCGCCACCCTTCAATGTGAAGATCGAAGCGGCATCGTCAATGCCCTGACTTCGGCTGTTCTTGAAATCAATGGCAATATCCTGGAAAACCAACAATTTACCGACTCGATCACAAATACCTTCGTCATGCGTACTCGCTTTGAGACCGAGGCGAACCTTGCAGATGCGAGATCAAGCCTGAGCGGACGTCTCGCCCACTACAGCCCAAATCTTCAAGTTCGTGATGCAAACCAAGCCAAGCGCGCCCTTATTCTTGTGACCAAGGCGAGTCATTGTCTGCGCGACTTGCTCTATCTCCGTGATTTAGAGGAGATGCCCGCCGAGTTTCCAGTCGTTATCGGAAATCATGAAGACTTACGTCCTCTTGTTGAATCCCATGGAATTCCTTTTAACTATCTTGATACCGAGAAACTCGCCAAAAATGAAGTAGAGCGTGAAATTGCACAATTAGCTAAGACTCATAGCGTCGACTTCATCATCTTGGCAAGATATATGCAAATCCTCTCATCTGACTTCTGTAATAAGTTCGCTAACCGAATCATAAATATTCATCACTCTTTCTTACCTGGCTTCAAAGGTGCGCGTCCTTACCACCAAGCACATGCCAAAGGCGTAAAAGTAATTGGAGCTACGGCCCACTTTGTTACGTCAGATCTTGATGAAGGCCCAATTATTGAACAGGATGTAACACGCGTGAATCATGCGGCTACCCCAGAAGAATTTGTTGCAATCGGTAGAGATATCGAGCGAAGAGTTCTCTCTAGTGCGGTTAAATTATTTGCAGAGGATCGAATCTTTATTGTTGGAAATCGAACTATTGTATTTTCTAAGTGATATTAATGCTTGTTGCTTTATCGCTTGCCATCAAAATATCTGTGCATAGTTGAATCCCAGTTCTCTTGGATTTGAGTAATGTCATCTCCCTCAGATGAGAGCGGAAACATACTTCCCTGAATTTTTCCGCCTAGGGCGCTAAGTTGCTCCAAATACTTGCTATGCCGCTCAACATGTTCAAAAACTCCTGCGGGGTTTACATATTCCTCAATGACTACACAAGAAGTTTCATCCAAAGTGAAGAAAAGCTCATAACGCAGAACTGATTCTTGGCTTCTAATACTTTGCAGCATTTCTCTTGCGATGTCTTTAAATCTAGATAAGTTCTCTTTCTCAATTTTCGGAAAAACTGCAACGGCTATTAAGTTCTCCATGAAACTCCTTGCATCGGGCACCTTAGAAAGATAAAGTTTATGCGTGACAGTCTTCCATCAAAGCACTAGAAAAACTATTACTGGACATGCGCCGCTTCGGAGCGCATTACGCGACACCCAGACCTACTCCTCTGACTTACAAGGAGATGCGGATGTCCGTGACTATAGGCAATTACCTTTAGAAGTTGATCCTCCACTTCATCACCTTTATAGATCAGCACTAGCGCCATATTTTGTTAAGCCTGCAATTGAGAAGCATGCCGAGAGTTTTCGAAAAAATTCGGAAAGTCTGCTTAAGATTTATTTCGCCGCAGAGCCAAAAGAAGTAGTTAGTGATCTCGCACTTCCTTTGGTAATGCATAACTTAGGCGTTATCTACAACCGTCCTCAGGATGTTGAAGAATGGATTTCTTGGGGTCCTGACGTTTGGACTGCGGAGTCCGAAAAAAGAGATGGAGCAGTTCTCCACCGCTACTTGGATTCTGTCTACGAAGAAGCTGTGCGACATGAAACTAGGGACATTTATGGCGAGATCGCAAATTTAGAAATTGCCGGAAAGCGAATTTCTCCTCTTGAATTCCGTGGAATTGTCGGTGTTCTTTTAGCGGGCGGTAGAGACACGGTGGTGAAACTTTTAACTGGAATCATGTGGCACTTTGCTCGCACCGATGAACTGATGCAAATTCGAAGCAAGGAAATTACCATCAATTCAGCTATTCAAGAATTCTTACGGTTCCTTACCCCACTTCCGCTCATGAATCGGACTACCACCCCTGAGACGGGTGCATCAGATTTGCCTGAAGATAGATATGTCGGAATGAGCTTTATTTCAGGCAATTTCGATCAAACAGTCTTTGAAGAACCATTTACGCTAAATCTCAACAGAGCGCGAAATCCCCATTTGAGCTTTGGCTTTGGACCTCATACCTGTCTTGGAAACCACATTGCAGAAATTGAGGCTAGAGTATTCATGGAAACGTTGAGCGATAGTAACTTGAATTGGAAAATTCATACAGAGGAAATCAATTTCCATTCAACGCCGTTTGAGAAAGTGCCAGATCAATTTAAGTCACTTAAAGTTGTTCTTAGATAGTTTTTCTTCATTCAAAACTGTAGTTAATTGACTCAAGAACTAAATCAACATAAGTCATATCGGCCCAGGAAAACCACTCTCTAGTAAATTTAGAACTGTCATCAACATGAAATGACTCATGCATTTGACCAGATCCTGCATCGGTGTTGTCTAGTATGTCCAAAGCGCTAATTTGCTCGGTTGGACTATTTGAAGTTAAGGCTGCCATCGCAATAGCAATTGGCCAGACAAAGTTCTTCGGAGTGTGCTGGGAGCCAACGCCCATGGCTAATGCACCTTTAAAGAAATATGGATTTTCTTCGGATAAAACTAGATCACGCGTAATTTGATACTCGAGGTTCTCTGATGAAAGTACCTCCAGATAGGGAAGACTCAGAAGAGATGGGACATTCGCGTCATCCATAAATAATGAATTACCCAGCCCATCTACCTCATACGCGAATTTGCCATCGATGACTCCAAACTCCCTTACGCCCTTTCCAATCTCAGACGCCAGTTGGGCTGCTTGAGTCTCAAACCCTGCAAAGCGCAATTTCTTGAGTTCACTCATGAAGAATAGATTTGAAGGTATTAAGTAACCATATGTGCAGGCATCGTCGCTAGGTCTAAAAGCAGAGTAGACCATTCCGGTAACGCCTACTGGTGCTCCTCGCCCTAGATGAGAGAGTGAATCATGAGGTGGTGAGCCATCTCTTCTGAATATATAACTATCGCGATCGTGATTTTGTTCTTTCTTGGCGAGATTAATCATCACTTCTAATGCCGCCTCAAAATTCCCGTCAAAGTGATCGGTGTAACCATATTGCTCAGAAATCTTTCGAGCTAGATAGAGGATTGATGCCCAGGAATCTAATTCAAATTTTCGCTCAAAGACCCACAGAGATTGATCTGGAAAATCCTTGTGCCAACATGCACCACTAGGTCCCGGATTAAAAGCATTTGCGTAGGGATCCTTTAGAAACAACTTTATTTGTGAGCGGCTTAGATCAGCTAGTAGGTCAATTACCTTCGGATGCTTCGAGCGCAGTAGCGGCTTGACTTGCCAAGTTGAATCTCTCAACCACATCGCTGGAATATCGCCAGTAATAATAAAAGGTAATCCATCTGACATGCTGGTTAAGGTTTTCTTGAAAAATGCTTGGACAGACCGATCTACTCGAGTAAATCTTTCTGGCGTAATCTGCTTCGAAATACCGGGATATAAATCCCTAGTTTCTAAATCCATAAACTAATCTTACGAATGAATTAGAAATGTGTCCTTGGCCGGAGTTGAACCGGCGACCTACCGCTTAGGAGGCGGTTGCTCTATCCACTGAGCTACAAGGACTTATCTGAGAATTATCTAATAATAATTGAGCGTAATCACGCGGTAAATTGCTTTAAAAATTACTCTAAGTTAAACTCCGTACAAATCTCGTTTGGAGTTGATTTCACCATGAAAGCGCTGGTAATAGGTGCTGGTGGCGTCGGTAGAGCGATTATCAATATCGCATCACGGAGATCGTTTATATCTTCGCTGGTCATCGCTGATCGAACCCTGGCACGTGCCCAAGAGGCTGTTTCAAGGGTCAAAGACCCCCGTTTTTCGGCTGCCCAAGTAAATGCAGCTGAGCTAGAGGACTTGAGGGAGTTAATCCGCAAAGCCGATCCTGATGTCGTAATCAATGCTGTTGATCCGCGCTTTGTGATGCCGATTTTTCTTGCTTGTGAAATTGAAAATACAAATTACATCGATATGGCGATGTCACTCTCTCGCCCACATCCGCACTATCCGCATACCGAAACCGGTGTGAAGTTAGGTGATGAACAATTCGCACGTGATTGGAATTGGGAAGAGCGGAAGATCTATGCGCTAGTTGGTATGGGCGTCGAACCTGGAATGAGCGATATCTTCGCTAAGTACGCAGACAATGAGATGTTTAGTCGAATTGATTCGATCACCATTCTCGATGGCTCGAACTTGAGAGTTGAGGGCGCAAACTTTGCTCCTTCCTTCTCAATCTGGACGACTATTGAAGAGTGCCTAAATCCACCGTTAGTTTGGGAAGATGGCCGTGGTTGGTTCACTACCCCACCGTTTAGCGAGATCGAAACCTTTGATTTCCCTGAAGGTATTGGACCGGTTGAGTGCGTGAATGTTGAGCACGAAGAAGTCGTTCTAATCCCCCAGAAAGTCGATGCCAAGAAAGTTAACTTCAAATACGGACTTGGCGCTGAGTTCATCCAGATTCTCAAGACCATCAACATGCTTGGTATGGATCGTAAAGAGAATGTGGAAGTGCAAGGCGTATCGGTCGCACCACGCGACTTGCTCGCAGCTTCACTACCTGATCCAGCAACTCTTGGTTCTCGCATGAAGGGTAAAACCTGTGCCGGTGCGCTAGTTCGCGGACTTGATAAGAACGGTCAACCAAAAGCCGTATACATCTATAACGTTGTTGATAATGAATGGTCGATGAAGGAATATGGCGATCAGGCTGTTGTTTGGCAGACCGCAGTAAATCCGGTCATCGCAATGGAATTGATTCATAACGGAACCTGGCAACCACGTGGCGTTAATGGTCCAGAATGGTTTGATCCAAAGCCATTTTTAAAACTTATGGAGGAATACGGTACTTCCTGGCATATCCGTGAGGAGTCCACTGCCGGTATCGTGAAGTAGTGGTCCCGATAAGTTCAAAACCGATTGCGCTGGTGACTGGCGCTACTGCCGGAATCGGCGCCGCATTTGCCGAACATCTTGCCGAGCTCGGCCATGATCTAGTTATCACAGCGCGCGATTTAGCGCGGTTAGATAAGAGCGCGGATGAACTTAGAAATAAACATGGCGTTGAAGTTGAAGTCATAAAAGCCGACCTTGCTACAAATGAAGGAATTAGAACTATTGAGCTCCGCTTGGAGAATATAAGCAGGCCAATTGAGGTCTTAATCAATAACGCCGGATTTGGAATAAATAAGAGTTTTTCAGTTAGCGACCGACAATCAGAGAATGATCTACTTGATGTGTTGGTGCGGGCACCACTTCGTTTCATGCACGCGGTTCTACCTGCGATGAAGGAGCGCGATAGCGGAACCATCATCAATGTCTCAAGCGTTGCCGGATGGATTGCCGGGGGTAGTTATAGCGCTGCTAAGTCATACCTGACGGTAATGAGTGAATCACTACACACAGAACTTCTTGGCACTAATGTGAAAGTTCACGCTCTATGTCCTGGTTTTACTCGTACCGAGTTTCACCAACGGGGTCGGATGAAGATGAATGGTCTCCCGGAATTTCTCTGGCTTGATGCAAGTGAGGTTGTTGCGACCGCTTGGAAAAGTTCTCAAAAGGGCAAAGCGCTCTCTATCCCTGGTTCCCAATACAAATTGCTGACTCTCTTGATGCGATACATACCCCGTCCGATTGTGAGAAAAGTCGGTATGAACGCTCGCAAAAGACAGCGATAAGGGACTTTCTCAGCAAATTCCTTACTTTCTGTGGAGGTTCGTTGAGCAATTTTTGACCCTTCAGCCTTTAGGATTTCGGCTAATAACTGCGGTAAATCTGGGAGGCATTGTGCAAAACACATTTGTGAAGTTCGGTAAGAAAGCCACTGTTGTTGCCGCCATGGCGCTGCTAACGACTACCACTTCCTTCATACCTGCCGAGGCCGCAAATAAAGCTGGAGCGCGTTGCACAAAGGAAGGCGCCACAACAAGAATCGGTGGCGATCGCTACGTATGCACAAAGAACCCTCGTTACCCAAATGAGCGCCGCACCTGGGTTTGGATTGGTTGTATCCAAGCAAATACTCTTTATACAGATTCGGTTAAGCGCCTTGACGGTTTAAAGGCTGGATTAGTTACCGCCACAGCGAAACTCGCTGAGTTAACCGCAGAGATTCCTGCGGCAGAAGCAAAGGCAAAAGAATTTGATGCAAAGATTGTTGCTACCCAAGTAAAGCTCGATGCTGCTAAAGCAAATTACGAGGAGAATCGAGTTAAGGGAACTGCTTACGCAAAGGCAACTGAACAATGGAACAACGCCGTTAAGAGCTATGAGCGCGCCATCGCAGGTTTCAAGCGCGCAGCCGATAACTGGCGTGAGAAGAGTTCAGATGTGACTGCTCAACAGAAGCGCCTTGATCTGCAATCCCAGACCGTCGCTGCCTCTGAAGTTGAGATTAAGTCCAATCTCAAGGGACGTAATCAAGCCTGCCAGCGTGGCCTGTAAGCACTAACCAACAGTAACTTTTGTCCTAGTTGCCTTTACTGGCACGGAACGAAGATCTCGCTTTGCTGGGCCAACTTCTACTTTTCCGTTGACCGCAAATTCAGCGCGATGATTTGGGCAGATCCACTTTCCACCGCTTAAGCCGACTGTAGTTCCTTCATGTGTGCAAGAAAGATCTAGCGCTCTAAATCCATTAACTGCTTTTGAGGTTCGGACTAACGCAAGTGATCTTCCAGATGAATCTTCAAACTGAACTACTCCACCGACTTTGCGGAGCGCAGTATTTTGAGAGATCAGAACCTCTACCTTTCCATTAGCTAGCACCTTTACCTTCGATGCAGCAATAGCTTTATCAGGTACAAAACCAAGCGTGAGGACTGCGAGTCCACAAAGTAGTGAACGTCTAGATAGAGAATTCTCGTTTTCCATGTTTAACCTTTCAATACGCTTCAATGATGAGAATCTACTCCTCAACAAGGTGGCTCGCCAGCACATTGCTACTTTCATATTTGATTCTCAGGTACTTTTCAGAGCCAACCTGGTGGAGCGAGCTAATCGTCTATAACTCAGTTCTAATCGCTGCAATTATCGGAATCTTGTTTACACCACTTCCCGATGATGACCTCGGCCAGAAAGTCTTCGCACTCGCCCTCCTAGCGTGGGGAATTGGCTCCATTACTTCATCTATTGATTCTTTCTTTAATACTGAGCTAAGCATCATTTCTGAGATCGCTTATTCTCTTTTCTATCCCCTAGCGATATTCGGTGCGATTAGATCCCTCCGTAATCAGGCAAAGAGTCGTCGCCTTGAATTGATAGACACCCTAGTAATCGCTCTAAGTGGTACAACCCTACTTTCAACCTTCTTTCTTAAACCCGCATCTTCGGAGATCTCAGGAAGCCAATATGAAGTCTTCTTAACGATTATCTATCCAGTTGGAGATCTGGTGTTACTTTTGACAGTAATTGGTATTGTCTTACTTCAAAGATTGAGTCTGCGAAGTCTTCTCTTTTTGCTTGGCGTTACCATCTTTACTGCGAGTGATTTCTATTATCTCTGGTTAAGTCAGAATGATCTCTATATCTTTGGCAGCCTTAGCGATGCGGGCTGGTTACTTGGCTTTATCTTCATCGCCCATAGTTATTGGTTTCCATCCGATGAAGAGGAACATCCGCGTACCTTCAATCCAACTATCGTCACGCTCGCGCTGGTATTAAGTTCAGTAATTCTTGCTATCTCAGTCTTAAGACCCGACTATTTTCCCCGCTTCGTTTTGATCCCGGCATTTGCAACGATCGCCCTCGCCTTCTTACGGATGGCGGTGGCTATGGCAGATGCTCGGAAGATGAGTGAAGAACAGATCCTCGCTCGCACCGATGAGCTAACTGGCCTAGCAAACCGGCGTCGCTTTATCGCCGAGTTTGAAGTGTTCCAAAAGTCTCCCGGCTCCTTGCTCATACTCGACTTAGATGGCTTCAAGCCGGTCAATGACCAATTAGGCCATGATGTTGGCGATCAACTCTTAGCCCAAGTCGCACGGCGCCTTGAGCGAGTCATGCCAAAGGGTGCGCTCCTCGCGCGACTTGGTGGCGATGAATTTGGCGCGCTAATTCCAGGTCACGAAGGCATGGAGATCGCAGTCGCGCTCCGCGCCACTATGGAGTTCCCGTTTAGCGTTGCTGGGCATGAAATCAAACTAGGCGTCTCCATCGGCGAAGCTTTTGGAGAGAACGAGAGCGATAGTGAGAACCTGCTCCGCCGAGCTGATGAAGCGATGTACCGCGCCAAGCGAGAAAGAGTTGGCGTAGTCAGAGCTGGATAAATTAGGCGCTGTCGAGGTTTGGTCGTAAAGTTCGGGCGTCCAAATGTCCACATCGAACGGGGTGAGATTCTCACATCTCCAATAGGAGGTCCTAATTGTCAGCACGCTTCACCAATAAAGTTCTAATTCTCGGAGCCGGTTCAGTCTCCCAATCAGTCCTACCTCTTCTTATCGAGCATCTTGTAGATGCAAAACAGATCACCATCATGGATCAACGCGATAATCGTTCGCGAGTCCAAGGCGCGCTAAATCAAGGCGCTACATATGTCCAAGACCAGATAACTCGTGGCAATCTCGATGCCCAACTATCAAAGTATCTGCAGGCCGGCGACTTTCTTTTGGATCTCGCTTGGAATATCGATGCCAACACAATTTTGCAATGGTGCCATGATCATGGCGTCCTTTATCTAAATACTTCTATCGAAGAGTGGGACCCATACGAAGGCGGCTCAAACAAGCACCCGCTTGAGCGCACTCTTTATTACCGCCACATGCGGATGCGTGATATGAAATCACGTTGGACTAAAACAGGTGCCACCGCGATTGTTGAGCATGGCGCTAACCCTGGACTGGTTTCCCATCTAGTAAAGAAGTCTTTAGTAGATATCGCAACTCGCGCCCTTAAGGATGGAAAAGTAAGTGGCGATGTTGAAGCGGCGCTAGTAAATGAGAATTATCAAAGCCTTGCCCACTCCCTTAATGTGAAGGTTATTCACATCTCAGAACGCGATACCCAGGTAACTAATAAGCCAAAGCAATGGGGAGAATTTGTAAATACCTGGTCTGTTGAAGGTTTCTATGAAGAGGGCGTTGCGCCAGCCGAACTTGGTTGGGGAACTCATGAAAAGAGCCTTCCAACAAATGCATTTGAGCATCCATCAGGTCCTAAGAATCAGATTGCGATTGCCCAACCAGGCGCCACAACTTGGGTCCGTTCCTGGGTTCCAAACTTTGAAATTCAAGGAATGGTAATTCGCCATGGTGAAGCTTTCACAATCTCAGATCACTTAACAGTTTGGGATAACGGAAAAGCGATTTACCGGCCAACAGTTCACTATGCGTACTGTCCTTCAAATGAAGCCATCGTTTCGATGAAGGAACTTGAGATGCTCAATTGGGAGCTGCACAAGAATCAACGGATCATGAATGATGAAATTACCGGTGGTGATGATCGCCTTGGAGTTCTCTTGATGGGGCATCCATATAAATCTTGGTGGACTGGTTCGCTATTGAATATCGAAGACTCACGTAAATTGATTCCCGGTCAATCAGCAACAACTGTCCAAGTCTCCTCGGCTGTTTACGCAGCCGTTGCTTGGGCGATGAAGAATCCAAACGCTGGGTTGCTTGTCCCAGATGAACTTCCTTGGCGTGAAGTACTTGGTTATGCCGAGAAGTACTGGGGTGGAATCCACTCCGAAGCTGCTGATTGGGATCCGCTCGTTAATCGACGCGATCTCTTTGAGGGTTGGAACGATAAGAAAGTCGATCGCGCCGATCCGTGGCAGTTCACTAACTTCTTGGTTTAGTTTGGTTTTATCGGTTTTGCCGCTTTGATCTCTTCGAGCCGCGCCAAGGACTCTAATCGCTCCTTGGCGTGGTCGACGATTGGTTCTGGATAACCCTTAGAGAGTCCATCGATTACTGTCCATGGCTCGTGAATGTCATCGCCGCTCAAATGAGCTAACTCGGGGATATAACGTTTAATGTAGACGCCGTCTGGATCAAAGCGTCTTCCTTGTTCAATCGGATTAAATACTCGGTAATAAGGCGAAGCATCGGTACCGCAACCTGCGGTCCATTGCCAACCATGGGAATTAGAAGCGACATCATTATCAATCAAATACTTCATGAAGAAGTTTGCACCATGTTGCCACTCGATGTGTAGGTCCTTAACTAAGAATGAAGCAACAACCATCCGCGTTCGGTTATGCATCCAGCCCTCCTTCACAAGCTGGCGCATAGCGGCATCTACAAATGGAAAACCAGTGCGGCCCTCGCACCATGCTTCAAACTTCTTGCCGGGTTTGTCGTAACGCATCTTCTTAAACTTTGCATCGTAATAATCCCGAGAAGTGTGAGGATTGTTATGGAGCACATCTGCGTAGAACTCACGCCAAGCAATCTCTTTTCGATAAACCTCATGGCCCTTGTTCTGCCCTAGAACGTTGAGCATTGTCCGTGGATGTATCTCGCCCCATCGAAGGTGAGGACTCATTCGACTTGTTCCTTCGATTCCCGGAATATTTCGCGCATCGCCATAATCATCTGAGGCGCGCTTGATGAAATCCTTGTACCGTTTTAAAGCGGCGACTTCGCCAGCCTCTTGAACCTCAACCTTTTCACTCTTATCCCAATCAGGAAGTTTGTGATCTGCCTTCGTGGGAACTACCCACTTTGGATCTTTTGGCGCCGAAACCGGTTTGCGCCAACCGTGCGCGCTCCAAGCTCTATAGAAGGGCGTGTAGACACGATATGGAGTGCCATCATCTTTAAGTACCCGCCCCGGAGCCACGGCATAGCCACTACCAAGTTGAGTCAATTCAATTCCAGCCTTCTTCAATCTCTCATCAAGTTCATTTCCATATGGCGCAAATGGGAAAGCACAATGAATCGAAGTAGCGCCGTACTTCTTCTTCAAGCGCGTCAGGACTTCAACTGGATCGCCAGAGAGAACATGCAGCGCGCCATTCATTGAAGTATCAAGGGCCTTTAGGGAAGCTGCTAGATATGCGCGGCGATGTGCACCAGCGCGCTTAGCGATCTCATCATCCATTATGAAGAGCGGAACTACTTCATCGGCTTCATCAAAGGCTGCAAGTAGCGCGGGATTATCGCTAAGTCTTAAATCTCTTCGGAACCAGAAGATTGCTCGCTTGCTCATGGCAAGATTCAACCATTATGGAGCAGATAAAGCGCTTTCAAGTTCGAGGACTTCCCGGATGGGTCAATCGGGTTAGCTTCTCTGGGCGAATCGTTGATTATTGGGCGCCTGCTGGCGGTAGCGAGCATGTGCTAATCGCTCATGATGGCCAGAATATTTTTGACCGTAGGACCGCTACATTTATTTATACCTGGAAACTGGCCGAGACCGCAGCTCGAGTGGCAAAAGAAGCAGGCGTAAAACCGCCATTGGTTATTGGGGTATTTCATAGCTCCACTAAAGAAGATCCCCACGGTCGAGCTAAGGATCTAGCTCCTGAAGATCCCTTTCGCGAAGGAATGAACACTCTAAATCCGCCTGAAATCAAAACAAGTGAACTGCGTGGAAACACTTATCTGAAAGAAATTTTCAAGGAGATCACACCGGAAATTGCCGCGCACACCAAAACTAATTTTGAAGCCGGTAAGACAGCGATGATTGGATCATCGATGGGCGGACTTGCGACTCTTTATGCGCTCTCAAAATTCAACGATAGTTTTCATACCGCGCTTGCGCTTTCGCCCCATTGGGTTCTTGCGGGCGACCCATTAGTTGATTATCTAGTAAAGAACTTGCCAAATCGCCCCGAACACCGAGTTTGGATGAGTCGCGGCACCAAAGGCCTTGATGCTTCCTATCTTCCCTACCAAGATCGCGCCGATGAATTGATGCGCGATTTAAGTTGGGGTAATCGATATCGAAGCAAGGTCTACCACCGCACTACACATAACGAAAGATCCTGGGCTAGTTATGTTGATGAGCCACTTAGGTTCTGGCTCAATACTTGATTTTGTAACTTCGAACTTTTGAGTAGGCAGTTGCGCCACCGTCGTTGCGGGCAATCGCAATCACTTCAATTTCAGTTCCAGAATTGAATTTTCGTGGCTGAATGAAGCCTCGATATAGCCCGGCTGGTAGTTGGTCATACTTCACCGTTCTACGATCGGCGGTACCTAGATTTATCCACTTTTTACTGCCCTTTACTCGCATCTGGAAATTGACCTGGTTGTAGCCATTTCCGGCAACTGTTGCGCTCAAACCCAACCAGTTTTGGGTGTTGTAATCCACTGTGATCGGGCGAAGAGTAACTTCGACTTTCTCCAAATGAGTTACCTTCTTATCTGCCTTTAAGACAATGGAGCTAAGGGGTGGCAAGTTACCTGTGACCTTAGATCCAGAACTCTCAACTTTGCCCGGTTTGCCATAAATCTCACGCCAGGTCGCATTCTCAGTAACAACATCTGCTTCAAAGGCGCTCTCTTCTTCACTTGAGTTGAATACAACTAAATACTCCTGGCCATCAAGATATCGAGTCATCGCTACTACGCTGGCTTTTGCAAGACGAAGCTGTTGAGTACCAGAACGAAGCGCAGGATTTTCCCGAATTAGTTTCTGAATCTCGGTAATCTGAGTTTCAAGCGGGTTTTTCACCTCAAACGCACTTCTATTTCCAATCGGAGTAGAGCCGATACGAGGCTCGGTCTTCCATTCCTCGACCTGGGTTGGGAACATATTCTGTCTGGCCGCTTTATCTCCCCCAGTTCCAATCATTCCCTTTTCATCTCCGTAGTAGAGAACAGGAGCGCCGCGCGAGAAGAAGAGGACTTCATTGCCTAAGAGAGAGCGCTTCAAAGTCAAGTTCATATCACCATACATATTGGTATGGAGGAAATAGCCAACGCGGCCCATGTCATGATTACCAAGGAAAGTTGGTTGCCCATAGGCGCTAGTTGTAGCTGTGGTCCAATAATCATCAGCATTGAAAAGTTCAATCATTCGATATGCCTGGTATTGAGATTGCACGAAACGCATCGCTTTATTCTGGAAGTTGAAATCTAGGATGCTGGGGAAATCCTGTTCCGCCAAGAAAGTGGCCAGATAAGCAGGATCGCCATCTGCGACCTCTCCAAAGATAGGAAACTCGCTCTTTCCAGCGTCAGCCGCTGCTTTTTTGACCTTTGGAAGAAACTCAACCCAGAACTCAGGGTTAACATGCTTGGCGGTATCGATTCGGTAACCATCGATATCAAATTTAGTTATCCAATCGCTCCAGACTTTGGTCCAACCCTTAACTACGACTGGTTTTTCAGTGAAGACATCATCTAAGCCGAAAAAGTCCCCGTAGTAGCTAGATTCTCCGCTAAAAGTTGAGTCTCCTCGATTGTGATAATTCGTAACGTCATTTAACCAACTAGGTTTCTTAACATTTTTGTTGGCAGTAGATACGAAAGGTTCATAAGGAAATGAGCGCTTCGGGTCTAATTTTGGAAAGTCTTTCTTACCGGCAAACTTTGTAATATCAAAAACCTGTCCAGTTGCGCTCCGATAGGGAAAGTCGCCAATCGAACGATATGAATACATTCCAATCTTTGGTGAGATTATGTCGCCGGTGTGATTAACAACAATGTCCACGATAACCTTCATACCCAATTTATGGGCTTTGGCGACGAATTCTTTGAACTCCGCTTCCGTTCCCAAGTGCGGATCAATTGTGGTGAAATCAGTACCCCAATAACCGTGGTACGCACCTGAGTCGCCTTGGATCCAATTGTTTACGACAGGAGGCGTAATCCAGATAGATGTAAATCCGAGATCGCGGATATATTCAAGGCGTTTGCTTAATCCGACAAAATCACCACCATGCCAGTAGCTGATGCTGGTTGGGTCGTAACCGCTTCGGAAGATTCCGCCACCAACAAAGGCCTCATCATTCTCGGGCTTGCCATTTTCGAATCGATCGGTCATCACGAAATAGACCGAGTCATCTGCAAGATCGCCACGGACTATTGGTTTAAAGGTCGGTGCATCCGAAGCGCCAACCGGAAGAGCAAAACTAGAAGCCAGGAGTGCTAGTCCGAAAAAGATTGCAAAAATAGCTTTCAGCCTCACTTCAAGCTCCAAATCCCGCAAGTTGCGCGTTTGCTTCGAATTTTGATTGATTTACCGCTTTGTTTGCTGCCAAAAAGCGTTTTCTTGACTGTAAATCCAAACTTTGAGAGATCTATTCGGGCGCTAACCCCTTTGCGTGAGACAAATACCAAGAGCGTTTCGCGCTTTGATTCGCGCAAATAGGCAACATAGTCATCCTCAATCGCTATCCATCTAATACCTCCAAATTGAAGGGCGTGAGAGGAATTCCTAATCTTGATGATTTCTTTGTAGCCCTTGAGAAGCTCGTGGTTCCAATTCTTATTGCTCTCCCAATCAATTGTCCTTCGTCCATTCTCGCCCCAGCGACCTTCGAGACCTAGTTCATCGCCGGCATAGATTGATGGAACCCCAGGGTAAGTCAGAAGAAGAGTTACGCCGGAGAGATTCTTAGGGACATCTTTTCCGACTACGGTGTGAAAACGCGCTCGATCATGAGATCCGAGCAAGATCATACTTGCAACAAGGGAGCGCCAAGGAATTCCAGCAGCAAACTCGCGCATAGTCTCAACCATCTTCTTGCCGGAGACTTTTGGAAGCGCAATTGATCCACCAAATCCATCCACAAGTTCTTTATTCTTACCATTAATCCAATACCAAATTGGTCTAGTAAAACCACTGTAATTCATCGTGCCATGCCAACCTAGACCATCAAGATCATCGGCGTAGAAGTCGGCATTCTCTGCTACTAACCATGTATCGGGGTCTACTTCCTCCATTGCTTTTCGAACTCCGACAGCAACCTCGCGATTGTGATTCTCTCCGTAATATCTTCCCGTCATATTTCCTACATCAATTCGCCAACCGCACATACCAAGTGGTTCCCGGAGCCACTTCTTAACAATTGAATTATTTGCTTCCCACATATCATTGCGAAGTTCTTTTGAGCTGTAATTCAATTTTGGAAGCGAGGGAACATCCCACCATCCAACGTAGCCCCACTTGCTCTTCTCGCTCCAATAGAAGTAGTTGCGTTTAGAGCTCTTTGGATTAGCCAAGGCCTCTTGAATCCAAGGATGCCCAAGTCCACAATGATTGGTAGTTAAATCTCCCATCACTCTAATGCCGAGCTTTGCACCACTTTTACGAAGCTCAATCAGGGCATCGTTGCCACCAAGTAGTGGATCTACCTCATTAAATGAGGATGCGTCGTAACGATGATTGCTTTTGCTTGGAAAAAATGGCGTGAAGTAGATTCCAGAGATACCCAATTCACTTAAGTGTCCTAACTTCTCTTGCACGCCCAGAAAGTCGCCACCATAGAATTCCTGGCTGACCTCGTTCTGTTTAAGGGCTGGCTCCTCGTTCCACTTTCTCGGAATTGCCCAATCAGGCAACTCTCTCGTTGAATTCGATTTAGCGAATCTATCCGGGAAAATCTGATAGAAAATTGCTGAGTTGAGCCATTTCGGCGTCGGAGTTGTGGCTACTAACTTGAAATCTCCATGATCCGCTAAATCACGATTAAATACACCTTCGGCATTTAGCCATTGGAATGAGTTCTTCGTTGCAAGTAGAAAGCGATAGTTAGTCTTGACATTCTTAATTTCAACTTTGACCTGCCACCAAGATTCCACGCGGTTCTTCTTTTCTAGCTTCAATTTGTAGGTTGTGGGCTCGCCATCTTGCATAATGCGAATGAAGACTCGTTCTACTGAATGGCTCTTTGGAACTCTTACTTTCAAAGTTACAAATTCACCAATTTTCGGAGCCGGATTACTTACATAAAGCTCACTACCATCGTGATGCGGATGAATCTCCAACTTTTATCCCTTAGTTGCGCCAGCAGTCAAGCCAGAGACTACGTATTTCTGCAGGAATAAGAAGAGCAACATGACAGGAATCGCCGCAAGAAGAGCGCCTGCTGCGAATGGTCCCCATTGCTGGTCATACTGGCCATCAATAAATCGTTGTAAACCGACTGCCAGAGTCAGATCATTTGGATCGCCTGTTACACCCATAATTACCGAGGTTAGAACGAACTCATTCATAGTTCCGATGAAAGAGAGTAGAACAATCACCGCAAGTGCAGGTAGCGCCAACGGTAGGATGATTTTGAAGAAGATTTGGGCATGCGATGCGCCATCTACCTTTGCTGATTCATCGATTTCGGTTGGGATCGTGTCAAAGAAGCCCTTCAAAATCCAGGCATTCACACCAAGTGCGCCACCAGCAAAGATGATTATCAAAGCAAGCGGGCTACCGAATGAGAGCGTCGGAATGCTCTCATTAATCTCAGCAAGAAGTAAGAAGAGAGCTGTGACTGACAAGAGCTGTGGAAACATTTGCACCACAAGGATTGTCAAGAGAGTGGTCTTACGTCCCTTAAATCTAAATCTACTTAGCGCATATGAGGCAAATGCTCCGATAGCCATCTGCAGGAGCGCATTAGCTAGTGAAATCAGAACGGCATTTCGATACCACATAAAATATGGCGCTTCTGGATTATTGAAAATCTTTCGATAGTTATCTAGGCCAATGTTATCGGGGATCAATTTCTGAGCCGATACTAGGCCGAGTTGATCAAATGACGCCGAAGTCATCCAAACAAGTGGAAAGAGTGCGAAGGCAATCGAAAAAAGCGCGACTATGTGACGCCATCCAAGCACTCGGAACCATTTCGAGGTAGTCATTTTCTTTTCTTTTACAATAATTTGATGAACAGTAGTCATCACATGTTCTCCACTGACTTTGATTTGCGGAATCCATAGACCGAAATGATTGCGATGATTGCAAAGTTAAGGAATGAGACAGCGCTTGCCAATCCGTAGTCATTTCCTTTACCCGCGGTGAATGCAAGTCGATATGTATATGAGATAAGGATATCGGTATGCCCCGCGATTCCGCCTGACTCAACTATCTGTGGCCCTCCACCAGTCAGTAAGAAGATTGCGTTGAAGTTAGAGAAGTTGTAGGCATAAGAGGCGATTAACAGCGGTGTTAGTGAGTAAAGCACAAGTGGCAACTTGATTTTCCAGAAAATCTTCGACGGCGATGCGCCATCTACTTGCGCTGCTTCAAGAACTTCACTTGAGAGAGCTTGAATTGCTCCAGTGCAGATGAGAAACATGTACGGAGTTCCAGCCCAAAGCTGAGTAATTAAGACAGCCGCTTTCGCAAGCGTTGGATCAGATAGCCAAGGTAGTTCAGAGCCAATGATTCTGTTGATAATTCCATTATCTTCGTTATACATACCGCGCCAAGTAAGCATTGATAGAACGCCGGGCATCGCATAAGGAACGATAAGGATTGACCGATAAATTTTCTTGGCCTTTAATTTTGGATGATTAAGGGTAAGCGCAAGCAGAAAACCAGCGAAGAAGGTAGTTAGTACAACCAAGAATGCGAATATAAAGGTCCATGTGAGTACTTGGACCATGGGCTTTCGATAGCGCTCATCTTCAATGACGCGCTGGAAGTTGTAGAGACCTACAGTGCTCTGCCAACCTGGTTCTAGTTCCTCACCAGAATCGCTAACCATCGAACCGCGATCGTTTGGTCGATACACATCTCCAGTTTGGGTATTTGTGATGATGTCTTGCTCAGCGTTGTATTCGAGAGTCTTGATAAGTCGCTCGACAATTCCAACATCAACTAATTTGAAAAATTCGTCGTTACCAGCCTGCAGGCTCAAGTCAGAGAGCACATCGCTAACTTCAAAAATCTCATCTTCAGTTAGCAGCTTAAATCCCGTTGCGCTCGCGATAGTTCCATCCTCGGCGAGTGTTATATCGGAACGGGGCAAGGTTGCTGAGCTCTCTTTGCGAGCAACCGTAATCTCTCCGTTAGGACGCTGAACTATGAATACATATTCTCCGGTTAAATCATCTTTTGCTACTCGGGCCGGATATGCAGAATCTTCAGTGGCGGATTGATAGGAATTCGATATTAATACCTCAATTGCAGTCTCTTTGTTAAGAATATGTCCAGTCGAGTAATTCGTAAATGCTATATATCCAGTAAAGAGGGCTGGATAAATCGTGAAAGCTATGAGTAAGAGTACGCCGGGAATGATGTACTTCCCTGCCACTCGCTTCTTGCTTAAGAAAACATAGTCAATTACTACCGTTGCGAAGATAAAGTAACCGGCAAATACATAACTTCCATTTGAGATAAGGATTGGGACCGCCCAGAGCGTAAAAGAGTTTAGAGCGCCCAATAGGAAAATCTTTAGCAATATCCAAGGGGACTTATGTGTCCACTTCAGCATAGTTGCCTCTTCCCGGTCTATCTTGAACTAGTTATTCAGCGGTCAAATCAAATCAGGGACGTTAACTTTCGTAAACGTCCCTGACTCGATTATTTACTTCGATATTTCTTTAGCCAACTGCCTTCTTCACGTTGTCAGAAGCCAACTTGAATGCAGCAGCTGAAGTTGCCTTTCCATCCGCTACAGCGGTAAAGGCATTGCCCCAGTCAGACCACACTTTGTCCATCTGTGGGATGTTTGGCATTGGGATTCCGCTTGCTCCATATGCACCGAAGGCTGCAAAGTCCTTGCTTGCAACGACTGCAGGATCGGATTGAGCAGCTTTGAAGGCTGGCATACGGTTGCCAAGTTTGAACATAGCAACTTGGAAGTCAGAAGTAGCAACTACTTCGCGTAGATACTTCTGAGCAGATAGCTTGTTCGGGGCGAACTTGCTGAGCATAAAGCCATTCACGCCAATCCATGGTTGCGCCGTCTTGCCTGCGTAGGGAGGAACTGGAGCAATTAAATAATCAATTCCTGACTTTTGGACCTTCTCTAGGTTCCAAGGACCGGTCACCATGAATGGAGCTTTGCCATTAAACCACTGAACGAAGTCATAGTTTGAAGACTTGCTCAATAGTCCAGATGCAAACATTCCATCAAGTTTGGATGCATTTGCGGCAAATGCCTTTGAGTAAAGGCCGATGTCATTTACCCTCCAGCCAGTTGATCCCTGACCAAATACATACCCACCAAGAGCAGTAAATACTGGTGTGTGGTGATATGGATCGCCTTTTGGAATCTCAAGACCAACATTTGCAGTTCCAGCTGCCTTGAGCTTTGCCCAAGTTGCTTCGAGATCAGCGAATGTTGCTGGAGCGGTTGGCGAGAGTTTCTTATTTACAAAGAGCGCGACGTTCTCAACATTGTAAGGAACACCATAAAGAGTTCCTTTGTATTGGAATGCTCTAATCGTTGCATCAACAAATGATCCACGATTGATCTGTGCGCTTGTGATTGGTTGTAGCGCACCTGATGCTGCGAGCTGTCCGACCCAGTCATGCGGACCAACGACGATATCTGGTCCAAGACCCTTTGGTCCGGCGGTGATTAGATCATCACGCATCTTTCCAAAGTCTTTTACAACGACGGTTACAGCGATTCCCGTTGACTTCGCCCAAGCTGCAGAAGCGTCGCGAACGCCTGCTGAACGCTGTTGATCTGTCCAGATCAATACGCTCTTGGTTGAAGCTTGTGCTGGAACATATAGTCCAGTCATAACGAGAGCAGCGGTTGCTATGGCGCTAAATACGCCTAGACGCTTTCTTGTCATTAATTGCCTCCATGGAAGTATCTGTAGCGAGGGGCTACAGAGGAGACGATTACATAACGCCCAAATCAGGCAGTCAAAGGGAAACTAGGCTTAAAAGAGCAATTATCGATTTGTTATAAAGGCCTTACTTTTTCACGACACCTTTGCAGGGGCTGAACTACTTGTGAAGCGCCCCTACGGTCGAATCCCAGCCATCGACGGCCTCAGGCTTACGAGGACCTTTACCTACGTAGCGAGCTGATGGGCGGATCAAACGGCCGGTTCGCTTCTGTTCCAGAATGTGTGCAGACCAACCTGCGGTGCGCGCCGATGTAAACATCGGTGTGAACATATGTGGTGGAACTTCTGCAAAATCAAGAAGCACCGCAGCCCAGAATTCAACATTTGTTTCAAGCACGCGATCTGGACGACGCTCTCTTAGTTCGGCAAGAGCAGCTTCTTCGAGCGCTTTAGCAACTTCATATCTTGGCGCACCTAATTCTTCGCAAGTACGACGGAGTGTGCGCGAACGCGGATCTTGGGCGCGATAAACGCGATGACCAAATCCCATCAAGCGCTCACCTTTATCTAGCAATTCTTTTACATACGCTCTCGCATCACCGCGTTGTTCAACTGCTTGAATCATATGAAGTACTCGAGATGGAGCACCGCCATGTAGCGGTCCGCTCATCGCACCAATCGCACCAGAAATTGAAGCTGCAACATCAGCGCCCGTTGATGCAATAACGCGTGCAGTAAATGTCGATGCATTCATTCCGTGTTCTGCGGCCGAGACAAAGTAAGCATCGATTGCACGGACATGTTTTGGATCTGGTTCCCCGCGCCAGCGAATCATCATTCGCTCAACAACAGTATGGGCCTTATCAACTTCACTCTGTGGGATTGCTGGTGCAGTTCCGCGAGCGGATTGAGCAACATATGAAAGAACCATTACCGAGACGCGAGCAAGATTTGAACGCGCTTCTTCATCGGAGATATCAAGTAGTGGCTTTAGGCCCCAAGCTGGAGTGAGCATCGCAATTGCAGATTGCACATCGACACGAACGTCACCGGAGTGAACTGGAATTGGAAATGGTTCAGCAGGTGGAAGTCCAGGATTGAATTGGTCATCAACAAGAAGTCCCCAGACATTTCCGAAGGTGACTCGACCGACTAGATCATCAATATCCACTCCGCGATAGCGAAGCGCGCTTCCCTCTTTATCTGGTTCTGCGATTTGAGATTCGAAGGCGATGACGCCCTCAAGGCCGGGCTTAAAGTCATCTGACATGGCGCGTATTCTGCCCACAATTACACCTAGCGCGAAACCCAAGATGACCTGAGCCGGTAAGTGACGTTAGATACACCTATGGCAGCGATGGACCGCGATGAGATTTCCAAGATGCGCCGTTCCTATGGCGAGATTGGCCTTCGTGAGAGCGATTTGAATTCAAATCCAATCTCGCAATTCCAGCTCTGGCTCAGCCAGGCTGCTGAAAATCCCATGGTCGTCGAGGCTAATGCGATGGTGTTAGCGACCGCTACTGATGATCAACCCACAACGAGAACCGTGCTCTTAAAAGATGTAACTGAAGCGGGCTTTACCTTCTTCACTAACTACAACTCAGCAAAATCCAAATCGATTGATGAGAACTCAAAGGTTTCACTACTTTTTCCTTGGTATCCCATGGAGCGGCAAGTCAAAATATTGGGAAGCGCGGTTCGAATTAGTGGCGAAGACTCAGATACTTATTTCGCAACGCGCCCTTGGTCTAGCCAGATTGGAGCTTGGGCAAGTAATCAATCAGCGCCACTTGCTTCAAGAGAAGAGTTAGAAAAGCGTTGGGCGGAATTTGCTACGAAATATCCAGAAGGTAGCCAAGTCCCACGTCCGCCACATTGGGGTGGCTTCCTTGTGATTCCTACCATGATTGAATTTTGGCAAGGTCGATATTCGCGCCTACATGACCGGATTCGCTACACCAAAGGCGCTGCTGGTTGGAAGCTTGAACGCTTCTACCCCTAGTTACTAGATAGGCTTACCAAGTTATGTCCGAGATAAAGATTCCTGATTCGATAAAGCCACGCGATGGCCGTTTTGGTTGCGGCCCATCCAAGATAAGAAGTGAAGCGCTCGCAAACCTTGCCGCTAGCGGCTCTTCCGTTTTAGGAACTTCACATCGCCAGAAGTCCGTAAAGAGCGTTGTGGGTCGAGTTCGCACCGGGCTGAGCTCACTCTTCGATCTTCCCGAAGGTTATGAGGTAGTGCTTGGAAATGGTGGCTCTACTGCGTTCTGGGATATCGCGACTTTCTGTCTGATTGAAAAGAAGTCACAACATCTATCTTTTGGTGAGTTCTCATCTAAATTTGCTAGCGCTGCTAAAGAAGCGCCCTTCCTCGATGATCCATCAGTTATTAAATCTGAACCTGGAACACATCCGTTACCTGTTTTCGAAGCTGGAATTGATAGTTACGCGCTAACCCATAATGAAACTTCAACTGGCGTTGCAATGCCGATTCTTCGGCCCGCCGGTAGCGAAGGTGCGCTCGTACTTGTTGATGCAACTAGCGCTGCTGGTGGACTTACTGTTTCAGCTAAAGAATTCGACACCTATTATTTTGCCCCACAAAAATCCTTTGCATCAGATGGCGGGTTATGGATTGCCCTAATGAGCCCAGCTGCAATCGCGCGGGTTGAGAAGTTAAAGGCAAGCGGGCGTTGGGTCCCAGCATTCTTTGATCTCACAATTGCAATTGAGAATTCTCGCCTCGATCAGACCTATAACACTCCCGCGGTTGCGACTTTGATGCTGCTCGCCGATCAGATTGAGTGGATGAACTCAAATGGCGGAATGTCATTTGCCGCCGGTCGCAGCGCAAAATCGGCGGAGATTATGTATTCATGGGCGGAAGAGACCCCTTATACAACTCCTTTTGTAACCGATCCAGCTATGCGTTCTAAAGTTGTAGCGACTATTAACTTTGAAGATGGAATTGATGCTCTCGAAATTGCAAAAATACTCCGCTCAAATGGCATCGTCGATACTGAGCCCTATCGCAAGCTCGGTAAGAACCAACTTCGAGTTGGAATGTTCCCAGCAATTGATCCAGCTGATATTGAAGCTTTAACTAAATGCATTGAATACGTCGTCGCGGAGCTGAAGAAGTAGTAATTGATAGTTCAATATCGCCGTGACCGAATCTTCTGGCTGGTATCACTACAGACTGGAATCTATGGTTTCTTTATGGGCGGCTTTGGCCCAGCGCTACCTTTGCTTCAAACAGAACAAGGTGTTTCTGGCGCGATAGCGGGGCTTCATGGCACAGCTCTCGGAGTCTCATCAATTCTTGCGGGCGCACTCAACTCAAGAATTGTTCATAGATTTGGGCGATATAAGGCTGCTTGGTTAGGAATTGCACTCTTTCTCTTTGGAGCGATTGCCTTTGTAATTCTCCCCGATCCATCACAAACCATTCCAGCCGCTTTTGTCATTGGGATGGGTATATCGGTTGCAATTGCAAATACCGTCACTTACCTTGCAGGTCACTACAAGACGCAAGCACAGCGTGCGGTTTCTCAAAATAATGCCGTTACCTCGGCCTTTAATCTGATTGGCACGGTAACGATTGGTTTGATTGCCACTACTGCAATCTCTTGGCGTCTTGGTCTACTCGCTTGTATCCCGTTTGCGGCCATTCTTTATTTTCGTTTTGCTCGTCACCATAAACCAGAACATCTACCTGATGATGAAGGCCACCAAAAGGGTTCGTTACCCATCAAATACTGGCTAGCTTGGCTAGGACTATTCGCATCAATCGCCGCAGAGTTCGCCGTCATTTTCTGGTCAGCTGCTCTGATTCGGGAGCGCACCTTTGTTAGCCCAGCACTTGCAACAACCTTGGTGCTCGCATTTCCACTTGGTATGTTTCTAGGACGATGGTTTGGAACAAATTTCTTTCCTAACATTTCAATCGACCAACGCCTTAAGGTTTTTATCACTCTACAAATACTTGGCTTCTTCATTTTCTGGACTTCAGAAGTCGTAATCACAACCTTTATTGCGCTGCTATTCGTAGGTTTAGGAACCTCAATCCAATTCACTTTAACGACGCTCCGGCTATTAAATCTGGGAAGACCGAAGACTGACCTAGCGATGGGGCGCTCTAGCTTTGCAGCAGGAATTGCGATTGCGGGTTCACCCTTACTCCTAGGAGCGCTCGCCGATCAGCTCGGGATAACAAGGGCTTTTCTCATAGTGCCTGGCTTTATGGCGTTGGCGCTTCTCATTATCTATCTTGTCCCAGTAAAGGAGAGTGCAGATGAACTATAAATTCAGAAGAACCGTAACTCTAGTAATCCTCTTTGGACTAATCCTTCTTGTCCTCGTAAGCGGCCTCTAGAACATCGCTAACTAGAACGCTTTCTGGGGCATCGCCTCTATCTTTGAATTTCGCATAAGTTATTGCTGCGGCAGTAAAAGCAATCGCGCCACAGATAGTTATTGTGATTCGGGTTCCTAACTCTTGAGTCATCCAACCGATTAGTGGTGAGACAATCGGCGTTCCACCAAGGAAGACTGTCAAGTAAATACCCATGACGCGACCACGGATTGCTGAGTCGGTTCGAAGTTGGACCATCGTGTTTGCGGCGATGAAGGTAATAAGTGCGATGAATCCAATAATAGGAAGCAAGATTGCATATGTAATGTAGTTGGGTGCGAAGGAAGAGATAATCAAGACGAGACTGAAAAGCATCGCACCACGCATGACAAATCTAGGGTCGCGCTTCTTCTCGAGGCGAGCCGAGACAATCGCTCCACTTAGGGAGCCAATCGCCAAAATACTTCCGAGCAATCCATATTCAGCAGCGCTCTTATCAAAAACCGCCGTAGCCATCATCGTGTTAAAGATATTGAAGTTCAAGCCAAAGCTAGTTGCAAAGAAGACGGTGAGCATCACGGCAATGATGTCGGGGCGAGCCGAGACATACTTAAAGGCCTGGCGAATCTTGGTAGACGTGCGCTTATGATCTTCGATAAACAAATCACGTTCTCTGATGTTTAGCAGGGCGATCATCACGCCAAGGTAGGAAATTCCATTGAGAATAAATGAGAAACCCGTGCCATAGGCCGCGATTAATACTCCGGATAGACCAGGTCCAAGCAACCTGCCAATATTGAAATTTGTTGAATTCAATCCAACGGCATTTGGTAAATCTTCCTTACCTACTACTTCGATGTTAAAACTCTGGCGGGTTGGGGCATCAATCGCGTTGCCCATACCGAGCAGAAAGGCAAAGAACATTACGTGCCAGATCTGAATCTGATCTAACAGCACCAAAGTTCCAACTGAGAGCGCCGAGGTCGCGCCAGTTAAGTTTGTTAGAAGCAAAACTTTTCGCTTATTGAACTTATCGGCGATTTTGCCACCGGAGATACTAAAGAAAAGGGTTGGGGCGAATTGCAGCGCCGTTACGATTCCTAGATAAGAGCCGCTATTAGTTAGCTCAAGGATCAACCAAGCTTGGGCGACGCCTTGAGCCCAGGTTCCGATATTTGATACAAAATTAGCAGCAAAGAGGATTCGGAAGTTGCGATGACGGAAAGATCGCAACGTACTCACAAAGCGAGTCTAGTATGCTTCACGATATGCGCAGCGCGATTCCTGTCATCATCATTGGAATTATTCTTTGGACGATTGCGCTTGTGATTGCAATCATTGCAAATGCGATGGCAAAAGTAATTCTTGCTTGTGTATTAGGAATCACCCTTGGATTTATAGGAATCACATACACAAAACGGCGCGCTAAGCGCGAAGGGAATTAACCCTCGATTTCTTGTGCGATTCCGCGCAAAACTTTAGCTACTCGAGCAGCCTCAGCTTCACTTGGATAACGGCCATGACGTAGGCCATTTCCAACGCGATCTAGCATCTTGATTGATTCTTCGATGATCACCGCAAGATCTTCCGCACCAGACTTTGATGCAGCAAGTGATGGTGGCGCTTCGACAACTCTTACCGAGAGAGCTTGTGGACCTTTACGTCCTTCAGCAACACCAAACTCCAATTTAGTGCCGGGCTTTAAAGTTGTGACGCCATCAGGAAGAGCTGAGGCAGCGATGTAAACATCTTCACCTTCATCAGATGAGATGAAACCAAAACCTTTTTCGAGGCTAAACCATTTGACGCGACCAGTTGGCATGAGGGGAGCCTCCTTCAATTAAAAACTATTTTGGTGTCGTGTGCGCCGCGCTTTGCGGACAGGGGGCTAGTTTATCGCCTCGGAGTGAGCGCCGCAGCCATGATTTACAGAGACCACACGCGCATCCTCAGGCGAGATCGCATTGGCACATGCACCGAAGGCTTGGCGGAGCGAGCCGCTAATCGGAATATAGAAACCGCAAGTTCCACAATTCTTTGGCGCCCAACGCGCGATATCTGTATTTGGCCCGCGGTCCCCTTCAATCCAACGCTTTGAAGCTTGATCGCGACCCTCAATTGAAAGGACGCGCAATCTTCCCGCACCTAATTCAAATAACTCATGGAGATCTAAATCTTCATCACCCGGAAGTACGGCAGATGCTGGAACTAACCGGGCATCATCGACTTCGGTTGGAACAATCGTTCCGGCAGAGACATCTTCTTTAGTAACGCGCGCGCTATATGGAATCCAATCCGGAGCGCGAAGTGAATCAGGTCCTGGAAGTAAAACTACGTCACAGACAGTAACGGGGCTTTCTTGATCGACCTTTGCGACAGTTACCGCCCAGCGCCAATCAACATAGCCAGGGAGGAAAGCTTGGAATAGATAAGTGGCAATGTGATCATCGTCAGAATCAACAGAGATTAATGAACCAACAAACTTTTCATTCTTTGAATCTTCAATTGCTGCGCTACGAGCAAGTTCAGCGGCGCCGAAGTTATCGACGCCGCTACTTGCTTGAGAATTCTTCGACTTCTTGCGAGCCATGAAGCCGAGTCTAACCTTCTTTCTAGAAGTCCATATCTCCGCCAGGTGCTGCAGGCATTGCTGGCTTAGGTTCTGGCTTATCTGCGATGACCGCCTCGGTTGTGAGGAAGAGCGCCGCAATTGAGGCCGCGTTCTGAAGTGCTGAACGAGTGACCTTCGCAGGATCGATGATTCCAGTCTTAATCATGTCGACGTACTCACCGCTTGCTGCATTTAATCCATGGCCAGCTTCGAGGTGACGAACTTTCTCAACTACAACTCCACCTTCAAGGCCAGCGTTAACAGCGATCTGTTTTAACGGAGCTTCGACTGCGTATTCAACAATCTTTGCACCAGTTGCTTCATCGCCCGATAGCTTCAACTTATCGAATGCTTTCTTAGATGCTTGTAGAAGTGCAACGCCACCACCGGCAACGATTCCCTCTTCAACGGCAGCCTTCGCGTTACGGACAGCATCTTCGATGCGGTGCTTGCGCTCCTTCAACTCAACTTCAGTTGCAGCGCCGGCTTTGATAACAGCAACGCCTCCAGCAAGCTTGGCAAGACGCTCTTGGAGCTTCTCGCGGTCGTAATCCGAATCGCTCTTCTCAATCTCAGCGCGGATCTGGTTGACGCGACCCTTGATCATCTCGTCATCGCCAGCGCCCTCAACGATTGTGGTCTCATCTTTTGTGACGACAACCTTGCGAGCCTTACCCAAGAGATCAACTGTGGTTGCAT